>CAZTCX010000021.1:0-31941 GCA_964612515.1 uncultured Lentimicrobiaceae bacterium | reverse complement strand
CGGGGAAGGGAGCTTTCTTTCATAGAATAGCGTTAAAATATAATAGGAGTGGGGTGCTCAAAAAACACTCATAACGCCCAGCAGTAGCGCTCCCCTCTCCTTCAGGAGAGGGGCCGGGGGTGAGGCCGAAAAAGCAACGTTTCACAGATTTGCGCAAGGTAGAGATAGATCAAATTTAGCCCCATCCCCGGCCCTTCCCCGACACGGGGAAGGGAGCTTTCTTTCATAGAATAGCGTTAAAATATAATAGGAGTGGGGTACTCAAAAAACACTCGCACTGCCCGTCAGTAGTGCTCCCCTCTCCTTCAGGAGAGGGGCTGGGGGTGAGGTCAAAAAAAGCAACACAATCCGTTTATGAAACACCCTTATCGCCCCACAGTAGCGCTCCCATCTCCTTCAGGAGAGGGGCTGGGGGTGAGGTCAAAAAAAGTAACGGAATTCGTTTACAAGAAAACCTTATCACCCAGCAATAGCGCTCCCCTCTCCTTCAGGAAAGGGGTCGGGGTTGAGGTTCTAAAAAATTATGAAAGTGTGTTATCAAAATAATTTACTTTTGAAAAAAATTTTAAAAGTAAACCGTAAAAACAGATAGTTTATGAAAACACACCTACTCACATTTGGATTCCTGCTGGCTTTTCTGACGGGTATGTCGCAGGTAGTTTCGACGTATGATTTCAACAGCCTTGATGCTGGCGATTTAAACGGTCAGGATAGTTGGAAAACTATTGCGCACAGCGCCGCCTCCTCTCCCGATTTCGAAGTGGGTTATGCCAGCGGCACGATTGTATCGCCCGATGGCAGCCAGTTTGTATTTTATCCGCATGGCGGCCCCAACGTTGGGCGCACGGCTACCCGGAAATCGACTGCTAATTTTGAATTCGACTTTTCGGATGGTGTGATCGAATTAGAGGTGGATATGTACAGAAACTGGTGGGGCGTATTTTTTGGCGTTGGCTTCGATGCCGATAATGACGGGTACATTGCTCCCGGCCTTACCACCGAACCCAATGATGGCGGCGTGTATATTTATTTGCGCGAAGCAGCGCCTGCCGGCAACAAGCTTGTGCTACCCTCAGGTACTGAAATTCCCTTCGTGGCTAATACCGAAGGCTGGATCCGTTATAAAATGGTGATGGACTTTACCGCCAACGGTGGCGTAGGAACCATCGCACTTTTTTATAAATTGGGCACTTTGGGTGATTGGCTGCCGGCTGCCGAAATACAAGGAGTAAGTATGGAGCTTACACCCGGCTCAGGTACCAAAACCGACAATACTGTGTGGGATGGGATATTCTTCCATTCGCAGGGACAGGTAGGTGCTTTTGATAATATTCTGGTTCGTCAGCCCGACCTGAACGGACTTTATCAGTTTATCAACTTTCCGCCTATTAGCAATAAACTCACCACGGATGCACCTTTTCAATTGCAGGCAACGGCCAGTTCGGGGCTTCCTGTCGTTTATACAATTCTTCAGGGGCCGGCAACCGTGTCCGGAAATATCCTGACGCTTACAGGGCAAGCAGGAATAGTGAAAGTGAAAGCTTCGCAGCCTGGCGACGATGTGTATGCACCGGCCAACGAACTCATCAATGAGTTTGAGGTGGTGGATGCATCCGCCTATTTCCCGACGCTTAAAGTAAGAAGGCCTGTGGATGGAAACAAAGTATATATGGATGAGCTGAACCCGGTAATGTTTGTGGCCGAATCCGAAGTGGAACATCCGGAGGTAATCTCTGTCGAATCGCTTACTTTCAGCCTGGAAGGTGAATTGTTACCTGTTTTTATTCGCGAAAACAACCATTATACTGCCTACTGGACGCCGCCGGCATTTGGCAATTACAGCATGACTGTCGTCAGCACCATCACCGGAGGCAACGTCACTACCAAAGTGGTGAATTTTGAAGTTACCAGTGATATTACAGACATGGAGGTACAGACATTTGACGGCGACCTGGTGACCGCTGCCGCGCAAATCGTTTATGGCACTTATATTTTTCCAACTTTTACAGGAGCATTTTCTAATATAAATTCCGTTCTGACCATCTCATGTCCGGCGGGCGGCTGCGATCCCTACGACCGCGTATCGCACGTCGAAGTAAAAGACCTCGACGGAAACTGGATTGAAATGTACCGTTATCTTACGCCGTTTGGCGTGGGTTGCAGCGATGAGACTGATGTTACCGATTATGCTTCGCTACTTCAGGGCGAAGTGGATGTGCGCTACCATTGCATCACCTGGGACAAAGGGCTGTTGATCGACATCCGTTATAAATTTACCAAAGGTACACCCGAATATCTCTACTCATGGGTTACGCCCATTTGGAGAGGAGAATATCCTTTTGGCGATATGGCCAACCTGCAACCGGTTCCTTCGGCAGTGTATAATTTTCATCCCGATGCCACCGCTGCAACGCTAAAGGTAATGACCACCGGGCACAACTGGGGTGAAAACAATACCGGCAATGCTTCTGAATTCTTTCATGCTACCCATTATATTAAGGTGAACGGAAGCCGCACTTTTACGCAGGATTTATGGTCGGTATGTAATCCTAATCCTGCCGGCTGCCAGCCGCAAAATGGTACCTGGATTTATAACCGCGCCGGCTGGTGCCCCGGTTCTATCGGACGCATCTATGATTTTGATATGACCAGTTTTGTGGGAACTTCCAACCTCAACCTTCAATATGAGTTCGACCCGAATTATGTGGATCTGTGTCATCCAAACAATCCAAACTGTGTGACAGGCGTCACTTGCCCCGATTGTGGTGATACTTTTAACCCATTGATGAACGTGACCACCCATGTGATTACTTACAGCAATATGATTTCGGTATCAGTGCCAGCAATGGAACTGTCAGGCTTGCGCGTTGATCCCAACCCTGCCTCCGATTATTTCATATTAGAATCTTATCAGCCCGACCGCAACCAAAATTCAACCGTTGAATTTATCAACCTTTCGGGAAAAGTAGTTTCAAGTTTTAATTGGAATGGAGAACGCAGGCAAGTAGATGTGCGGACATTTTCCACCGGCCTCTATCTGCTTAAAGTCACAAGCAAGGCAGGTGTAGATGTTAAAAAGGTGATCGTTCAATAAATCAAAACGAATTTTAAAAAAAGCTCCTTTTCCGTCTTTGATGGGGAAGGAGTTTTTTTGTGGCATTTATGGGAAGATTCCGGACGATGCACTCCGCTTATAGCCCCATCCCCGGCCCTTCCCCGACACGGGGAAGGGAGCTTTCTTTCAGGGCATTGCGGCAAGTCGTAAACGAAGCAAACCATTTCGCAAACTCTCTCAGCGCCCGTCAGTTGTGCTCCCCTCTCCAATTGGAGTGGGGTTGGGGGTGAGGTCAAAAAGGCGGAACTCACTTTCGTGGTATTTTGAAAAATCAAGAGCGGATCACACTCTTAAGCAAACACCCTCACTGCTCATCAGTTGTGCTCCCCTCTCCAATTGGAGAGGGGCCGGGGGTGAGGCCAAAAAAGCGGAGATTGCAGGTTATAGATAAAATCTGCAAATCTGGTTCGATAATTATTACTTTCTTTCAATGCCCCATCCCCGACCCTTCCCCGACACGGGGAAGGGAGCTTTCTTTCAGAGCATTGCGGCAAATCGTAAACGAAGCAAACCATTTCGCAAACTCTCTCAGCGCCCGTCAGTTGTGCTCCCCTCTCCAATTGGAGTGGGGTTGGGGGTGAGGTCAAAAAGGCGGAACTCACTTTCGTGGTATTTTGAAAAATCAAGAGCGGATCACACTCTTAAGCAAACACCCTCACTGCTCATCAGTTGTGCTCCCCTCTCCAATTGGAGAGGGGCCGGGGGTGAGGCCAAAAAAGCGGGGTAAGATTAAAAAACCAACTCCACAATCTTTCAGATAGCCAGACAGCAGAGCTCTCAATTCCTTAGCCCGATCGCCGAAAAAACTATCTTTGCGCCCTTATCACACACGGGCGTTATGATCAAAGAAATTATACAAAGCAGTATTGATCTTCGACAGGCAGTTCTGACTGACACCAAATTGCTGGAAACAGTGCAGTTGGTTGCCGATGCGATGATCGCAACATTTGCCGCCGGTGGCAAGGTGCTTTTTTGTGGTAATGGTGGCAGCGCCGCCGACGCACAGCACCTGGCGGCAGAACTTTCCGGCCGCTATTACTATGACCGTCCGCCCCTTTATGCCGAGGCCTTGCACACCAACACCTCATTTGTTACGGCTGTTGCCAACGATTATAGTTTTGACGAGGTGTATGCACGCATGGTGAAAGCGGCAGGTCGCAAAGGAGATGTGCTGGTGGCCATCTCTACCTCAGGAAATTCTCCTAACATCCTCAACGCGCTTCATGCTGCAACTGAAGCGGGCATGATCACAATAGGGATGTCAGGCAAAGACGGTGGCAAGATGAAAACCCTTTGCCATTTGCTGTTGAACGTACCTTCCAATGATACGCCGCGCATTCAGGAAGTGCACATTACGCTCGGGCACATCGTCTGCCAGATTGTCGAATCTAAGATGTTTCCACGATGATAAATGAAGCCATCATTCTGGCTGGTGGGCTTGGCACGCGCCTTAGCGGAACCATTGCGGAGGAATTGCCAAAATGCATGGCAACAGTGAATGGCCGCCCGTTTCTCGATTATCTGTTGCAATACCTCGATGATTTGGGATTAAAACGCGTAATTCTTTCAGTCGGTCATAAACATCAGCTCATCACGGAACATTATGGTGATGCTTTTCGAGATTTGCAGCTCGACTATGCCATCGAATCAGAACCGTTGGGTACAGGAGGTGCTTTAAAGCTGGCGATGCAGCAAGTGCAGGAGCCGCTGGTGCTGGTGATGAATGGCGATACATTTTTTGAAATGGATGTGCCAAAACTTCTTAACGCACAGCGCAGCAGCGAGGCTGTGATCACCCTTGCATTGTATGAAGCGAACGATGTGAGCCGTTATGGCAGCGTGACCATGGATGAAGAGCGCCGGATTACCGGTTTTGCCGAAAAAAATAAATCTACTGGCAAAGGATTGATCAATGCCGGGATGTACATGATCAACAAGCGATATTTTATTTCAAAAGAGTTGCCGGAGAAGTTTTCGTTTGAGCACGACTTTTTACAAAAATATTACGCCACCGACAGAATTTTTGGTTTGATATGCCGCCAGTATTTTATCGACATCGGCGTACCAGCCGATTATCAAAAAGCACAAGATGACTTTAAAGAATTTGGTTTCTAAATCCTGGACGCTTTTTCTTGATCGCGACGGTGTGATCAACGAGCGGCGGGTAGGCGATTATGTAAAGCACCCCGACGACTTCAGGCTGATAAGTGGAGTGGGGGAAGCCATCAAAACGTTTAGTGAAATCTTTGGACCTATTGTGGTCGTCACCAACCAGCAAGGGATTGGTCGCGGATTGATGACGGAAGCAATGCTAAATGAAATTCATCAGAAAATGCTTCAGGAGGTGAAAGCAGCCGGCGGGCGCATCGACAGGATTTATCATTGTAGTGGCCTGGCCGAAGATCATCCTTTCGACCGAAAGCCCAACGTAGGCATGGCGCTGAAAGCCCGGAAAGATTTCCCGGAGATACGTTTCAAAAAATCCATCATGGCAGGCGACTCCCGCAGCGATTTGCTTTTTGGCCGGCGGCTGGGAATGACCACCGTACTTATCGGCGAAAGCCATTCCATTGCCACCGACAACCCTGAACTGACTGATTATTATTTTCCGTCGCTGCAAGCAATGGCACAGGCGATGATTAGTTCCAAATGATAATTTGCAAATGAAAAATACATTAAAAGATAAAATTTTTAATACAGAAATCACCGGGAAGCGATTTGGTTGTTGGGATTTTGAAATTTACATGCGCTGTAAACCAGGCAGTTTTTTTATTAATAACCAAAACTAAGCCGGTAACCTCTCCATTTTTACTATGTCCGCCACACTCATTTTCATTTGCTTACTTGGCTACACACTAATGCTTTTCATCGTTGGTTGGATCACGTCACGCAATTCCAACAATGAATCCTATTTTTTGGGCAACCGTAAGTCGCCCTGGTTTGTCGTGGCTTATGGCATGGTAGGCGCTTCACTTTCGGGAGTAACATTTATCTCCATTCCCGGCTGGGTTACCGACAGCAAGTTTTCGTATATGATGGTGGTAGTGGGCTACCTTTTTGGATATTTCGCCATTGCCAAAATCCTGCTGCCGCTTTATTACCGCCTGCAACTCACCTCCATTTACACCTACCTGCTCGATCGTTTTGGCTATTGGTCGTACAAAACCGGTGCTTTTTATTTCCTACTTTCACGCGTCATCGGTGCTTCCTTTCGCATGTTTCTGGTCATTAACATCCTGCAGATATTTGTCTTCGATAGTTTTGGAGTTCCGTTTTGGCTCACTGTGGTGTTATTCATGCTGCTGATCAATCTTTACACGTTCAAAGGCGGCATCAAAACCATCGTCTGGACCGACATGCTCCAGACTACCTTTTTGCTCGCCAGCCTTGGCATTACTTTTTATATTGTTCGCGACCATCTGGGGCTTACGCTCGGCGGGCTGGTTAACAATATCTACGACAGCGATTACTCACAGATGATTTTTACCGACTGGCAGGACAAGCGTTTTTATCTCAAACAATTGGTTTCAGGCGCTTTTATTGCCATTGTGATGACGGGGCTTGATCAGGATATGATGCAGAAAAACCTGAGCTGTCGCAATCTGCGCGATGCTCAGAAAAATATCATCACCCTGAGCTGGATATTGGTTCCGGTAAATTTGTTATTTCTGATGCTCGGCGCCGCATTGGCGATGTATGCCACGCAAATGGGCATTGTTATACCGGGTACCTCCGACACGCTTTTCCCTGAAATTGCCATCAACCATCTTGGTGTGGTGGCGGGCATGGTTTTTATCATTGGCCTGATCGCTGCCGCCTATTCCAGTGCCGACAGCGCTTTGACAGCACTCACCACCTCTTTTTCTGTGGATATACTTGGCATCAGTCGCAACGCCAAACTTACAGAACGACAGCGGCAGCACATCCGCTACGGCGTGCATTTTAGTATTGCCACACTGCTGATACTTGTCATTATTGCTTTTAAAGGAATCAACAATCAAGCAGTTATTGACGAACTTTTCACCGTGGCCGGATATACCTATGGGCCGTTGTTGGGACTTTTCACTTACGGACTTTTCACCCGTCGCTCGATGTCGGATCGTTGGGTACCTTTCATTGCGATTCTTTCGCCGCTGCTGTGCTATCTGCTGAGCAGCTTTTCTGTAGAAATATTATGGGGTTATAAATTTGGTTTCGAATTGCTGATTATCAACGGACTGCTCACCTTTATCGGATTGTGGCTATCGTCGTTGCGGATGACTACTGCCGGAAAAGCTGCCTGATAAACCACGCAGATTGTTGCAGAAAACAAAATTATTACTACTAAAACCATCCGTAAGTTGAAGCTTTTCTAAAAAAAAGAAGACCGCTTTGAATAGGAATTTCCCTTCGCTTTCATCCACATTTAGGACGCAAATTAATGATTCATCGATTTGCTACCTTTGCAGCAAAATTTTCAGATTATGAATTTAGATGAACTGATAAGAGAAGCTTTGGCCGAGGACGTCGGCAGTGGCGATCACACTTCGCTTTCTACAATTCCGGCAACGGCCACCGGCGAAGCAAAATTGCTCATCAAAGCCAATGGCGTGGTTGCCGGCATAGAGGTAGCACGAAAAGTTTTTGAGGCTGTAGATCCGTCGCTCCAATTTAAGCCATTGATGAAAGACGGCACGAAGGTGACGGTTGGAGATATTGTTTTTACGCTTTCCGGCAGTAGCCGCTCCATCCTCACCGGTGAACGGCTTGCGCTCAATTTTATGCAGCGACTTAGCGGCATTGCTACCTCCACCCGACGCATGACCGATCTGATTGCCGATACGTCTGCCCGACTCCTCGACACCCGAAAAACCACGCCATTGCTGCGACAGCTCGAAAAGCAAGCCGTGTTGGCAGGTGGCGGCACCAACCATCGCTTTGGGCTTTATGATATGATTTTGATAAAAGATAATCATGTCGATTTTGCCGGTGGAATCAGTAAGGCAATCGATGCTGTGCACAAATACATGGTGGAGAAAAAAATGAATCTTAAGATAGAAATAGAGGTGCGCAATTTTGATGAATTGCAGCAGGTGCTGGATCATGGCGGAGTGCATCGTGTGATGCTCGATAACTTTACGCCCGGGGATATGCGGCGCGCCGTTGAGATTGTTGCCAAACGCATTGAGACAGAAGCCTCCGGACGTATCACTGCTGATAATATTCGTTGCTATGCCGAAACTGGCGTTGACTTTATTTCGTCGGGAGCGCTTACACATCAGATAAAAAGCCTCGACATGAGCCTGAAAGCGGTTCATCATCATCAAAAATAAGTCGTGAACCCATTCAAACGCCATCATATCGCTACCGGTAAGCACGACTCACGTATTGTAGTTTTTACACGTAATACAGCGGCCTACAGCATTCGGCAATTGCGGAAGGTTGTTTTGCCAGGCTTTGATGGATTGCCACTTTTCACGGTTTTAATGTTTTTTTTTAAAGGCCTCTTTCAGGGAAAACTGACGCTGCGCGCCTCGGCGGTGTCGTTCAACTTTTTCCTGGCATTGTTTCCAACCATCCTGTTCTTTTTCACCATCATTCCTTTTGTACCCATCCAGGGCTTTCAGCCTACCTTGCTCAACGCTTTGCAGGAAGTAATTCCGGCTACCCTCTGGTGGCATGTGAGCAGCACGCTTA
Source organism: uncultured Lentimicrobiaceae bacterium (assembly GCA_964612515.1). Taxonomy (GTDB): domain Bacteria; phylum Bacteroidota; class Bacteroidia; order Bacteroidales; family 4484-276; genus SABY01. The sequence goes on along the minus strand of CAZTCX010000021.1, from coordinate 23,150 downwards.
CCGAAATCATTACACGCCCAAGAAGCGACTTGCTCTCGTTAGGTTTTATCCTGGCACTTTATTTTTCCACCAACGGCATCGACTCGATCATTGAGGGATTCAACTCCACGATTCATTCCATCGAAACACGCACGTGGTTCCGTCAGCGGCTGGTATCGGTGTTTCTGCTGGTGGTAATTTCGGTATTGATCATCATCCTCATCTCCCTTTCCATCATTGGTGGCTACATCATCCGATGGCTGATGGATGAAGGTATCCTCACCGATTATTTTACCATCCTCATGATCCAGATTTTGCGCTGGATACTCATCATTTCGTTGTTTTTGTTTACCAACTCATTCCTCTATTATTTTGCTCCCGCCCGGCGACGCGAGTTCCGCTTTATTTCGGCTGGCTCTACACTGGCCACGTTGTTGCTAATATTAACAACGTATGGCTTTAATTTCTACATCGACAACTTCAACCGCTACAATGCACTTTACGGCTCGATAGGCACGTTATTGGTTTTTATGTTGTGGATTTATTTTAATAGCATCATCGTGCTCATTGGTTTTGAACTCAATGTAAGCATCCGGATGGCCAAAGGTGAAGTTGTTCCAGTCGGTGAAGCTGAAGCGTTGGAACATTCAGAAAATATTATTGATATTAAAAAGGTATGACAGAAAAGATATTTTTTATAGGAGGAGGAGCCATTGCCACAGCGATGGGCAACGTGCTTGCCGCCAAAGAAAGTGTGGACATAACGCTACTTTCTATTGAGGCGGCGGTGGTTGAGAATATCAACACCCTTCATATCAACGATAGATATTTTCCTAATATCCGGCTTCAGGGACGCCTGAAAGCCTCAACGGATTTTGAACTTTTAAAACAAAAGGCATTGGTTTTTATCGCCATCCCGTCGGTAAGCGTGGTCGATTTTATCAATAGTCACAGCATCCATCCCGAATCGGCGCTCATCAATCTGGCCAAGGGCTTTGGCAATGAAAACCGAACCATTGTGGAATGCCTCGCCGAAGATCTGCCTAATGCCGTAGCTACCATGAAAGGGCCGTCGTTTGCGCGCGAAATTATCAACAACCAACCAACAGCTTTTACCATCGGAACGAAAAGCAAGGCGCTTTATCAGCAGCTCAAAGCTCTTTTTGCAAATTCCACCATCTATACCGATTACTCTGCCGACATCCGCGGTACGGAAATGCTTAGTATTCTAAAAAATATTTACGCCATCGTTATCGGCGTGGTTGACGCACAGTTTGAGTCGCCCAACCTGAAGTTTATGCTTTTTACGAGAGCATTCAAAGAGATGCGTCGCATACTGCTGCTCTTTGGTGGCAGCGAAGAAACACTGTTCAACTATTGCGGCATCGGAGACTTTGCGCTGACTTCGCTCAACGACCTGAGCCGAAACCGCACGCTGGGATTACTTATTGGCAAAGGATTCTTTACGGATTACATTTCCGAAAAGGTGGTGCTCGAAGGACGCATTGCCTGCAATGTATTTTATGAAGAGTTGGTAAAGCGTGAAATCGCCCCTGCAGATTTCCCCATTTTCGACGAACTCCATCAGGTGTTCAACAGCGAGTATGACATCTCCCGCTTTGTGAGCAAACTGCTGCACCGCGTCTAATCCCACTTGCTAATTTCAAAAATGCTTTTAATAAATTAACAACAGAAAACTGTGGGCGTAATTCGGCGGCAAAGCATTTCGGGAGTAATCTGGTCCTACATTGGCGTCGGATTGGGCTTCATCACCACAGCCATCATCTTTACGCGCGTGCTCGAAACCGAGGAGATCGGGCTGCTGCGGATACTGGTTTCTTATTCGTCCATCATTGCCATTTTTGCCAGCCTGGGCATGAACACCGTAATGGTAAAGCTCTTTCCGTTTTTCAGAGACCCGGCCAGCGGACACAAAGGTTTTCTAGGCATCGCGCTGGTAGTTGGGCTTGCCGGCTTTGTGGTGTCGTCGTTAGGGTTTATACTGCTGAAACCCTTGATTATCGGCGAGGCGAAAGAAGGCACATCGTTATTTATACAATATTTTTATACGGTAATTCCGCTCACCTTTTTCACGCTGATCTTCGGGTTACTCGACACTTATTACCGCGTACTTTTTAATGCCGTAAAAGGTATCATATACAAAGAAGTGGCCCAACGTGTCCTGATCATCGCAGCCGTGGGACTTTACTTCTTTTCGTTGGTAGATTTTACCGGGCTGGTGTGGCTCTACATCTTTGCTTATGTGGCGCCGTCGGTGATGTTTGTGGTGTCATTGGCTCGGAGCGGGCAGCTCTATCTGCGACCGGGGTTTAAATATGTGGATGAGACACTGAAAAAACATATGATCAGTGTGGCATTCTTTGGCGTCATGGCGAGCTTTTCGGGGGTGCTGGTGATGAGTATCGACGTGATCATGATCGAAAGGTTTTACGACCTGAGCATGGCCGGCGTTTACACCATCAGCTTTTTCTTTGGCACACTCATCCTGGTGCCAATGCGGACGATGGAAAAAATCGGTTCGGTGGTGATTGCCGAGGCATGGAAAGTTGACGATCGTGAAACTATCAGCAATATCTATACGCGTAGCAGCATTACCCTCACCATAGTGGGATTGCTGCTGTTCATCGGTATCTGGGGAAACATTGATAACGTGTTTCACCTGGTGGGCGACAAATTTCTGGGAGGCCGCTATGTGATCTTATTTATCGGACTTGCCAACCTCGCCGATGTGGTGATGGGCATGAGTACCCACATCATCATGAATTCGCACCTCTACCGCTGGCAGACATACTTGCTGGTGTTTTTTGCTGCAGTGATCATCGTCACCAACCTGCTGCTGATACCCGTTTTCGGTATCGTAGGAGCAGCCATCGCCTCGTTCTTGTCGAAATTTCTGCTTAACGGCGTCAGGTTTTGGTTTATCCGCCACAACTTTGGTTTTCAGCCCTTGAGCTACCGCCATTTGTGGCTGGCGTTAATAGCACTCGGGGCCTGGTATTTGAGCACGTTCTTGCCAGCACTGCCCAACTACATCTTCGACATCATCGTGCGCAGCACCCTTCTCACCGCACTTTTTGTGGTGCCGGTGTATGCTTTGAAAATTTCGGAAGATATGAATGAAAGGATTGATTGGGCGGTGAAACTCCTGCACCATCGGCCTAAATAAAAGCCGACGCTGATTTTTCCTGGGATTTGTGGATGCTGAAGTCGGTACGTTCAGGAAGGCGTTTTATTTTCAACGCAAAGTAAATAATCAAAGCCGATAAAACAGGCTTCCGCTATTCTTTTCTACTAATCATTTCCTGCAATACTTTGGCAAGCTCTGCGGTAAGCTCCCGTCGGCTATATTTTGAAATATCCGCATGGCTGCAATGGTTTTGATTTTGCGTATAACGATCAAAAAGTGTAAGCACCTGCTTTTTGAGGTGCTCACGATCGGAAAAGTCAAAGGTCTCGCCACATCCTGTTTCTCGGAGAATCTTTGCCGCATCTCCATCTGTGGAGCCGATGCACAAAATTGGCCTGCGTGCAGCCATGTATTCAAATAGTTTTCCGGTGAGGATCATCGAGGCATTTGGCGTGTTGTTGATGAGCAGTAGTAGCACCTGCGCACGCTGCTGTTGCGCCACCACCTGATCGTGATCCATATAGGGCCATCTTTCGACGTAGGTTTCCAACCCATGCTGGCGCAGCGATTCATTTACAAAATAATCCACTTTTCCAATCAACATTATCTCAAGGGCTTCGGCAAAGGTTTCGTATTTCTGCACCAGCTCACCCAATACTCCCCAGAGGTTTTCCGGATTGCGTGATTGTGCTATGGTTCCTATGTGGGCTATCGAAAATTTACGATCTGGCTCCGGGTTTTTAGCCGGAAGATCATCCGTATCATATCCATTAGAAATAACCTGATACGACCGATCGACCATGCCGGCAAAATCCTTTTTCATACCGTCGGAAATTACTACCACTTTGTCGGCTTTGGTAAGAACAATCTTTTCGAGCCGGTGATGCCGACGATCGGCAGCGTTGGTAAGTTTGAGCTGGTGGTAAAAATCGATGTTGGTCCACGGGTCTCTGAAATCGGCAAGCCAGGGAATCCCCATCGTTTGCTGTAGCTTGTGTGCGATAAGATGCATCGAATGGGGTGGCCCGGTAGAAATGATGGCGTCAACGGGATTTTTGCGCAAATAACGCGTAAGATATTTTATAGATGGATTAATCCAAAAGCGCCGCGCATCAGGAATGAAAAAGTTGCCCCGAATCCAAACGGCCAGTTCTTCAAGGCGTTTTGGTTTTTTGTTTTCGCTGACAAATGATGAATTGATACGTTCATTTTTATCCAGCCGAAGTAGTTTTTTATAATATTGATAAGGCTCCCACACCTTTGTCTTTAGAACCGTAATTTTTGGATCCACATCTTTCAAAAGAGAAGCATCCTCCACGGGCACCTCGGGATTTTCAGGTGTGTAGATCACAGGCTCCCAGCCAAATTCAGTCAGGTATTTTGCAAACTTAAGCCACCGCTGTACCCCGGCGCCCCCCGACGGTGGCCAATAGTAGGTGATGATGAGAACGCGACGCTTCATACGTCACGAGGTTTTGTTTTTACTTCCACCCATCAGTTCATTACCAAGTGCGGCAAAGAAGCCAAGCAGAATAATCACAGAGAAAATGGCTGCTACAAGCCCGCCCGTATGATAAACAGCAGGTTCAAATTTCCAGATGATCTCATGCTGGCCAGCCGGCACCACCATGCTGCGTAGCACATAGTCGGCACGCAGATAAGGCATCTGCTTCCCATCTACATATACATTCCACCCTTTGTCGTAGTAGATTTCTGAAAAGACAACAAGCTCATCTTTTGCCGACGAAAATGAATAAATCAACTCGTTGGGAGTGTATTTGGTGAGTTTTATAAAAGCAGACGAATCGCGGCCGGGTGAATATCCTTCCAGCACATCAGCAAACCGACGATCGACGATGGCTTCGGTTGCAGGATCGAAATCATTGAGTGCAGCAATCTCTGCATCGGCATTGTCAACCAACCGGTATTTATCCACAATCCACGCATTGCCAAGCGCACCAGGGTTAAGCCGTGCCATCGGAGCTTTGTTTTGATCGGGAACAATAAAATAGCGTGTATTAAGCATATCGAACACTTTCATGTTGCCCTTGGAAATATGGGCATCTGCCAATTCCTGGTATCTCCGCAATTTTGCGCCATGGTAGCCGCCAATCGATTTATGAAAATAAGAAGTGTTAGCATCATTAAAAGCGCTCACCGTTTGGTTGAATACTCTGAAATCGAGAGTTTTGTCGGCCAATATTTGTTGGTCGGCCTGGGTGGCAGTATATGGAACTTCTATCTTGCGGGCCGCATCAAAGTTCTCGTCATTCAGATACCTTTTATCCACCGTCCACATGTCGATGGTCACCAACGCGATCAAACCAATAAATGCAAATTGTGCTTTCATCTTTTTTGCTAATGCAAGCCATATCAATCCGGCGGCCAATAGAATGAAAAGCAACGAGCGCAATGCTTCGGCACGCAATAAGGCAGCACGATCGGCATGCAAAGCATTAATAAGACTTTGTGGAAAGCCAGCTTCAACAAGACGTGCATCACCGGGGGAAGAAAAATTGAAAATGGAACTACCAAATGCTATCAAAAACAACAACAGTCCACCCGCAATTCCGGTAGCGACGAACAACTGTTTGGTAGCCCGTTTACGATCCATATTTTTATCAAAAATGGTCGATAGCGCCAATATTCCCAGGAGCGGAATGGTGAGCTCGGCAATTACCAAAGTCATCGATACTGCTCTAAACTTGTTGTAACCCGGAAGATAATGGAGGAAAAATTCTGTAAAAGGCATGAGATTCTTACCCCAGGCCAGCAATATTGATAAAACTGTGGCGGCAATGAGCCACCATTTGTATTTTCCGGGAACCGCCAGCATTCCCAAAATAAAGAGAAAAACCATGATGGCTCCGGCATAAACCGGTCCGGAGGTAAAGGGTTGTGTTCCCCAGTACAAAGAAAAGTAGGGAAGATAACCAGCAGCTTGTTGTGCCGGCAATACTTTTATTAATTCCTGATAAGTAGCTGAATTTTCGTCGGGATGTGCGCCGGAAGCCCCGCCCATGAAGTCGGGCACGAGCAATGTAAATGTTTCGGCACGTCCATAGCTCCACTGAGTGGCATAGTCGATGTCGAGGCCGGAGGTGCGGTTTTCCTTTTCACTGGACAATTCGGTAGCTCCGCGGATGGTGTATTTGCTATATTCCCAGGTAGCCCAGATGTTGGGTAAATTCGCCGCCACGGCCAGCAGCGCTGCCACCATTAATACCGTCGAAGCTTTGACGAAACGCGGTAAAGTCTTGTTGCGGAAGCTGTCGATAAATTGTACAATTACGAAAAGTAAAACGATAAGCGCCAGGTAGTATGTTATCTGCAGGTGGTTGGCCGAAAGTTCCAGGCCAAGAAACAGTGCCGAAAGAGCAGCGCCCCATAAATAGCGCCCGCGGTAAGCCAGAATGATGCCGCCAAGCACCGGCGCCATATAGCCGATGGCGTGCGCCTTACTATTATGTCCCGCATCGAGAATTATAAAAAAGTAGGATGAGAATGCAAATCCAATCGAGCCAAGCACCGCCAGCCACGGATTTACGCGTAATATCAAAAGCAAAATAAAAAAACCAAGGAAATAGAGAAATACCAGACTGGCGGGATGTGGTAAGCCTAACTTTAAAATCTTATCTACAAATGTCAGATAGGTACCTTTGTAAATGGCAGAAATCTGATAGGCAGGCATCCCGCCAAACATACTGTTGGTCCACAAAGGTTCCTGGCCTGTTTCAGCGCGATAATCTACAATTTCTTTCGACATGCCGCGCCAATGATCCGTGTCGGGCTGTCGCAACTTTTGCCCTTCGAGCAGGGGTGAGAAATAGACCAGCGTCAGTGCCACAAAGGCAACAATGGCTGCCAGGTAAGGCCACAGCTTTTTTATCTCAAAATTATTCATCGGCTGTATGATTAAAAATTAACGTGCAGAATTATTTGTCTTTAATCTCTTCGAAATCCACATCTTCGGTGGTGTCAGGGTTGTATTGAGGCGTGACGGCTTCGGGCGGCACATATTTTATTTCCACCTCACCCTCTTTTCTGTGGTTTTGAGGGGGAGCCTGCTGCCTGAATTGTTGCGTAAAGCGCTCTTGGGTTTTGCGGATAAAAAGTCTGACCAGGTATGGAAACACGTACTTACTCAGCAAGTAATAAGCCGCAAGGAAAAAGAATATGATGACTAATAATCTGGGCATATTGGGGTGTATTATCTCATTAACAAAACATCAATGGTAAACTACCAGCGCGCTAAGTTATTACTATTGCAGCTATGAAATGTGTTTTCTGACCGCTTGCAGACATAAAAAAAGAAGATAACCCCAATGTGTCATCTTCTTTTTAACGCGCTAACGCATTTATGCTTTTGGTGCAAATAGTCTATCTTTCGTCAGAGACGGTTAATCTTTTTCTGCCTTTAGCTCTGCGACTTGCAAGTACTCTACGGCCGTTTTTGGATGACATGCGTGCCCTGAAGCCGTGTTTGTTAACTCTCTTGCGTCTGGATGGTTGGTATGTTCTCTTGCTCATAGTTCCTCTGTTTTTTGAGCGTGCAAAAGTAGAATCATTTTTTAAATAAACAAATCTTTTGCAGCAATTTTTTTCTAACAGATTCCGGCAGCAGCCATGTAAAACAATTGCTGCCGGATTTTTATTTGTTAATAATTATCTTTTTAAAATCTATTTCTTTGGGATATGACGAAGGGTTTCTACCAGGTAATCCCAGAATTTTGCAACCGAAGGGATATTTACTTTCTCGTCGGGTGAGTGGGGATAGCGGATGGTAGGGCCAAATGAAATCATATCGAACTGTGGATAAACTCCGCCAAGCAGCCCACATTCCAGGCCGGCATGTATGGCTTTTATCTCGGGGATTCTTCCAAACTTGTTGTTGTAAACTTCTTTCATTTCGCGCAGTATCGCTGAGTTTGGATTTGGTTTCCAGCCAGGATAATCGCCGTCGAGAATGGTTTCGGCACCAGCCAGATCAAACACACTTTTTACCACATCAGAAAGGTCGTCTTTGGATGAATCGACAGAGCTGCGCAGTAGGCTCAAGGCCTCAGCAGTACCATTTTTCACCTTCACTACGGCCAGGTTGGTCGAAGTTTCCACCAGTCCTTCCATGTCGCTACTCATGCGCACCACGCCATTGGGGCAGGCGATGATGGCATTTACAAAAGCGCGCTGTGCCTCTTCGTTCATCACCTCTTTGGGCATGTCGGTGCCGGCGGCTGTTATTTTCAATCCAGGATCAGCGGTGGCATATTCATTTTGGAGGGTTTTTTCAAAATCCTTTACAAACTTCTCAAAATCTCCTTTTTTGCTTTTCGCAACGGTAACAATAGCTTTGGCTTCGCGCGGAATAGCATTGCGCAAGCTGCCACCTTCCATTTCGGCAATGCGCAAACCAAAATCAATGGCAGCTTTGCGCATCAATCTGAAAATAATTTTGTTGGCGTTGCCGCGATACAGCGGAATGTCGATGCCGGAGTGGCCGCCTTTAAGACCCGAAACTGAAATTTCGTAAGCTACAGTATCTTCGGGAGCGGGCACTGCTTTGTATTTGAGGCGCGAAGTAGCATTGATGCCACCGGCACAGCCGATGTACAGCTCGCCTTCGTCTTCAGAGTCGAGGTTGAGAAGAATCTCTCCGTCAAGCATTCCGGGTTTCAAACCAAAGGCTCCGGTCATTCCGGTTTCTTCGTCGATGGTGAAAAGCGCTTCGATAGGCCCGTGCACCAAATCTTTGCTTTCGAGTACAGCCATGGCTGCCGCTACACCAATACCGTTGTCGGCGCCCAAAGTGGTGCCGTCTGCGGTAACCCAGTCGCCATCGATATAAGCCTTGATGGGATCGGTTTCAAAATTAAAATTCTTGTCGCTGTTGGCTTGTGGAACCATGTCGAGATGACCTTGCAATACCACGCCTTTGCGATCTTCCATGCCTTTGGTTGCCGGCTTTTTGATGATTACGTTGCCTACTTCATCCACGATGGTTTTCAGTCCAAGGCTTTCGCCAAATTTCTTCACCACTTCAATGATGCGGGCTTCCTTGTGTGAGGGACGCGGTGTCTGCGTCAGCGTTTCAAAATGGCGCCAAACCGCTTCCGGTTTCAGGCTTTTCAGATTGGTGTTCATAATAGTTCTATATTTTGATAATGATTAAAAATTGAATGCAAAACAATGCCTGTTTAAACCACGAAAAAGGTAAAATGTTGCAGGCAAGAGATTGACAGGATTAGCTTTCCTTGATATTCCTTCGCTGGCGCACAGCCTCATAAAGTAATACGCCGGCCGCCACCGAAACGTTCAAAGATTCTGTGCGTCCCAGCATGGGTATGTGTACCTGATGATCGGCTTTGCGCAGATAAGCCGGTGAGATGCCATCTTCCTCCGAGCCCATCAGCAGCGCCAGAGGAACCGTGTAATCGACATCGTACAATGCCTTCTCCGCTTTTTCGGTGGCAGCTACCACCTGAATCCCCGACTGCTGGAGATAGTCGAGCGCCTGGTTAAGATTTTTGGTGCGGCAAATTGCCAGATGATTCAGTGCGCCGGCGGAAGTCTTCATGGTGTCGGCATTGAGCTGGGCCGAACCCTGTGTAGGAAAAAGAATAGCGTGCGCTCCTGCACATTCGGCGGTGCGCACAATGGCGCCAAAATTTCGCACATCGGTTACGCCGTCGAGCACCATGAGCAGCGGCGTTTCGCTTCGCTCGTAAATCCTCTGCACCACCTCTTCGATGGGCTGATACGTTACTACCGACACAAAACCTACCACGCCCTGGTGGTTTTTTCGTGTGAGGCGGTTGAGCTTCTCGATGGGGACATGCTGAAAGGGGGCGTCATACATTTTGATGAGCTGATACAATTCGACAAGTTGTTCGCTGCGCAGCCCTTTTTGAATAAAAATTTTGTCGAACTCTTTGCCTGCTTTCAGGCTTTCTATCACCGGACGGGTGCCGTAAATAAGATTATCGTTTTCGTTCAAGATTTCTTTTTTTTAGAGGTGCGAAAGTAAGCTTTTTCGCTGCAGCGAAATAAAAAACCCCGCATTCTGTGCAGGGCTTTTGTTTTATGCGTCCATCTCTGTCACTGTTTCAATGACGGGAGGATTTTTCAGATGCTCTTTCACAGCGCACAAATTCACGGCATTAATGATCGCGGATTTGTATTTTTCCGGGAAGTCCGTCGGCAGATGCAGTTTCAGCTCTATGTGGTCGATAAGGCGCGTCTTGAAATTGTAGTTCATTTTTTGGGTAATCGTGATCTTTTCAGTAGGAATATTGCGCTGTTCGCAAAATGATTTTACATAAATGCCGGCGCAGGTACCAATTGACGCCAAAAATAGTGTAAAAGGAGCCGGGGCGGTACCATCGCCGCCAGCTTGTAAGGGTTGGTCGGTGGAAATAATTTGTCCGTTAAATTCAGCATTGACTTTTTTATTTCCTTCGAAACTAATCTTCATCATTTCCATGGGAGGGATGTTGTTTTTTGAGGTTGCAAATATAACTGCACAAACTCCCAAAGCATTGTCCTGTAAGTTAATGTTAACGGGAACCACGGAAAAAATGGGGTGTTATTTTGGGTCGCCAAAGAGTAATTTTTGGTCGGTTTTTCCTGCTTTTTCTGCCCAGGTTTCGGGCAAAATTTTCCAGTTGTTGGTAACTTTTGGTTCGATGGTTTTAGTATCTCTGATCCATTGCATGAGATAAAACCGGAAATCTTTTTCGGTAGATTGGAGGATCCGATCCTGTAACAATTCCTGAGGTATTCGTGCGCCTGCAGTAAGATGTCCGCCGCCGCCATTGCCGCGATAGGAATTTACGGCTACGCGATAGGTTTTGTTATAATCAAAAGGAGCACCGTCAGCAAGTGAGATAATGTTGATTCTGTTGCCGGAAGGCTTGCTCACATCTACTGTATAAAGGATTCCCTCGGCATTGTCGAGGTTGTAAAATTGGTTTGCCAGGCGGGCTCTCCCATTGCGCATTTCCAAAGCTTCTGTAGAGTCGGTTGCGAAAAGCAGGAGATGATCGTCGGGGGTGGTCATGGTGGCAAACCACAAGCCGGCACTGTATTCCAGATAATCTTTAATTTCCTGGCCGCCAAGCTTCATGGTGTAAAGCAGATTTTCGAAGCGGTACAATTTAAAAAGGTCGCGAACATAAATGGGTCCGGCCTGCAACTGCTTGTCCATCGAGAGAGGCGCCGTAAACGAAATCTCTGCGTCGCCACGCGCAAGCTGTGCCTGATGAATCAGGTCGGTAAATGCAGCATCACCAAAAAAAGCATCGCGTGTGGATATGGTTTGAGTAAGAGTTCCCAGCGGCTCCGACACATATTTTTGTACCTGAAGAAATGCCGGGGTGAAATTTTCCACAAAAGCTGAGTCGGGAGCAAAGTCGGTCATATCAACAATTTCGCCTGTGGTGGTTTTCTGATAATGATTTGTTGCCTTGCTAAGCTGCAAATTGATGGTCGCCACTGCCACATCGTGGGCGCGGCTGGTGGTGCCAAGTAGCAGAACTTTGTGCCCTGCCCAGTTGTCGAACTGCTCGTTCCATCCCTTGTGGTCATGCCCAACAAACACCACGTCAAACCCTGGAACCTGCTCGGCTACAAGTCGTGACGCATTTTCGTTCATCGGTGTTTCCGCCTGCTGATTTCCATAAGTATAATCCACGCCGGCATGAAACAACCCAATCATCAGATCAGGATTCTCGGTTTTTTTAATCTCATCCACCCAATATTTTGCAGTTTCAATCATGTCCTGAAACTCCATCCCCGACCAGATATCAGGCGGAAGCCATTTTGGGATGGCCGGTGTGATCATTCCCAGCACGGCCACTTTTACACCTTGATAATCTAAAATGGTGTAGGGTTTAAAATAAGGTTTCTTACTTTTTGTATCGATAGCATTGGCAGCAAGCCAGGGGAATTCGAAGGCATCACGAAGACGATCATAAACCGGATGCCCCGCTTCGATGTCGTGATTGCCCACAGAGGCTGCGTCGTAGCCCATGTAGTTCATCACCGAAGCTATCAAATGCAGCGTGTCGGTGCGTTCGTAATTATAAAAATAAACCATCGGGTCGCCTTGCAGAATGTCTCCGTTATCGAGCAAAATCACCACCTGATCTTTCTTTGCACGTTCCTGTTCCACATAACTATACACCTGTGCCAGCGATGATTTTGTAGCTTTGTCCTCAACCAAATCGTAAGGCATGATGGCACCATGTACATCGCTGGTTTCGATTATTTTGATCTGCAACTGCTGCGGTCGTTCCTCAGAGCTGCATGAAAATAAGATTTGTGTAGTAATGAATAGGAGGGCGGTAAAAAATAAATATGATTTTTTCATTTTGATAGTCAATATTTTTGATGAATGATTACAAAAGTAGCGGAATTTCATCGTTTAAAAATTAAGACCTGAAAAACGGCTTTTAAAAAAAAATCCCGCAAGGATAGCCACCTTGCGGGATTTTAAAAAAGAAGGGTGCAAGATGGGACTTGAACCCACGACCCCCGGAACCACAATCCGGTGCTCTAACCAACTGAGCTACATGCACCATGTTTAAAGAAGAACGCTAATAAAATCGTGGCAAAAGTAGTATTTTTTTGTATTCATTAATTCTATGCAAAAAAATATTTCTCTTTCTCTGGAACCTTTAGCGATTTTTTTCGAATTCAATTAAGAATCACGTTTTTGGGTTTTAAAAACCCAAATAACGGCAATCGCTGTGCGATTTATAACGGCCACACCACCCTTTTGCAACATTAAGCTTGATGCCGAAGTACAAATCCATTCCGTAAAAATCGCCTACACCAAGAAAACTGCCCAGATTGTCGGTGCCAATGGTAAACATATAAAAACGCGCACTAAGTCCTACGTGCAGCTTTTTGAAATCATACAACGACACGGGAAGCGACATTTCGAAACGCTGCGTTTCGTAGCGCAGATTTACAATGGCCTGCCCCGGACGGCGCAATTGGTAAGCGCTGGTTTTGATCGGAACCACCACCACCGTCGAAAGATACCAATTCGGAAAATAATGGTAATCGGCTTGCAGACTCAGGGCGGCGGGCATGCCTATTTTTACCCTGCTTCCGGCATAAGAAGCCATTGAATCGCCATAAAAAACCTCGCTCAACTGATGCGACAATTGGTTGATGTTGCTGAATTGCAGCGTATCGAGCTGGTCCCAGTCGGCAGCAACATTATTGAAATATTGCTCAGCAGCATTTTCTTTAAAAGTAATGGCTCCGAGGTCAAGCAAGGAAACACCGATTTTATAAACATAATCTTCAAATTCTTCGGCGCAATAGCTCTCTGCTTTGCGCGTGTCGGGCAGCTCACGGTTTCGGCGAAAGGTTACGCCCAAATCCATGGCCACGCCTCGCCCTTTGAAAAGTTTGCCGGAACCAGGAAAGTCATTGGTGTTGTAATCCAAAGGCAGGCTATAGCCAATGCGCGCATCCAGATTGCGGATATCAAGGTGATCCCGGTTAATTACAGTATAGTCGTCATCATAATTTTTGAGATGTGCGCCGGAATACCCAGCCAGCCGACGCAAATTCCCACCCAACGACCATTGGTTGTATCTGAATTTATAAAAAGTTTTGGCATAGGATAATCCGATTTCCCCCCAGGCCATGGTCGCAAAGTCATATTCCTTGTCATGCTGCGGGATGCCCCACAAAGTCGTGTCGTCGAAGCCTTCGAAAATTAAAGTACCCAGATATCCCGGAAACCTGTTCACCTGCGTCATGGTGACGGCCCGCGTGAAAAATCCGAAAGCATGATCGCCCAATACAATCGAAAACGACGGACCCATGATGTCTGTTTGCTCAAAAACATCGATGAAATCTACAGACGAATTATAATCCACTCCCTCTCCTTTTACCTCGTTTGTAGGGAAAACGGGATTCCTCGAAAGCATTTTGCCCAAATGAAAATCAGCGCGGTGAATGAAGATGAAGTTGTTTTGCAGAAAAATATCTGCCGAGAGAAGATTGACATCATAAAACAGCTTGTTATTGACGAGCAGAGACGGGTTGAGGCGCGCTGAATTGATGCCTCCGTAATTGCTAATGACCATGCCCACACGCTCTTGTGCATTTGTAGCCACTGAGATTAGCAGTAAGATAAAAACAGAATTTAGCTGCATTAGAAAGAAAAATGCGCTTCTATTCAAAAATGTACAAAGGCCCCTTTGATTCAAAATATTTTACGTAGCGTTGGCAGAAAAATAACAGCAAGTACAATGTCTAGTAAAAGTAGTGGCGGCGAAAATAGTAATTTTAAGGTTCGGCAAATCTCGTCATCTTAAAGCCAAAAGGAAAACTCTTGTACTTTTGTCTTCTTTTTTATTAAAAAACACACCTGCATGGAAGTAACGCGCATCTTTGATCTGCTCGATCGCTATGCTGAGCATTTTCGCAGAACTGATGTCCTGGCGGGCAAGCACGACGGCGTCTGGAGAAAATATACTTACAACGATTACATCCGCTTGTCGAATCTGGTAAGCTACGGATTGATGGAGCTGGGCTATCAGAAAGGCGACAAGATAGCCACGATCAGCAACAACCGGCCGGAATGGAACTTTGCCGACATGGGCATGATGCAGATCGGCGTGGTGCATGTGCCGGTTTATCCAACCATCAGCAGCGACGAGTACCGTCATATCCTGAGCCATTCGGGCGTGAAGGCTGCCATTATCTCTGACAAAACGCTCTACCACAAGCTGCGCAAAGTTCTCGACACGCTCGACATCAATATCCAGCTTTACACTTTCAACGGCGTTGAGGATGCTATTCCGTGGCAGCAGGTTATCGACGTAGGCCAAGCCAACAAGGATAAGCATCGCGAAAAGCTACAGGAAATCAAAGAAGCGATTAGCCCCGACGACCTGGCCACCATTATCTACACTTCGGGCACTACCGGCCAGGCCAAAGGTGTGATGCTCTCGCACCAGAACATTGTAAGCAACTTCATCGCCACAGCGAAACTACAACCCCTCGACGAGCGCCACAAAGTGCTTAGCTTTCTGCCGCTTTGCCACATCTACGAGCGCATGATGAATTATCATTTCCAATACAAAGGCATTGGTATCTATTACGCCGAAGGGCTTGGAACCATCACCGCCGATTTGGTGGAGGTGCGTGCCGATGGCTTCAACACAGTGCCGCGACTGCTCGAAAAAGTTTACGATCGCATCATTTCAAAAGGAAAAGATTTGTCGGGTATCAAAAAGAAAATCTTTTTCTGGGCGCTCAACCTGGGATTACGCTATGAGCTAAATGGTAAGAATGGCCTCAGGTATGAATTAAAAAGAAAAATTGCCGACCGGCTGATCTATAGCAAATGGCGGGCTGCGCTTGGCGGCAGAGTTAAAATTATTGTTTCAGGTGGTTCGGCATTGCAGCCCCGACTTTCACGACTCTTCTGGGCCGCCGGCATGCGCATCATGGAAGGTTATGGCCTTACGGAAACTTCGCCTGTGATTGCCGTCAGTCATGCTGAATACCCCAACCTCAAATTTGGAACGGTGGGGCCGGTGCTCGAAGATATAGAGGTGAAAATTGCGCCCGATGGCGAAATTCTTACCAAAGGCCCCAATCTGATGATGGGTTATTATAAAGATCTGGAATACACGCGTCAGGTGATTGATGAGGATGGCTGGTTTCATACCGGCGACATCGGGGTGCTTGATGAAGGGAAGTTTCTGAAAATTACCGACAGAAAAAAAGAAATTTTCAAACTCTCGTCGGGAAAATACGTGGCACCGCAACTGATCGAAAATATGTTTAAGGAGTCGTCATTTATAGAGCAGATCATGGTGGTGGGCGAAAACGAGAAATTTGCCAGCGCGCTGATCTCGCCCAACTTCAACTACCTGCACTTTTGGGCTTTGAAGCACAAGTTACATTACCGCGACAATCGTGATTTGGTCAGTCAGCCGGAGGTGATTAGCCGGGTACAAAAAGAGGTGGACATAACCAATCAGCGTTTGGGTGCGCACGAACAGATCAAGCGCTTCCGCCTGGTGTGCGAAGAGTGGACGCCTCAATCAGGTTTCCTGTCGCAAACACTGAAGCTTCGGCGGGCAGTAATCTACCGACATTACGACGCACTGCTGCGCAAAATTTACAACTATCACGGCAACGGTGAAAAGGGGTAAAATGCTGGGCGCATGGCGCATGGCGCATGGCGAAAATATAAAATGCATGGCGCGGGGTGCGATGTTTCTTTGTGAAAACTTCGTCTTCAACAATCCAAATACTGTAAATTTCGGGAGATGTTATTTTGTAAAGATGTGATACATCGCTTAGGATTTATACGCCGGAGACGCCCAAATTGGGCGTCTGCACGATGTGGTAATTTTATGAAAATATCAGTGTTTCCCCAAACCCCTATTGAGTCTTCCAAAACCCTAAGCTCAGCGCCACATTCTTTGCGCCTTGCGCCAAGCGCCAAGCTCTATGCACTCTTAAGCCTCCATCATCTCCCGTACATCATTTTTGATCGTATTAATAGCCGCAGCTATCGGATCTTCTTTTGCCTGCATGCCGAGTTGCAAAATAATGGTGGCCAGTTGCGGAGCTGGCGCCGGTTTCTCGGTTTGTCGTGCGGCTTCGTTTATCAGTTGCACCACCTGATTCCGGGCGTCGGTAATGGCCAGCCAGGCGGCATCACTCACATAAAGCTGCTGCACCAGGTTGTGTTCATATTCATCGCGGATGCTTTGCAGCAATGCCTGCTGCAACGACAGTGCATCAGGATAATCGCCAGCCAGACGTAGCACCAAATGCTCCGGATTGATGCGCTCCAGAAAAAGCATGATCCTCTCATAAGCCTGCAATTTTATCTGAATCCATTCCTTGTTTCGCTCGCCGACATTGGCATGTGCTTTTTGCCACCGCTCCTGACGCAGAAAATGCACGACCAGAAAATAAGCCAAGAGTAGCACCAGCAGCGCCGGCAAAATGTATTTCAAAATTTCTGCCCATTCATTCATAACCATCTCTTTTGTTTTTAATGAAAATGCAAATATCGTTTTAATTTCTGCTGATGACTTCCTGCCGATGTCTTCTCAAAAGCGGATTGTATTGATAATAATAGAGAAATTCGCTTTCGCTAAAACATTAGGCTCAACATAGTTTACATCGCCATGGATTTTGATAAAACTTTAAAAACAACTTTGTGTTGATAATCAAAAAACAAACTATGGATAACTTTGCGTTAATTTTTGATATGGATGGTGTAATCGCCGATACTGCTGACCTACACCAGAAAGCATGGATCGATTTTCTAAATGACCTTGATTTGCAGATGTCGCCGGAAGCCTTCCGCAACCGATTTTTTGGGCGCACCAACCGAGAAGTTTTTAGCGAGGTACTCAACCGCCCTTTGCGCGAGGAAGAGCTTGACGAACTTATCAGTAAAAAGGAGGTTCTTTACCGGCAATATGCGCAAGGAAAGCTGAAACCACTTGCTGGTTTGGAGGATTTTTTGAAATCAGCGCGGGCAGAAAAAATCCCGATTGCTTTGGCCACCTCGGCACCACAAATTAATGTGGAGTTTATCTTGCGTGAAACTAACCTGACCGATTATTTCGCTCACATCACCAGCGCAGAGGAGGTGCAGCGGGGGAAGCCCGATCCACAGGTTTTCGAAATCACCGCCAGGAAATTAAATTTTGAGCCAAAGCGATGTCTGGTTTTCGAAGATTCTCACGCCGGACTGGAGGCTGCCCAAAAAGCAAACATGAAAGTTATTGGAATTGCCAGCACGCATCCGGCTGGTGCTATCAGTGGCGATTATCCGGTAGTGAAGGATTTTACGGAAGTTGACCTGAAAATGGTGAAAGAGCAGTTTAATGAAGAAGGATAGTTTGTTGTTCCCTTCGGCTGCGCTCAGGGCAAGTGTTGTTCGGTGTTTGACCTGTTTTTACTGAGGCCTTCCTGCTGAGTACCTCTTCACTTTCTTGGCGAAATCCAGCGAAGCTCCAGTCGGTATTTCCACACATCAAAAATTTTCATAGAGTCGGTGTGCGCCTGGAGGTCAAAATTGTTTTGGTCGTAAAACAATTCCGAATCCGCTTGGTCGTGCTCCAGAACGATCATTGCCGGCAGGTTACTTTCCAGCAACAATTTCGGATCAGTAATTCCCGCCCAAACCGGCATCGTTCGCGCCGCAGTGCCCCAGGTGATGGATGGTGCCCAGGCACCCGCCACCACGCGATCTTGCCAATCAAAATTTTGGAGGTAATTATTGGCGGCTTGCAATTGCCAGCTCCGTCGATTGTAGGCTTCCACATTGTACCATCCATTAAATAGAAGGGCAATAATTACTGCCGAAAGCACTGCAATTTTTATAACCTTGCTTTTTTCAATAAATTGATAAAGCACTGCTGCGGCAAAGAATCCTGCCGCCACATACAAGCCCAGCAGATAACGCTGCGGCAGATAAAGCATGCCCAGCTTGTGTAGCTCTGCCATAGTCCAGATAAAACCAAAGAGAATGATCAGGTGATTTCTTAATCTGAACGCACCACCAAACGCTGACAAAATCCATAACAGCAATGCGGTAGTAAAGAATATCAACAAAGGAATGTTGGGAGCATCCAGAATGTAATAATTGTAGTTGAAATCAATGGTCAGATTGATGCGTTCCCACACCTCAAAGATGCCGTCGGTTTGCTCGGCCATCACAGCATCATAATAGGTCTGGTTGGGCAGGTACCAGGCTGAAAAATACAAAAGCGCAAAGCCTAGCGTAAATCCGGTTATAATTGCAGTATCACGAATAAGCGTCTGGAAATTGATTTGTTTGTTTAGCCATCTGCCGATATCATATAGCTTAACAACTACCGGAAGCAAAACGGCCAGATAAGCAAACTGAATTTTAAACCCATAAGCCACGAAAATCATCAGCGCCGCCAGTGCCAGGTTTTTTATTTTTTTGTTATCAAAATAAAATTGCAAAAACAGAAAGCTGCCCACCACTGCTGCAATGCTCACCATTTCGGCCATTGCATAATGTGAAAACTGAAATACCCTAAATTGTGTAAAAGCTATCATTGCCAGCAGAATCGTAAATCCATGCCACCGCGGCCTTGCTGCCAGAAGCCAAAGCGCAAGCATTATAGCGGCAATGGTGATGAGCCGCGCCACCACAAGCGAAGTACCGGAAATAGCGAAAAAAGGAATTTGCAAAACGCCGAAAAGCGGCCCTCGCACCAGCGTACTGTTTTCGGTAAAGCCAAAGTCGCCGCTGTTGACAAAGTTGCGCGCCTGTGCCGAGTACAAACCCTCGTCGGTAAAGGCGCCGCGCGTATGCACGTCCACCAGTTGATCGGGATCGGAAGTAAGAAAAAACAGATGCCCGGCCAGCATCGCCAACAACAACAGATAAACAAGACGCTTCATGAATAATCTTTTTGCTGATACTGATTTGCCGGCAAAAGTATCGTTTATGGGGAAACACAAATTGCATGGCGCAGGGCGCTTGGCGCAAAAACTAAATACACCGCAGAGACGCAGAGACGCGGAGAGAATGCAAAAGACTGAACCGCAAAGACGCAGAGACGCGGAGAGAATGCAAAAGACTGAACCGCAAAGACGCAGAGACGCGGAGAGAAGATAAAAGACTGAACCGCAGAGGTGCAGAGACGCGGAGAGAATGCAAAAGAGTGAAACGCAGAGACGCAGAGGCGCGGAGGGAAACAAATGAAAAAACTTTTTATTAATCTCTGCGTCTCTCCGCCTCTTCGGTAATTCTCATTAAAAAAACGCTGCGTCTCTCCGCCTCTGCGGTTAAAATTTACAGCGGTAAAAACAAAAAACTAATTTTGCCACCCACCAAAGCACCTAAGAATGAATGACAACTTGAAAGATTTCCTGGACTTGATAGCAGCAAGTTTTGAAGCCAACACCCTCGCCAAACTTACCCTCAGCAAAGTGCGAAGCAAATCGGCTGATATGCGCAATGTTTTTGTGCGCCCGGTGATGATCAAAGAGTTGTTGCAGCTCAGCTTCGTTTATCGCTTCCAGACCCGCGACGTCACCGAAAACCTCCCGATTGATCAGGCCATCCCTACCATCGAACAACTGCTCACCACCGACTTTTATCAAGCCAACCTTTTTACCACCCAGGAAGAGATACAGTGGGTGATGAATAAGAAAGGAAATTCGAGGCTTACGCGAAAAGCTGCCGGCGACACGGCCCCGCTGCTGCAGCCACTTAGCCACAACCGCCCCAAGCAGCGCCTCATCACTGCTGAAAATAATATTTATCTGCAGGCGCTTGGCGTCACAAATAGCCAGTTTGAGGTAGCACCCGTAATGAACGACAAATTTCGCCAGATTAATAAATTTATCGAAATCATCGACAGCATCCTTCCCACTGCACCTCCCGCCGGACCTTTTACAGTTGCAGATATGGGCTCCGGAAAAGGCTATCTCACTTTTGCACTTTACGATCATCTCACCAACAACCGAAGTTTTAAAGCTGAGGTCACGGGAGTGGAAATGCGGGAAGAACTTGTGCAGAAATGCAATGCCATTGCCAAAAAAAGCAGTTTTGATGGACTATATTTCGTTAGCGGCACCATTCAGGAATATCAGCCGGGAAAGATAGAAATGCTCATCGCTTTGCATGCCTGCGATACCGCCACCGACGATGCCATCGCTACTGGCCTTCGCGCCGGCGCCACAACCATCATCGTTGCGCCCTGCTGCCACAAACAGGTGCGCAAAGCCATGACACCCCCTCCGGCGCTCCGGCCCATGCTCGATCATGGCATTTTTGCCGAAAGGCAGGCCGAAATGCTTACCGACGCGCTTCGGGCGCTGCTGCTCACGCGGCAAGGCTATCAGGTGAAAACGCTCGAATTTATTTCCACCGAACACACGCCTAAAAACGTGATGATCATCGCCAACCGTTCTAATAAAAAAGTAGCGGTTGTCCGAATAGAAAAACAAATTGCACTTCTCAAAAAAACCTTCGGCATCGAAACTCATTATTTGGAAACGCTACTGGCGGAAGGGAAAGAAGGTGAGTGAGGAAGTTGAATTAGTCAAATTTATTGATAAACCAAGCACCCGATAATTAATGGATTTGTACGGAAAAAAGTCAAAAAGTATCTCTCAGAAAGTCACAATTGTGGTGATAGAAATGTTGCTACTCTGGTGGTCGTACCGGATTTTATTTTTGGATAAAGGTACCATGCTTCTTAGCCTGATCGGGATAGACCAAAGTGCTGGAAACTTGCAGGTACGGGCACTCATTTTCGCTTTTTCTGTTATCGTTTTTTTAAGGATGACATTCATGATCACCTATCTGCTCAAGCGAAGGATACCGTGGGAGGAAAGCATCAGCGTGCCATTTGCCTTTGCGCTCTATTTTATCGGCTTTGCCCTCCTGGGTTATGGAAGAGCCTCTGCCCTCAACTGGCTCGACTTTCTGGCAATCCTTCTTTTCATCGTCGGGTCGTTTCTAAATACCTCATCGGAGCTACAAAGACATTTTTGGAAAAAACGTCCGGAAAATAAAGGAAAACTATTTACCCGGGGTTTGTTTGGTTACGCCATGCACATCAACTATTTTGGCGACCTGATGTGGGTTATCGCTTACGCAATAATTACCAGAAACCTCTATGCAATCCTGATCCCGATATTCCTGTTTTGCATGTTCGCCTTTTTCAATATTCCAAAACTGGATGCCTACCTTTCGGAAAAATACACAGCTCAGTTTGATTCTTACCGCAGAAAGACCAAAAGATTTATTCCTTTTGTTTATTAAAACCCATTACAAAGCCGTTTTTGGCGCGACTTAAAGCACTTTTTTATCTTTATTAAAAACGCCACTTCCTCCTTTTTGTCTATTACGCCCGGAAGTGGGAAAAATAGTTATTACCAAGGTATCATTAAAACCATCATTTAAACCAAAAATGCCGGAATCATCTTCCGGCATTTTCTTCCTGACTTCGACACTGGGACACCCTAAAACATTTTCCAAAAATTTTCATCAAACAGTTTGTCGATAGATTTGTGCCTTGGGGTTAATAGCATTGTTTTTGATAACGTGGTTTTACTAGTGGGCAGTTTTATCTTAATGGTTGTAACGGTTTTTGCAATGTCCAGTACCTTGCCAACACTCAAGTTGATCCCCGATATTTTCAGTATTCGATCGAGTTCTTTGTACACTTTATATGCTACGAAGCAAATACAAACATGCGCTTCAATCCTGTGCGGGATAAAGTGGAACATCGGACGTAGTTCGATGGTGCCTTTGGTGACACGAAAAGCGTTTTCGACGACCCACAAGCCATTGTATTGCTCATAAACCTCTTTTGCTGGAAGTGAAGTATTGGTCATGTACCCCTTCAATCCGTCCCATTTCTCGTCTTCATCAATTTTTTGTTGGTTAATTGTAACTTTTACATTGTCAGATATTTCTAAGAATTTGTTGTAGCCTCGCTTATTGATGTTTTCTTTATTTATATTTCCGCTCTTATAGGCTTTCTGCAACCGTTTTACGCCCTTCTCCCTATTGTATTTGTCTTTCTTTGCCCTTTTTTCCGAATAACCGACAATTAGCCTGGCTTTATCAATCTGTAGCTCATTAAATTCATCGTTACGCTTTTCAAGAGATAAAATCCATTGTTTGGTTTTCTGCGAAACATTTTTTATTCTTGCGCCAAGGATGTAGTTATAGCCACCAGATTCCATTAGGCTTACATTTGTCTTGTTCATCAATCCGGAGTCGGCAACAACCACAAAATCGTCCAAATTAAAACGTTGTACAAAATCTTCTACCAGCGGCAACATCGTTCTTCCTTCGTATTGGGCTCCGTTAAAAAGTGAATATGAGAGGGGGTAACCGTCCCGACTGACCAATAACCCCAGAACCACTTGTGGTTGGTTATGCTTCCCGTCTTTCGAGAAACCTGTTTCGCGCGGTTCATCGCCAGTGTCGGTTTCAAAATAAAGGGTGGTTACATCGTAAAACATC
>CAZTCX010000020.1:28151-32018 GCA_964612515.1 uncultured Lentimicrobiaceae bacterium | reverse complement strand
TTAAAATGATCGTGATAAGTATAGAAAGCCCTTTGGGCACACCAAGTTTACAACCCCATCGGCAAATTGGATAAATCAGTGAACTGATCAAAAGGCCGAAAGCCAGCGTTACCAGAAAGTTCTTGGCAATGATGACGATAAAGGTGAAGGCGATGAGAAAGACAAGAAAGTAAGTTGCCCGGACGATAAAATTAGATCTGCCTATCATGATGTTTTTTTTAAAAAGATGAAAAAGAAGGTTTTAACAGGAACGGCCGTAAAACTATAACTATAACAGGCAATGGCTTAAATTTGCCAACAAATTTTAACGAAATGACACTCCAACAGGCACAACAAACCGTGGACGCGTGGATCACCACCACAGGCGTGCGCTATTTCAGCGAACTCACCAACATGGCCATCCTCACCGAGGAAGTGGGCGAGGTGGCGCGCATCATGGCACGCCGCTTTGGCGACCAATCTTCAAAACCAACCGACGCGCAGCACGACCTTGCCGATGAGCTGGCCGACGTGCTTTGGGTGGTAATATGTCTGGCCAACCAAACCGGAATCGACCTCACCGAGGCTTTCGCAAAAAACCTGGAAAAGAAAAACCTCCGCGATGCGGAGCGGCACAAGAATAATCCGAAGCTGAAGGAATGAGCGGTGAGTAGAGAGCGATAAGAAGGGAGAAAAAGTAAGTTGTCATGAGTTGGCGGGTGACGATTGGGTTCTTAGTGGTGAAAATGAAATGCACTGAAATGCTGCAAATAATTTTAATGGACTGCGCTATTTCCCGCTTTCACACCAGGAAATTATGTTGTTTTGTATAACAAAGTTTTCCTATTTTTTAAAACCATAAACTATGACTTTCCGGCGAAAAATGGTGCTATTGGTGTGTTGCATGTCTGCAATAACTTTTGGCTACAGCCAATCTTACACCATCAGCGGTCGGGTGTTTGACAGCCAGAGTGGACAGGCGTTGGCTTTCGTAAACATCGTGGCCAACAACAGCCGGGCAGGCACCTCTACCGATATCGACGGACGCTTTACGCTCAACGCCAACGTAAAGATTGAATTCCTACGGCTCTCCTATGTCGGTTATGCGCCCGCTACTTTTTATCCGGAAGGCAAGGCAAAGGTGGAAATCCTCATGGAGCCGCTGCTTGTGGAGCTGGGCGTGGTGGAGATAGTGGCTGGCGAAAATCCCGCAAACCGCATCATCCGCAACGTCATCAAAAACCGCGATGCCAACGACCCCGAAAAGCTCCCTTCGTTTTCCTACACCTCCTACGATAAAATGATTTTCACGGTTGACACGCTTGAAATGCCGACTGCCGATAGCATAGCAAAAGATTCGTCAGATTTTCGTCTTCGGCAATTCCTGAAAGACAAAGATTTTTTTATGATGGAAACGGTTTCGGAGCGCAAATTTATGGCACCCGACAAAAGTTACGAAAAGGTGATTGCCTCGCGCATTTCCGGCTTTCGCGATCCGGTGCTGCTCTTTCTCAGCTCACAGTTGCAGTCGTCCACATTTTATCAGGACATGATCCGCATCGGCGACAAGAACTACATCAATCCCATTTCGACGGGTAGCTTGCGCAAATATTATTTCCAGCTCATGGACACCACCTACACCGCCGCCGGCGACACGGTGTTCATGATTTATTACCGTCCATGGAAAGATACTAACTTCGACGGGCTGAGCGGTGTGCTCTCCATAAACACACACGGCTGGGCCATACAAAGTGTGCAGGCCGAGCCGGCACGTAATGAGAGCGGCATGACCATCCGCATTCAGCATCTTTACAACCTCATCGATGGCGAACATTGGTTTCCATACCAACTGAATACGGATATTATTTTTAAAAATATGTTTGTTAATAATGCGACGCCCATTGGTCGCGGTAAAAGCTACATCCGCGATGTGGTGCTGGAGCCAGAGCTGGTGAAGCGGCAGTTCAACCATATTGCTGTAGATTTTGATCCGCGTGCCGGCAGCCGTAGCGAAGCGTTCTGGGAGCAGTTTCGCACCGACAGCCTCTCGCAGCGAGAGCTACGGACCTACTCTTTTATGGATAGCGTGGGCAAGGAGATGAACTTTGAAGCCAAAGTAAAAACTGCCAAAGCAATGCTCAACAACCGCCTGCCTTTGGGAGTTGTGGATCTGGACCTTGGCAGAATCATCAAATACAACGAATATCAGGGATTGTACCTGGGGCTGGGACTAATTACTAACGCCAAACTTTCTCAGGTTTTCGATGCCGAAGCTTTCTGGGGCTATGGCTTTGGCGACGAGCGCGCGCAATACGGCGGACGCCTTGGCGTGGTCATCGATAAATACCGCGACCTGCGCCTCGACGTGATGTATTACGACTATGTGACCGAAACCGGCGCCACCGAAACCAATGACAACGACAAACAGAACTTGCTCAACCCGGCCAACTTCCGCTACTTTTTGATACGCCGCATGAATCCTACCCAACGCATCAGGGCAGCGGTGGGCTTCAGGGCGCTGCGCTATGCATCCGTTAATCTTGCGATGAGCAGAGATGTGAAGGAGGCCACGGGAGCGTATAGCTTTTTGCCGAAAGGCAATGCCGACAATGCGCAACGTGAGTTTACCTTTACGGAAGTGCAGGCCTCGGTGCGGTATGCTTACAAGGAAAAGTTTATGCAGATGCCCGACAGCAAAATGTCGCTGGGCACGCGTTACCCGATCATAAATTTAACCTACACCCGCGGCCTGGACAATGTATTAGAAGGTGGTTATTTTTATAATAGAATTGATCTTAAAATTACAAAGCAGTTTTACATCCGCTATGTGGGCGAGTCATCGCTTACGCTGATGGCCGGAGCTATAGACCAGCCGTTGCCCGAAAGCAACCTTTACAACGGACGTGGCGCATTCCGCACTTTTACGCTCTATGCGCCACAGTCGTTTGCCACCCAGCGGATGAATGAGTTTCTGAACGACCAATACCTTTTTCTTTTTTACACCCACAACTTCGGCAAGCTTCTGTGGCGTACCAACAAGTTCAGCCCTGAATTTGCCATAGCCACAAATGCGGGTGCGGGAAGTCTGCAACATCCCGAATATCATCAGGGAATAACGGTGCAACCCATGAATCACCTTTACCTGGAGTCGGGGCTGCTGATCAATAACATGCTCAACATGATGGGGATTTACTCGTTTGGCGTTGGCGTTTTTTATCGTTATGGCTACTACGAGCTGCCAGAAACCTTTGATAACTTTGCTTTTAAATTGTCGATAGCATTTTCCTTTTGATAGCGGTTAGAATTAGACGCGTCCATTTTGGGCACCTCAAAAGAAATTAGATCTCAAGAAAAATCTTTAAAAAAATTGTGGATTTCAAGCGCTTATTGTTAAGACGGCAATAGTTTTTTACAAACAAATGGCAATTTTGTTTCTGAAAATGAAACCAGGAGGTTTAGCATTGATAATCAATGTTGACATGCTTTGACCTCTTGCAATTTTATTTTTAATTATATTCGCTGCGTAATGATTTTCACGCCAATTTTGTAGCGTCAAATTTTTGATTTTGAAACAGGACACATGAACAGAATTTTACGCATTCTCGGTGGTATTCTCATAGGCTTGCTGGTGATTTATCTGGTGTGGCGTTTTTCCGCTATTGTTACCTATCTGGCGATTGCAATCGTGCTTTCGCTGATTGGCCAGCCGATGGTGCGACGATTTAATGCCATGCGCATCAGGCGGTTTCACATTCCAAACGGGCTCAGTGCTTTTCTTGCACTCCTTGTTATTATACTCATCGTCCTGGGTTTTGTCAGTATTTTTGTTCCACTCATAGCATCGCAGGCAAGTTTGGTTGGCAACATCGACTTCGATATGCTTGGAAG
>CAZTCX010000020.1:0-28141 GCA_964612515.1 uncultured Lentimicrobiaceae bacterium | reverse complement strand
CGACATTGAAGTTTTTCTTAGGCACTACAACCTTCTCTCGCGCGATGAGAATCTCCGGCAGATTTTTGCGCAGCAAATTGAGTCGATACTTAATTTCGCTTCTTTTTCTCAGGCGCTTACCTCCATCATCGGTTTCACGGGATCTTTGTTTATAGCCTCCTTTTCGATTCTTTTTCTCACCTTTTTCTTTATGAAAGATTCCTATCTGCTCGATGAGTTGGTCGAAAATCTTACGCCCGTCAATTATCATAATGAAGTGCAAAGTGTGCTTACACAATCCAAACGATTGTTGAGCAGGTATTTCATCGGTTTGCTCATAGAAATTACCACCATGATGACCTTGTTGAGCGTCGGACTGAGTATTTTTGGTGTGGAAAATGCCCTGTTGATTGGCTTTTTTGGTGGGCTTATGAACGTGATTCCCTATCTTGGTCCCATCATCGGGACGGCAGTTGCTGTGATGCTAACCATTTTCACGGCTTTGAGCACAGGGATGACCAGTGATCTCTTAACATTGATAATAATAGTGATGAGTGTTTTTGCT
Organism: uncultured Lentimicrobiaceae bacterium; assembly: GCA_964612515.1. Taxonomy (GTDB): domain Bacteria; phylum Bacteroidota; class Bacteroidia; order Bacteroidales; family 4484-276; genus SABY01. The sequence goes on along the minus strand of CAZTCX010000020.1, from coordinate 27,597 downwards.
GTGAGCAACCTCATCGACAATATAGTGCTTCAGCCACTTATCTATTCCAATAGTGTGAAGGCGCATCCGGTCGAGATTTTCCTGGTCATCCTCATCGCGGGAAGCATAGCAGGTATTGCCGGAATGATTCTGGCCATCCCTACCTATACCGTTTTACGCGTGATTGCCAAAGAGTTTTTGAGCCAGGTAAAAGTGGTGCAGAAGCTCACAAAAAATATTTAACACCTTTTATAGAAGCCGCTGTAGGCGGATTGTTGTATATTTGTAAGCATAACACTTAAAAACTTAAGAAAATGAAAAGTTCAACAGGCAGTTTTATTTTTGGATTATTGAGCGGCGCAGCTCTGGGCGCAGCGCTCGGCATCTTGTATGCTCCCGACAAAGGCGAAGTTACCAGAGATAAACTCACTAAAAAAGCCAACGATTTGAAGGAAGACTTCGATGACAAATTTGACGATCTGAAAGATTACGTCAATGAAGCCTTAGGCGACATGAAGTCGAGGCTGGCTGATGTTAAGGAGAAAGTTTCGGACGTGAAAGAAAAAGCTCAGAAAAAAGAAGCCTAATCTTTTATCACTCCGGCATCCCAAAAATTAACGGAATTGCCCGGCAAATTCATCAGCAATTTGCTGGCAATTCCTTTTTCATGCTAACCTACCGGCTATGAACAAGCAAGAATTTGATTCACATATCAGGAAAATCACCCGAAGTATCAGGCAATTCATCAATCTGAAAGCTGAGCTTTACAGCCTGGTGGTGGTGGAGCGGCTCGCCAAAATACTATCCCATTTCATTGCGGCGCTCATATTTACATTTTCCGTCTTTTTTGTCACCTTGTTCCTCTCAATGGGTTTCGTTCGCTGGTTTGAGACAACGACAGGTGAAGTATTTTTGGGATATCTTATTGTATCAGCTTTTTATTCGCTAATGGCGCTTTTGGCCTACATTTTCAGGCGCCGCATCTTTTTCGAGCCAATGCTGAAAACACTTACCAAAGCGATCTTTGAAAAGGAGGATGAGCTTGGCAAAGAACAAAAAATAGAGGAGGATCCCTATGCTGAAAATTGACAGATACTCCGAACTGCGTTACCGCAAACTTTGGCTTCGTAGCGAAATAAGAATAAAAGAACACCAGATTGCCAGTCAAATTAGCAATCTGCGCAGCGACTTTCGCCAAGTCAACATCCGGCAGGAAGTGGTAAATAATATTGTCAACAACCCTGCAATGCTTATCAACACAGCCAAAATTACTTTTCAGATCATCTCCGCTATCCGTCAACGTCGCCAACATAACAAACAAAAGAAATTAAAAGCCAAAAGGAACTAAGTTTTCTTTTTTAAAAAAGCCTATGGCCCCCATTACTAAAGATATTTACATCGAAGATCTGGTGAGCGATTATCCGTTTTCAGTTCGTTTCCTTTCCGAGCGAGGTGTAAAATGTATTGCTTGTGGCGAACCTATTTGGGGAACACTCGAAGAAGCAGCCCGCGAAAAAGGTTTCGACGATGAAGCTATAGACCGGCTGGTTGAGGAGCTGTGTGCGATGAATGAAGCAGGGAAATAGCTGAGAGAAATGAGAAATGAGAAATGGGAAATGAGAAAAAAACGCTAAGAGCATGGTGCTAAAGATTGCCCATTGAAATTACCACCCAACGTATCCCGTAAAGCTTCCCTCCAGATGCCGCATCTGTCCATATTCCCGATAGACTTTACAATCGAAATCCGCAGTAAACTTTAAAAGATTATCCTGGCTGCTTCCGGTATTTATTTCCAGAATTTCAGTAATAAAAAGGCTGCTGCCCTCCTGGCCACGGGCGGTGTCGGAAGTTGTCCAGGGTAAATAATAATAGTCCGGATCATGTATGATAATCTCGAAACCGTCAGCGGCAAAGAGCGAAAATTGCTTTGCGCCGACACTAAAAATTTCAGGAATTCGTGCCAGGGAGTTGAGACGTCCGACGCGTAATTCGATGACACGATTGGTTCGCCCCGTGAATTCTGATACTATTTCCCAGCCCGGATGGAGCGCAATATTTTTGGTTTGAGGAAAGTAAAAGCCATAGTCCTGCACAAAATCCCAGGTTTTATCTTCCAAAGTAAAATGGAGTTGTGACAAGCCAAATACGTCGGTGCGGGAGGAATCGCTTACGCAGATAAAAGTGACGGTTTCTGATGGCTGCGCGCCACGAACTATTTGCATTGAGCCGTCGAGTAGTGCCGCGTCGGCAAAGGTTCCCGAAACCATGCTTTCGTCGGGAAGGCTAAACGAAAACTGCCGGTCGATGATTTCGCTAAGACCTTCAGCGTTGTGCAGGTCGCGCAGTTTCCAATTATCGCCGTTCAGGTAACTCAAGCGGCAGCGTGTTATGTAGGCGTGCTCATCGATGTTTTGTACTTCAAATTCCACCAGTTGCATCTGTGATGTATTGCCAATCCAAAGTCCCTCAAATTGCAAATCTGCTGGGTTGCCCGGCGGAAGTGGAATTACTTCCGGCTCACAGCCAGCCAGCCACACAACCGAAAATAGAGCCATTGCGCAAAGCAGCAAAAAGGAGGGGTGGCGGTAATGCATGTTAATAAGGTGAATTATTGAAGTTTTATCAAACTACAATCACGCCGCTACCCAGACAAATGGTAGCATCGGGTGTGTAAACCACGCCGAACTGTCCGGGAGCAACGCCCTGCAATCGTTGCTGCGATTGGATGATGTAGCGGTCGCCTTCGCGTTGCAGCGTCCCATCGTTAAACTCGGGCTGATGACGGATTTTAAATTTTACCTCCTGCGCCGTGTCGTAGTTGCGATCGGCGTGGCCGTTGATAAATTCGAAATGCGCCAGATTTACCACTTTTTTATATTGTCCGTCGGGATCGTAGCCATTGGAAACCAACACACGATTCCCCTCGATGTCTTTATCGATGACAAACCACGGGCCGCCACTCATCCCTAATCCTCGGCGCTGACCGATGGTGTGAAACCACAATCCTTCGTGCCGGCCCAGCACCTTGCCGGTTTCAGCATCTACAATATTCCCGGGATTGGTGCCCACATATCGTTTTATAAAATCGTTGTAATTGATCTTTCCCAGAAAACAAATCCCCTGGCTATCCTTGCGATGTGCCGAAGGAAGTCGCGCTTCATCGGCTATCCGGCGCACATCGCCTTTCACCAAATCGCCCAATGGGAAAACCAATTTGGAAAGTTGTTTCCGGTTGATTTGCCCAAGGAAATAGGTTTGATCTTTGAAATGATCACGGGCTGTGGCCAGATATTTTTCACCATCGAGCACCAGCGTGGATGCGTAATGCCCGGTGGAGATAAGATCGAATTCGCTTCCGTATTTTTCATCAAAAGCGCCAAACTTGATCATCTTGTTGCACATCATGTCGGGATTTGGCGTAAGCCCCTTCTTCACCGTTTCTATGGTGTAGCTGATCACGCGATCCCAGTACTCTTCCTGAAGGGAAATTACCTCCAGCGGGCAGCCATATTTTTTGGCCAGCCAGGTTACAATTTCGATGTCTTCTTCGGCGGGGCAGTCCACCCAGGCGGGGTCGTCCTGCAATCCTATTTTTATGTAAAAAATATGCGGATCGTAACCCTGCTCTTTCAGCAGATGAACCGTTACAGAGCTATCGACGCCACCAGAAACCAATGAAGCTATTTTCATCTTTTAAAATTATTAACAACCAAAACAATTACAACGAAAATCGGCGGCGGGAATTACATCAGCTTTTGGTAGGCCTTCCACCAGCGATCGGGGATTTCGTTGGCGGCAGCCAGTTGATAATCGGCGTAGGTGCAGGGCACCATGATGTGGCGGCGGAGCTCTTTTTCCTTTTCCTGGCTCACGGGAAGTTGCATCCACCAGCGGGAAGTTTGCTTGCTTTTATAAAAAATCATTTCGCTACCGGCACTATTGGTGTCCACAATGTATTTTACAAAATCGCCATGTTTGTCGTCCGGATATTCATCAATGCGAACGGCCAGCCCGTCCAAAAAATACCAGATCATTTGTGCCACAAGCAGCGCGGTTTGTCCCTGCTGATCGAGTGTTGGGTTGGTTTCGTAAAAACCGATGCACGAAAGTTTGGAGGAGATGCCGCCGTAGCGAACCAACTGGCAGGCTTCGTCGCCCATGAAACCGTTGGGTGAAGCGTTTCCGTTGCCGGGAGCATCGCTGTATCGCACGGCAGAAATATCAAAACTCAGATAATCGGCATTGCGGATTACTGGCTCAGCTTCCTCTATTTTCTGACGCACCACGCCCAGCCGCCAGGCATCAAAAAACAACTTGTTCATCGCCTGCAGCGTAGCAGTTTCGGTGAAATAACTTTGGTAGCCCAGGTTGGCGAAGTTGAAAAGACAGTTAGGTTTTTTAAAAATGATCGACGAAAGGAAGTTGGCCGCGTTGGGGGCTTGTATGTCGGTGCCACCGTAATTGAGGCGGGCATCCACGCTCACCAGATTGATGATGCGCCCGGCCTGCTCGTAACCCGAATAGACGCCGAGGGATAAATCTTCGCTTCCGCCAATGACAATGGGCACCACGCCGGAGCGCAGCAGCCGGAAGGTGGTATCGCGCAAAGCGAAATAGGTGTCGCTGATGTTTTCGCCGGGGCGGATATTGCCTAAGTCGCCGATTTTAAGTTTCCAAGGCCCCATGCTCAGGCTGTACAATGCACTACGGATGGCATCAGGACCCTTGCAGCATCCCGCATTATTTACAGCACCGCGCTCTTCGCTCACGCCTACAATCATGGCATCGAACTGCGACAGGTCATCTTCGTCAAAACTTTCGTCCAACGCTACTATTTGGCTGCCGAGCCAGGCACTGCCAGTAGTTTTATCTTGCAGGCTTTCGCTGTTTACCGGTTCGAAATAAACTGATATCTCCATCAGAGGCTTTTTGGACGGTGCTACTTTTTGGTTTTTGATGTTGTTTTTCTGGTCACCTTTTTGGCAGCAGGTTTAGCAGTTGCTTTGCGCGAAGTCGCTTTGGGCGCTGCACTCTTGCTGCTTGCCGCAATAATACTTTTAGCATCGTCAAAAGTCAGCGATGCCGGATCGGTTCCTTTAGGAATCCGAAAGTTGTTTTTTCCTTCGGCAATGTAAGGCCCCCAGCGGCCATTGAGCACCTTGATGGTTTCGTCTTCATCAAAAACCTTTATCGTTTTTTCGCGCTCTTTTTTAATTTTTTCTTCTATCAGTTCGATGGCCTGCCCGATGTTGACTTCAGACGGATCGTATTGCTTTGGCAACGACACAAAAAGAGATTTGTGCTTTACGTAAGGGCCAAAGCGTCCGATGCCGACACTCACGTCTGTGTCCTGATACACGCCAATGGTGCGCGGAAACTTAAACATCTCCAGGGCTTCCTCGAGTGTAACGGTTTCGAGCGACTGTCCTTTTTTGATGGAAGCAAAGCGTGGTTTTTCTTCGCTATCGGTATCTCCGATCTGAATCATCGGCCCAAAGCGGCCAATTTTAGCAAATACATTTTTGCCGGTATCAGGCTCCTGGCCCAATAATTTTTCGCCACTAAATTTTTCGCTGTGCTCTATGGTATCTTCGATGCGCTTATGGAAAGGGCCGTAAAAATCAGCAATCATCTTATTCCACACCTTCTGACCCATTGCTATTTCATCAAATTCCTTTTCCACATTTGCCGTGAAATTGTAGTCCATGATGTTCATAAAATGTTGCATCAGGAATTTATTTACCACGTTTCCAATGTCGGTGGGAACGAGCTTGCCTTTGGTTTGTCCGGTTTTTTCGGATTTCTTCTCCGTTTTTATCTTTTCATCTTTCAATGTTATGATTTCAAACGAGCGTGCGGTGCCATTGCTTTCGCCTTTGGCAACGTATTCCCGCTTTTGAATGGTGGAGATAATGGGCGCATAGGTAGAAGGACGGCCGATGCCAAGCTCCTCGAGTTTTTTCACGAGGCTGGCTTCGGTGTATCGCGATGGTGGCTGGGTAAAACGTTGCGTGGCATCAATTTGCAGCAGCGGTAGTTTCTCGCCATTTTTCACAGGTGGCAGCATGCCAGCAGCTTCGTCGGTAGTGTCGTCGTCGCTTGATTCGAAATAAACTTTCAGGAAACCCTCGAAGAGGATCACTTCGCCACGTGCTACAAATTTCTCCGGCGTGGTAGAAATGTCGATGGTAACAGTGGTTCGTTCCAGCTCCGCATCGCTCATCTGCGAGGCAATGGTTCTTTTCCAGATGAGGTCGTAAAGATGTCTTTGATCGGAAGTGCCTTCTATATTTTCGTGGTTGAGATAGGTAGGGCGGATGGCTTCGTGCGCCTCCTGCGCTCCTTTACTCTTGGTGGCATAGCGGCGGTATTTGTAATATTTATCACCGTAACTGCTGATGATTTGTTCTTTGGCAAGTCCCAATGCCAGGTCAGAAAGGTTTACGGAGTCCGTACGCATGTAAGTAATCTTCCCCGACTCGTAAAGTTGCTGCGCCACCTGCATGGTTTTAGCCACGCCAAAGCTGAGCTTACGGCTGGCTTCTTGCTGAAGTGTAGAGGTGGTAAATGGTGGAGCGGGTGACCGCTTGCCTGGTTTCTTTTCGACAGAGGCAACTGTAAATTCGGCGCCGATACATTTCTCAAGAAAAGAATGCGCCAGCGTGCGGGTGGTGAAACGTGCCGGTATCTCGGCACGCAAAAGCGTTTCATTTCCGTTTTTCTGAAACAGCGCTGTGACGCGATAATAGGATACGATTTCGAAATTTTTGATTTCATCTTCGCGCTCTACAATCAAACGAACCGCCACCGACTGTACGCGTCCAGCCGAAAGTGCCGGTTTCACTTTGCGCCAAAGTACGGGCGAAAGTTCAAATCCCACCAGACGATCCAGCACACGACGCGCTTGCTGAGCATCCACCAGATTCAGATCGATGCTGCGTGGCTCCTCGATGGCACGTGTGATTGCCGTTTTGGTAATTTCATGGAAAACGATACGTCGGGTGCGTTCCTCGCTCAGGTTTAAGGTTTCGAAAAGATGCCACGAAATAGCCTCCCCCTCACGATCTTCGTCCGTTGCAAGCCATACGATATCAGCGCTTTTAGCTAATTTTTTAAGCTCGTTGATGATGCTCTTTTTGTCTTCAGATTCTACGTAATCAGGTTAAAATCCTTTTTCTACACCCACGCCCAACTGTTTCTTCGACAGATCGCGAACGTGGCCAAAACTGGCTTTGACAGTAAAATCCTTTCCAAGAAACTTTTCGATGGTTTTGGCTATGGCGGGTGACTCAACAATGACCAGATTTTTAGGCATATTTTTAAAAATTTTTGGCGGCAAAGGTAGTACATTTAATTTTTTGGCGTCCCGGCATCACATTCTCATTTCATGATATTGCTGATGATTGCCATCGGATTATGATTCTAAGCCAGATTCAGTGGGGTGGTTATTCTCAAATTAATCGTGTTTATCTGCATTCCCAATCCATTGTGGGGAGAAAGGATTCAAAGGTTTCCAACCTCCTGACTTCGTTAAAAAGTTACCAAAAATGTTTTGTCAGAATTTTTTGTTTTGTTCCCAAATGACTGTTGGTCATGGCTCTTTATTATCTGCCATACTGCCGCCACTACGAGGCTTTTGTCCTAACTCTGACTTCGTCAATGCGAAACCTTTAACAAAAAAAGCCTGAGGAAGCAAATGTTTCCTCAGGCTTTTTTCTGATTGGTGATTTACACCTTTAATAATAGACTACCTCCCAGGCTTCTTCACGCTGGCTGGCAGCTTTATCCCATTGGGGTATTGTTTGTTCCAGGAATATCTTTTTATCAGCTTCGAGTTTTTCCATTGGCAAACCAATATATTGTTGGGCTTTTGCTTTGGTTGCAATGTCGGGGTAGGGAACCGGATAGGGAGCGCCAATTGTGGTGAGCAGTGCGGCCAGTTGAACGCGTGCTTCCTGCGCTTCCTGCATACCGGCGCTGATGATGCGCAATATCTCGATGGAGTTGTGGAAGGCTGCACCATGTGAGGCGGCAGCTATATCCCATCTAAACTGGCCGTGGCGGATAAGTTTTTGGATAGGATCCATCTGTTGTTGTGTGGCGCCAAATTCCCAGGCATGACCGGCTTCTACGTGCGCACGTACCAGCATCTTCTCCAGCTCGTCGCGTTGCGAAATCACTTTATCCATTTTGTCATACACAAATCCAACCAGGTCTTCGGCATTCTCGCGGTGGCACACCTGACATGAATTGGCGATGTTGTTAAGCGGGCTTTGAATGTGATGGTCGGTATATTTCTGGCCACCTTTCGACATGAAAGGCATGTGGCAGTCGGCACAGGTGACGCCGCGTTTGGCATGCGTACCGGTGATCCAGGTCTCGTAGCCTGGATGCTGTGCTTTTAGCATCGGGGTTTTGCTGATCTTATGCGTCCAGTCGCTGAAGCCAATTTCATCGTAATAGGCGATCATATCTTCCACCTGCATGCCTTTATCCCAGGGGAAAGTGAGATAGGACACACCTTCTTTGCCAGGTAGGTTTGTATTGAAATAATATTCGACGTGACATTGCGCACACACAAGCGAGCGCATCTCCTGATGCGTGGCCTGAGTAATGTCTCTGCCCTGGCGTTCGAAAGCTTCGATGAGTGCAGGACGCGAAATCCGCAAATCCATTGTCTTACTGTCGTGGCAGTCGGCACAGCCAATGGAGTTTACAATCTCAGCGCCCCAGCGTGACCATTTGCCCGAGTAAAATTCGGTGATGCCCACTTCATTCATCAGGCGGGGAACATCTGGGCTTTTGCAGGTCCAGCAGGTGGCAGGCATAAGCTCGGGGTCGTCTATTCCGGGTGCGCCCACGCGCAATGTGTTGCGCATGTCAGTGATGGCATAAGAATGTCCGCGTGCCTGCGAGTAGTCTTTAGAAAAGCCATAGCCAGCCCACAGCACAACCATGCGTGGATCTACGGAGAGCATGTCGATCCAGGCGTTGCCGTTGTATTTGCTGCGGAAGCTGGTGTCGCGGGTTTGCAGCCAGGAATTGTATTCGGCCGGGAAGTTCTCGCCCCACACTTGATTGCGCGGCTCCCATTGGGTAAGCTGCACCCGTGGTGTATAAATATACTCGGTTTCCACACGCCGTTCGGAGATTGTAGAGGCAAGCATGCCCAATACAAATACCACCACTACAGTGATAAGAAAGATTGTCCAGTTGATCCAGGGACTACGTTTTTTTGTCGTTTCCATACTTCTTAATGTTTTGATGTAAGCTGATTTTAATAATTAGTTACTCTTTATCTTTTTGCATTAGTTTTTTCAACCAGGGTGGCACAGCACTTCCCAACCGTGGAACGCGAGCGTAGGTGGATGTGCTCAGGCTGCTCACACGGCCATGCGGAACTTCACGATGGCAATCCCAGCAGAGTTTTCCCTGGTCGTTTTGGGCCATCTTGAGCGAAACCGTCATGGTATGCACGTTTTCGTTGACCCGCCCGTGGCAGCGTTTGCAGTTTTCCTGTACTACAGCAGCACCGGCATCTTTAATCTGAATCACCTGAGGCTCGTTGCGCAATGTAAAAATGGTGGCATGACGCGCACCGTCCATAGCTTTGAAGGCGTATGAGGCCACCGGATTGGTATGCGGCACGTGGCAATCGTTGCAGGTAGCATATTCGCGGTGTGCCGAATGAAACCAACTGGCGTACTGTGGATTCATCACGTGACAGTTGATGCAGGTTTCGGGGCGGTCAGAGAGATACGACACTGCATTGGATATCTTAAAGGTGTAAATCCCCAACCCTACGATGGCGCCCAGAACGATGGCGGCAGGCAGTCGCCAGGTGGGTGGTGGAATAAGGAAGCGAAACAAGTGAACCATAGCTGTAAATTTTAATAGTCGTCAGTGCGGACAAAAATAGTGATTAAATGCTCTGAAATTCCTTGATCCCTTTGCTGCGGGCTAATTTATTCCTAGTCTTAATAAGGCTAGTTCTTATTATTCTGCTTTGGCACTCACCGCTAAATTTTATTTTTTTGAAATTATTTAAAAGTTGGAGATTAGAAGTTAAGAAGTTAGGGGTTGGAAGTTTGAAAGTAGAGACGGCTTATCAGCAAGAAGTAGGAAGTGAAGTCTAGCCTCCTCATCTTTCGTTAAGCTTTGGCTTTACTTAAATCTGTAAGAATTTGCGCAAACTTTGCCTGTTTTTCAAAATTATTAGAACAGGCAAAGTTTGTAAAATAAAAAGGACGAGGCGCAGCCTCGTCCTTACTATAAAATTTATGTGTCATTAGTGAATTGGTGTTGCCTTGTTAATTTTTATAACCTTACAACTTCCCAACATCATCATTTACTACTGCTGAAGAAAACTGGTTTCACGGTGAGCATCACCCAGGCCCAGTTCTGCATATTTTTATAATCACCACCTTTGAGCACTTGCATGCTTTCGGTGGCAAAAAGTTGCGAATAGCCCGCTTCGATGGATACCTCCGGCGACAAAGCATACGCTGCCGAAATGTCGATTTCTGTTCCCAGATAGCTGTTATAATCCTCCCACTTCGATTCGATGTAGGAGAAGGTGGATAAAGTAGCTGCGGTATTAAATAGATGCGGCATCAGTGTAAACGACCACTTGTCTATTTTGTAATTTACCGGAACGTAGATGTCAACCAGGCCCACGCTACCCGAGTGATTGCCAACATAAAAATAATCCATCCAGCCATTAAACTTATGGTTGGTGCCATAGAGCGGTGTGAACGAATGATCGTCTTCGCCGGTAGCTACGTCTTTTGAGGCTGATCCGGATAGATATTCTATTCCTAATCCAATGCTTAGCGCCGGTTGAATCTGATAGCTCACATCCGCGGCAGCATACATTGCGTTAAGCGAGCGATATTTTGCATTTTTTCCGGTTTGATAATAGAAAGCGGCATTGGCGGAGAGCGCGTCGTTCTTGTAGCTGACGCGTGGGCCTATCGTCAGGCTGTAAGCTATCTTTTCGACGATTGCAGAATCTACGAAAGTATCATAGGCATAACCGCTATTGAGCGCCAGAAAACTCAGCCCAACTTTTTCAAAGTTGCCATGATACCAGGCATACTGCATGGTTTTGTAGTTGCTGATGGTGTAATCTGTTTTAAAATTAGATTCCAAAGCAGCATTGTATGCCAGCCCCACATCGAGGCGATGATTGGCGTTAGGCATAAATTTGATGACCACGGCATCGTGGCTGCGCGCCTGCTGTACCCAGCCCACATTGCCAAAAATGCGGCTGTCGTCGTAAACGATTTCCTGCCGCCCGGCCTTCAGCGACCAGCTTTTGCTAAGTAGCAGTTCTCCCCAGGCTTCATGTATCGAAGGGCCGTAAATGTCGGATTTGTTGAGTTGTGGCACGTCGCCCCACACGCGCACATCTTGCAAGCTAAGATTAAACCGGTAGTTGCTGTTGCCATAAAAGGCGTTGAGGCGCGTGCGCTGCGACACAAAATTAGCAGCATCCACGTTGTCGGGGATCAACGTACCATAGCCGTGGCGCATCTCGTAGCGCGGACGTAGCTCACCCGAAATCTTTACTTCCTGAGCAACCCCAGGTTTTAACATTGATAAGCCAAAGGCTAAAAGGATAAAAAGTTTGAAAAGTTTGAAAAGTTTTTTCATAGTCGTGAATTATTAATGATTTAACACGAAACAAAATTATCCTTTAAAGAGACCTGGAGCGCATAAACCTGTGATTACAATACATTTTTGTTTATCATGGTGTGAAATATGTCACACCCAGACTGCAAAATCCATCATTTCTAACATCTTAAATAATAGACAATGAGTGACATAGAGCTTTTTGGTTTCGCAATTTAAAAAGCGTCTAAATTTCACAATTAGGTAATGAATTACCTGTTATTGTTCTAATTTTGAAAATCTAAAAAAAGGAATGATACGAACTCATTTCACTATAAACAAATACATTAACACTAAAATTTTGAGCTATGATTAAAGCAATCAGGTACGCCTTGTTAGTATGTATCTGCCTGGGAATCTGGATTCAACAGCCAGTAGTTTTCGGACAGGAAACGCTCAATGACGTAAAACAGAAACGCGGACTTAACGACGCAGACGTATTAGCTGCTGTCAAGACCTTCATGCCACGCGGCGGGCGCGATGAGTATTTCGGATTTATTGGTACCGGCAACTCCGGAACCATGATCGTTTACGGCCTGCCTTCCATGCGCATTTATAAATATGTGGGTGTTTTTTCTCCCGAACCATGGCAAGGCTATGCTTTTGACGATGAAAGCTCGCTGATGCTAAAGAAAAATTCGCCAGACAACCGCATTTACGAGTACGGCGATATGCGCTATCCTGCCTTGAGTGAAACTGGTGGCAAATACGATGGCAAATACCTGTTCTATAGCGACGGCGCCAACTCGCGGGTAGCGATGCTTGGCCTGGATGACTTTGAAACCAAACAGGTCTATGCAAACCTGCTTTTCAAAAACGCTTTTGCAGGAGTTGCCGTTACCGAAAATACGGAATATGTAATTCAAACCAGCGAGTACCCTGCGCCGTGGGATCTGAAAACTACCGACCTGGCCAAAGCCAAAGCGGGCATCACTTTTTGGGCATTTCATGAGCCGGAAGCTGTTGCCTCAACCGGCCACCACGTGGGCAGAATGATCAAAGACGAAAGTTTTACCGTGGAGCTACCCGCCTACACGCTTGGCTACTTTGATGCCGGACGCCTCAAAAGCAATGGCCTGGTAGTAGGTGCGGCCAGCATGGACAGCAAACCTTACGTTTATGTAGTTGATTACGAAAAGATCAAATCAATTCCTACCGAAAAAATAAACGAAACCAATGTGGTAAGTTTGCAAAAAGCACTTGATGCTGGCGCGATTGCAATGATTGCATTGCCGGCCAAAGCTTCGAAAGTGAAAGTTACACCCGATGGTGATTTTTTCATTGCTGCTGGTGACAGAGCAATTGTTTTCGATTTTGCTAAAGTGAGATCTGCTTTGAATAACAAAACTTTTGCGGGCAACGCTCCCGGAAACATTCCAATCTTAGATGAAAAAGCTATCGAGCATGGCGCCATTGACCTGGGTAATAAGGTGATCGACTTTACTTTCGACTACCGCAAAAACGTTGTTTACGCTTCCGTTTTTGAAGATAAAAAGATCGTCCGGTGGAATTATAATACGATGAAAAAAGAAGGCGAATTGCTGCTCAGCTTTAAGCCGGGTCACGTAATGGTTCCTCAAGGCATGTCAGCAGAGCCACACTCCAACTATCTGGTGGTGACGGACAAAGAGGGGCTAATGGATAACTTCCCGAACACAGGCCCTGTTCGCCCCAACTTCCAGCACCTCATCGATATTAGCAGCGATGATATGGTGGATATTTACAGCATGAGCGTACCCCAGGCTAACATTTATGGCTCAGTGGCTGTGTTGCGTACAAGCGTAAAACCCATGATCCGCTACGAAACGGGCACAAATACCCGTACCGGTGAGATTTCGGAATACAAAACTGTGGCTGGCCGTGAAAAAATAGAACGCGATGGAAACCGCGTGCACATCTTCGGAACCATGATCCGCTCGCACATCGTTCCGGAAATCGTGGAAGTAAACGAAGGTGATATTGTAACTTTCCACCTTACCAACTTGGAGCGTGCCGAAGACGAAACGCACGGCTTTACGGTGGATACCTATGGCGTGCATGGTAGCTTTGAGCCTGGCAAAACAGCTTCACTCACCTTTACCGCCGACCGCCCCGGCGCATTCCCCTACTATTGCACCGAGTTCTGCTCGGCATTGCACCTGGAAATGGAAGGCATCATGATGGTGAAACCCAAAAACTACACCGGCCCTGCAGCGGTTGATGAGGTAGCACTGACAGAGGCTCAGCAGGCTGAATACAAACAAAGATTTGAAGATAAAATCGTTGTTATCAATCAGACACAAGATGTTATTAATGGTGTGGTTAGCTGGCTCAAAGAGCACAACTATCAGAACTATGACTATGTGAAAGCGCTTGTGGATGATGCAGTAGATCAACTTGGACAAGCCGCCAACGCCAAAGAAAAATATGAAAAATATGTCTCTGAAAAGAAATACCGTGATGCTTTCCTTTGGGCAGAGCAATACTTCCAATATCAGGTAAAAGCTGCCGACGTAGGCTTGCGTGCTAAGGAACTTCTGCGCATCCAACTGGAAGAAGAAGGTGGTAATAAATAATTTTTAAAAATCACATTTTGTTAACTTTTAAAATAACGACAATGAAATACATTAATAGAAAGATAAACACCTTGTGGCTCGTCAGCCTCGTGCTAGCATACGTACTGGTGCTTGCCGGCTGCGATGGCAAACAGAAAAGCAGCACATCTGACCTGGGCGCTCCCCGCGGAAAAGAATCATTGAAAGATGTGATAGACCGTCGTGGCCTGAACGCCGAAGACTTGCTTGCTGCCGCCAAAACCTACACCCCCGACAACGTAAAAGACGAATACGTTGCGCTGAACTCAGGCGGACAGGCAGGCAATATGCCCATGTACACCGTCCCGTCGATGCGGATGATAAAATACGTGCCCACCTGCGCCAGTCAACCTGCCAACGGCTACGGCTACAGCAAAGAGACAAAAGCATTGATGGCCAAAGGATACATAGAAGGACAAGTAATAAAATGGGGCGACACGCACCATCCCGGATTTTCGGAAACCGACGGACTGTACGATGGAAAATGGGCTACCATAAACGACAAAGCAAACCCACGTATCTTCATCGTTAGCTTAACAGATTGGGAACTGAAAGATGTAATTCAAAATCCATTGTTCAGAAGCAACCACGGTGGTAACTTCTATACGCCCAACTCCGAATACATCATGGAAGCCTCCCAATATCCGGCTCCGCTTGACCGCAAGTATTATCCGCTTTCACAAGCCAACTTCGAAAAATACTGGCGTGGCGGGTTGACCTATTGGAAATTTGACAACGAAACCGGACAGGTTGACCGCGACAAGAGTTTCACCTTTGAATTCCCACCCTACACACAGGACTTATCCGACGCTGGTAAATTAGGCTCTGATGGATGGGGATTTACCAACTCATTCTGCACCGAGATGTACATAGGTGGCATAGAAAGCGGACGCCCGCCATTTGAAGCTGGCTGTTCCTCACGTGACGTGGACTATATGCACGTTACCAACTGGAAAAAAGCTGAGCAAATAGTGGCTGCAGGAAAATATACTATAATCAATGGCCACAAAGTGATACCTATTGATTTAGCTGTGAAAGAAGGTTTGCTTTATCTGATTCCCGAGCCCAAATCGCCCCACGGCGTTGACGTAGATCCATCAGGAAAATATATCGTAGTTGCCGGAAAACTCGACTCGCATGCCTGGGTCTATTCTTTCGAGAAAATTATGAAAGCAATTGATGATAAAAATTTCGAAGGATTTGATAATTATGGAATTCCAATTATTTCGCTCGAAGATGCGCTTCATGGCAGTGTTGAGGTAGGTCTGGGTCCTTTGCACAATCAGTTTGATAGTGAAGAAGGAATCGTTTACACCTCTATTTATGTTGACTCACGCATTACTAAATGGGATTATATCAATCTTAAAGTCATCGACTATGTGCCTTCTCACTACAACATCGGCCACCTGGTGTCGTCGCACGGAGATACCCGCGAACCCAAAGGCGATTATCTGATTGCTCTCAACAAACTTTCCATCGACCGCTTCAACCCGGTTGGACCGCTTCACCCACAAAACCACCAGCTTATCGACATCAGTGGCGACAAGATGAAAATCATCTACGACCTCCCGTTACCGATGGGCGAGCCCCACTACACCTCACTGATGGATGTGAATCAGTATAAATCGATTTCGACCTACGATATTGGAACCGACATTACCACCAACAGCAAATCGAAATATTATGTGGCTTTGGGTGCCGAAAAGGTTACTACGGAAAAGGATGGCGTACACGTGTATGGCACCATCAACGATGGCAAGGTAACTCCGCAAAACATAACTGTGAATCAGGGACAAAACGTGCAGATACACCTGACCAACTATGGCCAGAGTAAACTCGATCATTATGTTTACGAAGTTTCTTCGTACGATCAGATGTACCGTTGGCGTCCGGGCGAAACAGCTACTTTGGAGTTTGTGGCCGAAAAAGCCGGTATGTATCCCTTGCTGCTCGACTGCGTTCACAATCCTGACGACAGAGAATTACAAGGTTATCTTACAGTTACTTTCAACGATAAAGCCGAAAACGACCGTTTGCTGGCTTACGCCAAACGGGTACAGAAAGACACCGAAATGCAGGCCTTCAAACCGTCAGCCATCGAAATGAAAAACATGCTCACCGGCGAAATGGAATATATGAACCACGGCTGTAACGCTTGTCACCGCTTTGGCGAGGAGTACAACGGCCCCGACTTGTTCATGGTTGGCAAACGCCGCAGCGACGAGTGGCTCAAATCGTGGATTATGACTCCCGAAAGACACATGAAGGAAATTGATATCGAGGCGATGCGTCAAAAGTATAAGCTGGCAATGCCCAACCAAAACGTATCAGAAGAAAACGCCGAAAAAATCATAACCTACATGAATCTGCGTTCTGATGAAGTACTTAAAGAAATGAATCAAAAATAATTATTCATCAAAAATTAAAAATTAAAAGTTCTATGAAAAGAATTATCCTAATGTTCATGGTGTCGGCTTTTGCTTTGACGCTTGTAAACTGCGGTGGCAGCGGTGGAAATGAAACCAAAAGTACCACAACCACTACCGAACAAACTTTAACAAAAGCCCCCATGACTGCCGACCTGGAAAATGGTAAGGCAGTGTATGACAAAGTGTGCATTGCCTGCCACATGACCGGTGTGGCTGGTGCAGCCAAGGTTACCGATCACGATCGCTGGGCCGAAGTAGCACCAAAAGGTATGGATGCTTTGCAGCAAAGTGTTATCAATGGTATTCCTGACGGAAAATACGGCGTAATGGCTCCTCGTGGATCATGCACCGATTGTTCTGACAAAGACCTGTACGATGCCGTTGCTTACATTTTAAAGGAAGCCAACGTAGAAGCTAAATAACTTTTATAATGAAGAGATATCAGATTTTCTCTGCCCTGGCGCTGGTTTTACTCATCGTTTCGTATTTTATGCCCATCTGGTGGGTAGCACTGCAAAGCCACCAATATCCGGAGTCGATGTATCCCGACGGCATTCGTGTCGAATTTAGATACAGTGGTGTTTACAACGGATGTGAGGGACAGAGCGAACGCGAAGAGCTGGCATCTGGTCAGGCTGGCGCCGATTGTTTGGTAGAGATGAATGCCATCAACCATTTCATCGGAATGTATGGCATCGTTCAGGGCCGCAATGTGCCTGCTGATATGGACAATCCGCCCCATCGAACTTTCGACACCCAAAAAGATGCTCAGGGAAACGAAGTTGTGGATCCGGAAACCGGACAGCCGGTAAAAGTTGATGTAACGCCCGGCTTCTTAAACTTCCTCGACGGACTGATGTATTATTCGCCCTGGCTATTTGCCTTCCTGGGGTTGCTCATCGTAGGCTTTATGGTTACCAAACGCAGAGTGAATGCAGCTTTAGGAATACTCCCCGCGCTGTTACCAGTTTACTTTATCGTATTCTACATCATCGGATTGTATTGGTACGGCCATCATCTGGGACTCCATGGCGGCGGTGCTTTCGAAGGTATCAAAGAGTTTATGCCCACCGTATTTGGCGAAGGCAAGGTAGCACAGTTTACTACCATGTCGTACCCATATTTGGGATTTTTTGTAACACTGCTGGTTTTTGTATTAATGATTCTGGCCATCATACAAAAACGGAAAGCAATAAAATCGTAAGGCCATTGGTCTTAATTTTTAAATGATTAATTCTTTAAACCATAAAAGCTGCAGCGCGCGACCCACACAAGCGGGTCGTGCGCTTTTGCTTTTGGTAGTTTCTCTTTTATTAATAATCAATAAAACAACAGCGCAGGACGAGATTTCCGGAATGCGTTATCCCATTAATCCTGTCGTTGACACATTGCATCCAATTGCTTTGCAGCCCATCATCGACCGTGCTGAGGCTGGCGAAACCATAAAGCTCGGAGCACATTTGTATCTGGGACCTGTGCACATTAACAAAAGCCGCCTGACAATTGACGGGCAAGGCCAGAGTATTGTAACGGGCCTTGATCAGGAGAGTGTTTTTTATCTGGACGCCGACAGCATCACGCTGAAAAATATGGTGATCACCAATTCCGGAGGCTCGCACGACAAAATCGATTGCGGCGTGAAAGTCATCGGCAGTTACAATACCATCGAAAACTGCCGCATCAAAGAATGTTTGTTTGGAATAGATATTTTCCAATCTAATTTCAACACAATTTCCCGCTGTGAGATTTCGTCGCTTTCGCGGCGCGCCAAAGCGCTCAAAGGCGATGCAATCCGTTTGTGGTGGGCCAAGCGTAATGTGGTTCAAAACAACTACTGGCACGACGTACGCGACATGGTGGTGTGGTACAGTGAAGAGAATCTCTTTGAAGAAAACCTGGGAATCGGCAATCGCTACAGCATCCATTTTATGTATGCCCACAACAACCGCATCCGGGCCAACCGCTTTTACGAAAACTCTGTGGGCGTATTTCTGATGTACAGCGAGCGCACCATTATGACCGAAAACGTAATCATGAAATCGACCGGAGAAAGCGGCATGTGCCTCGGCATGAAAGAAACCTCCTCCAACCAAATCCTAAACAACCATTTTATCTATTCTGCTGAAGGGATTCACTTTGACGTTTCTCCTTTCGTACCCGAAAAAATTAATACCATCGAAAACAATGAAATTGCCTTTTGTGTGGCCGGCATGTTTTTTCATACCAACCAGGAAGGCAATCTTATTAAGAACAATTATTTTCATAATAACCTCTCGCAGGTAGTTGCTCAGGGCAACACCGCCAACGGCAACCAATGGCAAAACAACTATTTCGACGACTATCAGGGCTTCGATCGCGACGGTGATAACGTGGGTGACACACCCTACGAATTATATACCTACGTAGATCATCTTTGGGATTTCAATCAAAATATGAAATTCTTCTATGCCTCACCGGTGCTGCTTGTGCTCGATTTTCTGGAACGTCTTGCTCCGTTCTCAAAACCCAAATTTATCCTGCGCGACAAAACGCCCATGTATCGCAAAGAGATGACACACACATTGAAATTTGATAAATGATGCGACTGCTTCATTCGCAAATATTGCTCTTTGTTTATTTGCTGTATTTCACGGCTACCACCTTTCCTGCGCTCAATTATTATCTCTATCAGCAGCTGCGCTCTTCGCGGCAGGAGACCACCCAAACGGATAACTACCAACCTATCGAAAACCTGGGGGATTATAGCTATTTGCATGCTATCAAAAAAAGAGCAGCCACACCAGCCCATACCGACAAAAACATTCCCGTGAAGGTTCAGTCGGAAAGCAGCAATCTCGTCTTTGTTTTTAATACCAATAAAATTGCATTTCCTGTTCCCAATCTCAATAAACTAAAGTATTATTTTACTTTTCATCGGTTTATCAATAGGTACGCGGAGGTGCTGATACCCCCACCCAAATCGGTTTAGTGTTTTAATGAAAAACGCTGCTGCACAATCATTCGTTTCGTTTTTAATAAATGTTTGCGCCGTAGCAAAGGCAGCGATTTAGTAGTTGCCATCCCTGAAAATTATTATCAAAACATTAAAACTGAAAAAATCATGAAAGCCATTTATAAAATATTATTGGTGGCGCTATTGCAAATAATAGCACTATCGGTTGCCGCACAGGCGGTGGATACGGTCATCAACATCGAAGCTATAATAATAGAAGCGCAGAGCAGCAATACCATTCAAAAAACTACCATCAACAGCATGGCCATTTCCATAGAAGACATCCACGACGTGGCCGAAATATTTGTTAACCAGCCCGGCTTTGGCATTATCAAACGCGGCAACTACGCCATGGAGCCGGTGATGCGGGGATATAAATACGAACAACTGAACGTGATTTACAACGGAGGCGCCACCAGCAGCAACGCCTGCCCCAACCGGATGGATCCCGCCATTTCGCAGATATCGCCCGAAGACATCGAAAAAGTAGAAATCATCAGAGGGCCATACAGCATGCGTTACGGGCAACCTTTCGGTGGAGTTATTAATCTGGTAACCACACGTCCGCGCCCGAATCCCAATGCAAAAGCAGTGTCGGGAAGCGTATTGGGCGGCTGGGAATCCAACGGAGGAAATGCCTGGGGTGCCGTAAATGTATTAATGCAGCACAAAAAGGTAGATTTCCTCCTTTCCGCCGATTATAAAGATTTTGGGAACTACCACAGTGGCTCCGGGCAGGAAGTTGCCTCCTCCTTCAGCCGCTTTGGCTACGATGCCAAACTGGGTTTCAACCTGGCGGATAACCACCGGATACAAATAAATTTCAGGCAGGGATTTGCAAAAGACATTATGCATGCCGCGCTGCCCATGGACGCTGACAAAGATAACAGCACCCAGCTTGCGCTGGATTATGTCGCCAACAACATCACGTCAAAGATTTCATCGTTGCGAATGAAACTTTTTGGCTCATATGTGGATCACGAAATGTCCAACGACAAACGCCCAAATTATGTGGCCGTTCATGCAGTAACACCTGTAACGGCTTTGGTTGCCGGTGGTAATGCAGAGGTAGGATTGATGACCTCGTCTAAGAATTTGATTTATCTGGGCACCGATTTCAAAACCGTCGCCAAAGACGGCACGCGCACCCGAGAGGTTTATATAAATGTTTGCAACGGCCAGACTTTCGATCCGCCCAAAGTTTTTAAAGACCTGGTGTGGCAAAATTCCATTAAAAATACCATAGGTTTCTTTGCCGAAAATCACAACCAGCTCCACCGCGACCTGCTCTGGATCACCGGTGCACGCATCGACTTTACCAACTACGACGCCCGTGACGTAGCGCCCGATTTCAGCGAGGCCTATAATGGTAATATAAAGCCTGGCACCATGACCGACTTTTCGGCAAGTACTTCGCTCACCTGGCAAATCGACAAAAGTCTGGAGCTGCTCTGGGCATTGGGGCGCGGCGTGCGCACACCCGAATTGTACGAGATGTACATCAACCATCTCTCCATTGGCCAGGATGCTTACGAATACTTGGGCAATCCCAACCTAAAACCGGAAATTAATTACCAAACCGACCTGCGTGTCGAAAAACGGTGGCCGTCGCTGTCGGTGTATGGCAATGTCTATTATTCATTGCTACAGAACTACATCTCCGCCTACCTCGACACCACGCTAACGCGAAAGTTTCTGCCGTGCATGCCGCCACCACATGCCAAGCGCTACATCAATGTTCCCGACGCTTTTATGACTGGTTTCGAGGCCGGGATGGAATGGCAATTTGTAAGCAACTTCAAATATACGCTAACTGGCGGTTACACCTATGCGCAAAATACTTCGTGGGACGAGCCACTGCCCGAAATACCTCCATTTAGCGTCAGCACCAGCATCGGGTATTATTCGCAATCACTACAGGCAGTGCTGAATGCCCGCATCGCCAGCGCCCAGGATAGGGTGGCGCCGTCGTTTGACGAATCTACCTCCCCGGGCTTTGCTGTTTTTGATTTAAAAGTAAAATACTTGCCTTTGGATTTCCTGGAGATTTATGGAGCCATTACCAATATTCTGAACAAAAATTATGTGGAGCATCTCAGCCGGGCTTACGACAATATGTACGACGAGTTTCCTTATTACGAGCCGGGAAGAAGTTTTAATCTTGGTGTGAAAATTTTGTTTTAAAAGCTATTTTAATAAAGATTCTTTCAATGCATTACCTGTAGCTAACACCGTCATTAAAAAATGTTAATTTTGAAATTAAAAAAACGATGAATCAAAAAAGCAAAGACATCAGCCGGCGCAGTTTTCTGAAGAGTGGAGCCGTTGTGGCGGGTTCTATGGTTGCCATTGGCGCCGGCATAGGCATAGCAAAAGCCGTGACGGATAACGATGTTCGCAATCAACACTTCCTACGGCCACCAGGCGCGGCACGGGAAAAAGATTTCGTGTATGGCTGCATCAAATGCGGACTTTGCGTTCAGATTTGCCCCGTGCAAGCGATACACCTGGCCGGCATCAACAAAGGACTTTCTTATTCGACGCCCTTTATTGATCCCCGCAACCAGCCGTGCGATTTTTCGTGTGATTCGCTTCAGTGTGTCGAAATCTGCCCGACGGGAATACTCGACTTCCAGCAATTCAGAAAGGCTGGCACCGAGGCCATCATTGCTTACGAAGAAGAGCGCCAGATAGAACGGCAACAAATTAATGACAGCATTCACGGTGTAGGGATGCACGATGGTAAAGGTCCGCACGGCGCAGACAAGGGTTACAATCCTTTCCCGATACAAATAGCTGCCATGAAAGAGGCCGTGCGCATGGGCAAAGCCAAGTTGATCCCCGAAACTTGTCTGGCTGTGCAGGGTAAAAGTTTTACCGGTACGCCGCGCGGCAACGACTTCAAAGGAATTTACCGCTCTCCGGCGCCTACCGCAACAGAAATTACCGAACAGGAGGAAGGCAACCGCAGGCATCGGCGCCATCAGCAAAGAGGAAACGCATCCGGCGAACAGATTTATGAAAAACAAGCTTCGCCGCTCCGCAACAAAACTTTCGCACGCGATATCTGCAATCTCTGCGTCACCGAGTGCCCCATTGGCGAAAAAGCCATCGTGATGAGCGCCGAAGCCATGTCTGACGGAACTTTTCACTACAGCCCTCAGGTACAGAATGGCTGCACCGGATGTGGTGTTTGCGTGATGGTTTGCCCCACGGCTGAAGCCAGTATTATTGTTTTACCCAATAATTGATTGTGATGCTATTTAAAAAATCAAAAGATAAAGAACCGTTGCCGGCAAAGCCGGTGGGTCAGTTGCCGCACGCGCTGGAAGGACTTAGCTACGAAGAATGGCGTAACAAACGCCGCTACAATCACAAGTGGCGCAACATACGCTGGGCTGTGGTGTTGGGGCTTGCGCTGCTTTTCATGCTCTCTTTTATGCTCGATCTCTCCATTTTGGAAGGCTCGCTAAGCGGATCGCGCCTGGTGGGATTTTATCTCATCGACCCGTTCAATACTTTGCAGTTGCTGTCGATCTCTGCGCGCACAGGTTTTATCGTCATGCTCACCATGAACTTCTGGATTGGACTGATGATCATTGTTGGTTTTTATGCCATCATGGGCGGACGAACCTATTGCTCCTGGGTGTGCCCCTATCATCTCCTCGCCGAATGGGTGGACAAACTGCGCGATTTTATGGTAAAAAGATTCCATATTAAAAACCATACTTTTGACCGTTCTTTGCGCTACGTTTTTTGGGTAGGATTTATTCTGCTGGCATTTGCTACCTCCAGCCTGGTATTTGAAGTTATCAACCCTGTGGGTATTATTTCAAGAGCTTTGATCTATGGCCCCGGATTGATTTTGCTGTGGATAGTGGCACTTGTGCTTTTCGAATTGCTTTACAGCAAACGCTTCTGGTGCAGCTATGTTTGCCCTATCGGAACTACGATGGCCATGGTAGGAAAAGCGGCGCCAATGGTGGTGCAGTTCGATTTAGAAAAATGTGGCTACTGCGGCGAATGCCAAAAAGTGTGCGAGGTGCCCCATGTGCTGTGGTTTACGAAGCGCGGAAAAGCCACCCAGAAAATACATATAGCCGGCGCCGATTGCACACGCTGTGGCTATTGTGTGGACAGATGCCCGGGCAAGGCGCTGACTTATTCATTTAAAGGCATTGATAAATTAACCTGATGAATACAAACGACAACCTATTAATTGATGCGCAACATCTCACCAAGATGTTTAAAAATGCAACGGTTATCGACGATTTGTCGATTGCCTTCGGCGGCGGTGAACGCATCAGCCTGAGCGGCCCCAATGGCGCTGGCAAAACCACATTGATGCGCTGCATCCTGGGGCAATATCTCTACCAGGGGGAGCTATCCGTGCTGGGAAAAAATCCGCGAAAGCACCATCTTGAAATCATGAAAAATGTTGGATTCGTTCCGCAGCTGGCGCCACCTTTGAAGATGACCATTCAGGAGCTGATTAAGTTTTTTGTGCAGCTTACTGACCGTCACAGTGAGGATTTTACGCGCATTGCCGAAGAGATGGGATTGGAATTAAAATCCAATCTGCGCAAGCCTTTTTACAAACTCTCCGGCGGCATGAAGCAAAAACTGCTCATCGCTTTTGCGCTGGGACGCGAACCCCGCATTCTCCTCATGGACGAACCCGCCTCAAACCTGGATCCGGCTGCCCGAATGATTTTTTTCGACTATTTGCAGAAATACAACCCACAGGCGCTGATGATCCTTTGCAGCCACCGCATGAATGAAATTGCAGGAATCATCAACCGCAACATCGAAATGGACCTGGGAAGAGTGGTGCTGGATCAGAAAATCAATCAATCATCTAACTAAATTTAAAACCTATGAAAAAGATTTTTTATGCAACAATAATCGCCATAATGATGGTCGGCTGCGTGGGTGAGACTGACTACAGCGCGCGTGAAATAAATTGGGACCGCGACATTTGCATCAATTGCCTGATGGGTCTTGCCGAAAAAGAATATTCAGCGCAAGCTATCAACGAGCGCTCCGAAGTCATCTGGTTTGACGACATTGGTTGCCTCACCGAATATATGAAGCGCGACGACTGGAAAAGATTTGCCGGCGACGGCGAGGTAAAATTTTGGGTGGGGAACTGTGAAACCGGCGATTGGATAGATGCCGAAGAAGCCTTTTACCGCTACGGCGATCGCACGCCGATGGGTTACGGTTATGGCGCACTGAGCTCACCCAACGACTCTACTTACACTTATGCTGAAACGATGGAGCGTATCCGCCAGGGATACACCAAACGGGAGCAGTTTTTGAAAGACAAAAAAATGCTCGACAAGCATCACGACGACCACCAACACTAAACGCATACAGATGAAAAACCATGATCTGAAATATGTTTTGAAACTGGAGCTGATGCAAAGCCTGCGATCCACGTGGTTTTGGTCGTACGCCGTTTTATTTGGCGGCTTTGTGGCCATCATGTTTGCGTTGGGCATCACCGAGTCGCAGGTAATTGGTTTTCTCGGTCTGGGTCGGCTGATGATCACTTTTATGCAGGTATGCATCGTTGTGCTTCCAATTTATATCCTCATCACCACCGTTCGCTCCATCGTGGGCGATCGCGAAACGCACGTGATGGAATATTTCCTCTCGCTGCCCATCTCGTTTTCGTCTTATCTGCTTGGCAAATTCATTAGTCGGTACATCGAAATATTTACGCCTGTTTTCCTGGCACTCACAGGAGCCGTTTTGTATGGGATGTTTCAGGGCATCGACGTGCCGTGGGATTTGTTTGCACTTTACGTGGTTTTACTCGCTGTGCTAACCTTTTGTTTTTTGGGCATTGGGATGATGATCTCCGTAAAAGCCAACACACAAACCCACGCCATTGGCACTGCTTTTATTCTGTGGCTTTTGCTCGTTGCGCTGCTCGACATCATCCTGATGGGTGCCATGCTCAAGCTCCGGATCAGCCCCGATCTGGTAATCGGTTTTGGAATGATCAATCCGCTGCAGGTTTTTCGCACCGGGGTGCTGGTTCTTTTCGATCCCAGCCTTACGGTGATGGGCGCCGCCTCCTACTACATCCTCGACACTGTGGGACGAGGCATTTTTATTGCTTTTTCGATAATTTATCCACTTCTGCTGGGATTTCTATTTTTATGGCTCAGTGTGCGCAGTTTCAAAAACAACGATGTCGTTTGACGATTATGAAAACTATCTTTATTAAAAAACAAAGAAGCATCTTCCTTTTTGCCGCTATGGCAATGTTTGTATGGCTTACCGGATGTGATGGGATGGCAATGAAATCTCAGGTGGTTGAGAAATTATTTCCAAATCCGCCTGACACGCAGATGCTTGCGCTGGTGGATTATATGGATCCGATGGATGTGGCTACAATTATTTCGGGCGCTTCGGTGTTGCCCGATGGAACGCCGCGGCAAAAAGGCATCCGCCACGTGCCGCAGGACAATGACGACTTTCGTGGCCACCAGCTCGACGACGTTTACTGGGTGGGTATCAGTTTGCAAAATGCCGATTTCAGAGGAACCTTTTTCAGAAAAGCCAATTGCTCCAACAGCAACTTCTCCAACTCAGATTTTAAAGTCGCCGACATCCGCTGGACCAACTTCAGCAACTCCACCCTCGAAAATTGCGACTTCACCCAGGCGCGTATGTTTCATCTTTTTGTGGACGATGCCCGCATGCGAAATTCGTCGATGCGGGGCGCGAATATGTTTGGGATGGAAGGCCACGACGCTGATCTAAGAAATTGCGATCTTTCCTTTACCCTGCTCAAAGACAGCGAATTTATCAATTGCAAATTTTCCGGATCTACGGCCGTGAAAGCTAATTTTGTGCGTTCGGTGATGCTCGATGCCACCGCCGACTCATGCGATTTCAGCTACAGCGACTTTACCGGCGCCAGCCTCGAAGGCACGTCTTTCGTCAACTCACGATTTATCCACACCAATTTCCAGGGAGCGCATTTGCAGCAATGCGATTTTACCGGCGCCGACCTGCAGGATTGCAGCTTCTTTGGTGCCGAATTTGAAAGCACCATCCTTCGCGGCGCCATCAACATTCCCGAAGATATCCGGGACATGATGGTGGATGGCATCGTCACTGGTTATTATATTTCTACAAATGACAAAGAATTGTAATCTATTCTAAATTTCATTGCTATGAAAAGGTTTAAAACAGTCACGCGAAGTTTATTGCTGATCATGCTCATCCACATTTCGGCTGGCATGATGGCACAAACGGGCGTTTATGTGGCTGATGCCAAAAAAAGCACCATCAAATGGATTTGTGGAAATCACAACGGAACTATCCAAATAAAGAAAGGTGAGCTTACCCTTGCGGATGGGAAGATTACCAAAGGAAGTTTTGAAATTAATATGGACAGCATTACTGATTTCGACATCGAATATGAACTGATGCGCACCACATTGGAAAACATCATTCGTTCCCTCGATTATTTTGATGCTGAACATTATCCCGTTTCCAGCTTTACCATTATCGAAGTCAATCCGGGAGGCAATAAGCAGATCATCACCGGCGACTTGCAGGCCAAAGACCAAAAACATCCCGTTACTTTTCCGGCAACGTTGTCGGTTCATGGCAACACGCTCACGGCTACCTCTGACAAATTTAAAATAGACCGCACGCGGTGGGGCCTCATTACAGCGTCGGTTAAATATGTGAAAAGTAAAGACGCCTTCACTTTTTCTGACGATATTTATCTGGTGATAGAGCTGCACGCAGTGAAGAAATAGGCAGTGGGGCAGGCTTTGAGAGGATTCAGCTTAAGCTGCGCCTAAGCTGTTTTTATTCCTGCAGGCTTTGGCTGATTTTTTTATTTATTAAAAAAGGCTGAGCCTGTAAAAATAATGCGAACGAGGTACAACCTCGTCCAAACCCAGTGACCTTTTAAAAAAAT
>CAZTCX010000019.1:0-32152 GCA_964612515.1 uncultured Lentimicrobiaceae bacterium | reverse complement strand
AATGTCCATTAGAAGCAGTCATCTCTTTTTTAGCCTAAATTTTGTCCATTATACCCACTTTTACTACTAAAGCTTTGGAACAGGCATAAAAAAAGCCCTCTGGTTTGCAGAGGGCTTTTTTTATTCTTAAAGAATCTTCTGATTAGTTGATTCCAAGTTTCGTTTTTACCATTGGCATAATATCATTGGAAGGCTGCGAGTAAAGCACCATTCCCTGTGTAGTATTCAGGATGTAAGTGTATCCGTTTTCTTCGGCTACCTTTTCGATGGCTTTACGTGCCTTTTCTACCAGTGGTTTCAGCAGTTCATTTTCATAATTCTGAAGGTCTTGCTGTGCCTGCTGCTGAAAATCTACGAGACGAT
The DNA here is from genome assembly GCA_964612515.1 of uncultured Lentimicrobiaceae bacterium. Lineage (GTDB taxonomy): Bacteria > Bacteroidota > Bacteroidia > Bacteroidales > 4484-276 > SABY01. The sequence goes on along the minus strand of CAZTCX010000019.1, from coordinate 31,789 downwards.
TATAAAGATCCTGCAATTCTTTTTCTTTGGTTTGCTTAATAATGTTGGACATGGTGGGCTCTTTGGCCTGATAGTCCATTTGCTTGTTTTCGAGCTCAGCCTGCATGGTGGTAAGCTGGTTGGAAAGTCCTTTGGCGTAAGTCTCATAGGCAGTATTGATAGAGTCCTGGCCGGGCATCATCTGTATCAATGATGAAAAGTCGATGTGACCGAATTTTTGTGGCTTTTGGGCACTGGCTGAAATGGCAGTCGTCATGAGTACCAAAACGAAGAATACTTTTGCTATTTTTTTCATTCTCAATTTATTAAATGATTTTTCTATTCGATTTATAAGTCGGCAAAACTATATTAATTAACATTAACTCAAACAAATAAAATATAACAAAGGGCTATTTAAAACTGATTCTAAAAAGCAACCGAAATTAGGGTGCTGGCGCTATTTTCCTCTCACGCCCATGATGCTTCCGATTTGCTCGAGCACTTCGTCGGAGATGTCGTATTTGCTATCCACAAACATGATCACCGGCCCGCCGGATTTGTCGAAAATGAAGCCATAGTTTTTCTTGGTTGCAATTTCTTCGATGGCATTGAAGATTTTTTCCTGAATTGGTTTTATCAGCTCTTCACGTTTTCTGAACAAGTCGCCATCAGAGCCAAAGCGTTTGCGTTGCAACTCTTTCACCTCGCGTTCGGCAGCTACAATTTCCTGTTCCCGTTTGTGCTTCAGGTCTTCGGGTAGCAACACGGCATCGGCCTGATAGGCTTTGTACATGTTATCCACCTCGGCGTATCGTTTTTCGATGTCTTCCTGCCATTGCTTGGATAATTCTTCCACTTCATTTTGGGCATCCTGATATTCTGGGATGTTTTGCAGGATATACTCCGTGCTCACATATCCCATCTTTTGAGCCGAAACCGTGAACGACATCATTAAAAAAAGTACTCCCGTCAGCATCAGGGTTTTGGTAGCTACATTCAATTTCTTTTTCATAATATTAAATCTCCGTAGTTTAAATTTTAAAAATTCCGGCGAACATTTACAAATTGTATTCCAAAAACATTTTCATAAATCCGTTAATCTATTGATTGGTTGATAGAGAAATGGAACTGACCTTTGTTGGCGCCGGGTATTCCGGGAACCTTATCGAATCCGTAACCCCAATCGAGGCCGAGTACGCCAAACATGGGCAAGAATACGCGTATGCCAAATCCAGCGGAACGGTAAACCTTAAACGGGTTGAAGTTGGCAAAATTGGCCCATGAGTTACCAGCCTCCAGAAATGTAAGGCCATAGATGGTTGCGTTGGGATTGAGCGACAGCGGATAACGCAGCTCAAAAGTATATTTGCTGTAAATGGTACCGCCGAGGTTGGGGGTGAGGTAATAGTTGGGCGTAATGGTTTCGTTGCCGTAGCCACGCATGCCAATTAGTTCACGCCCGTCGAGGTTGTTATAGCCCGACAAGCCGTCGCCACCCAGATAAAATCGTTGAAATGGCGTTACGCCAAGGGCTTGGTTATAAGTTCCCAAAAAGCCAAATTGGGTACGGGTACTCAACACCAGGTTGCCAATAAGTTTTGTATAAAAATTGGCTTTGATCTTCCATTTATGGTATTCGATCCATTTGTACTTTTCATTATCAGACAGCGTACTATAATCTTTATCGTTAAAAGCTGAATAGGGCGGTGTAAACTCCAGACTCATAGAAACCTCTGAACCACTGCGCGGGAAAATGGGAGCATCAATCGAGTTGCGCGCAAAGCCAATGCTGTAGTTGATGTTGTTGTATTTTCCGTTGCCATCGCCCACCGGAAAAATAGTGCTGTAGTTGTGCAGATTATAAACCTGCAAATTGATGGACTGATAAAGGCTGAAATAGTCGTCGGGCCATTGCAGGCGTTTTCCCAAACCAAACGAAACCCCATCGATGGTAAAAGCTGAGCGCAATGGGTCGTTTTTGCTTCTGCCGTTCGAATAAAGTGAGTGGTAATATGAAACACTGAAGGAGTTGGGTTTCTTTCCGCCCAGCCATGGTTCAGTAAACGAGACATTGTAGCTGATGTATCCTTTGCCGTATGATTGCAGACGCAGGCTCAGCTTTTGGCCGTCGCCGCCGGGAATGGGACGCCAGGCATCTTTTTTCAACATGTTGCGCAGGGAGAAGTTATTAAAACTCAATCCCAGCGTTCCGATCACGCGGCCATAGCCCCAACCGCCCGAAAGCTCTATCTGGTCGGCAGAAGTTTCTTCTACTTTATAAATGATGTCCACAGTCCCGTCGGTGGGATTGGGCTGGATATCGGGTTGGATCGTTTCGGCATTGAAATAGCGCAATTGTGCCAACTCACGCGTGGTACGGATCACGTCGGTACGGCTGAAGAGCTGTCCCGGACGCGAGCGCAATTCGCGAATGACGACGCGGTCGTTGGTTTTAGTATTTCCCTTCACCAGCACCTTGCTGATGCGTGCCTGCTTTCCTTCGCGAATGCGTATCTCAAGATCGATGGTATCGTTTTCTACATGTACTTCCACTGGTATTGCCTGGAAAAACAGATAACCGTCGTCGAGATAAAGTGAGCTTACGTCGATGCCACCGGGATTAAATGACAGGTTGGTGTTGAGCGCTTCCTGATCGTAAATGTCGCCTTTTTTGATGCGCAACACGCTGTTCAGAAATTCGTCGGTGTATTTGGTGTTGCCAATCCAGGTTATGTTTCCAAAATAATAGCGTACGCCTTCTGATACTTTGACGTCGATATTGATGGTGCTTTCATCATGACGATACACCGAATCGCTTACAATTTTAGCATCGCGAAAGCCTAAAGCATTGTATTTGTCGATAAGTGCTTGTTTGTCTTCTTCAAATTTGCTTTCGATGTATTTGGAAGATTTAAAAACCCTTACCTTAATATTGTCGTTCACATAACTCGTTGCAAGCTCAGGAATGCTGTCAAAGTTGAGATTCAAACCAGCTTTCACGGCATTCCAGATGAGCATCTCAATGTCGTCGAAGGGACGGAAAACACCTTTTTCTTTAGTATTTTTAAACGTTTTTAGCGCCTGCTGGTCGGTAAGGAATTGGTTGCCGATGATATCGATGTCGTAAATGCGGATGCGGTCATTTTTATCAATATCAAAAGTAAGAATCATGCTGTTTGGCTTGGTGGTATCGGGAGTTTGTATAATGTCCACCTCGGCATCGAGATATCCTTTTTTAGTATAAAAACTAACAATACGGTTTTTGGCTGTATTGAGAAGATTGTCGGTAACCACGTCGCCACGCACTATTTGTATCTCGTCGCGGATTTTGTCGGCTTCTGCTTTTTTGACGCCTTCAAAAGCAAATTTCGACAAACGGGGGCGTTCGCGAAGATCGATGTTCAGGAAAACGACATTGTCATTTACACTTGTAACCGAAATATTGACGTATTCGAAAAGCCCCTGATCCCAGAGTTTTTTGATGGCGTTGCGAAACTTGTCGCTTGGGATTTTTATGTTATCACCTACTTTCAATCCCGAAATCATCACCAACACATTCTGGTCGAGATACTGGATGCCTGACACGGTTACGCCACCAATTTCGTAATCTTTGGGTTGGGTATAGTCAATTTTAAAGTCGTCCGCTCCGCCTATCGACACCTGCGCTGATGCCGGGTTGCTCATAAGTAGCAATATTAATGCGACGATGGTGAATGGTAATAATAGTGTACGAATGACAATTGTCAGGTTTGCCTTTTCTATCATTTTCTTATTTTACGTTGGCCTGCTCATGGATTTGTTCGCTGGTGCATCCAAACCTTCTTTCGCGGCATTGATAGTTAACGATAGCTTCGTAGAAATCTTCTTTTCTGAAGTCGGGCCAGAACTTGGGCGTAATGTATAGCTCAGAATAGGCAAGCTGCCAAAGCAGGAAGTTGCTGATGCGATACTCGCCGCTGGTGCGGATGAGCAACTCCGGATCGGGAATACCTTTGGTAAACAAATGATCGGAAATCAAGGCCTCGTTGATGTCGCTCAGTTCGATCTGATCGTTTTTGTATTTGGTAGCTATGGCTTTTATAGCCTCGGCAATTTCGGCATGCGAACTATAGCTGAGCGCCAGCACCAGTGTCATGCGGGTGTTGTTACGTGTCTCTTCGATGGCTTGCAGCAGGCGGTTTCTGATATTTGCGTTCAATGAATTCAGATCGCCGATTGCCTGCAGGCGAATGTTGTTATCGTTCAGGGTTTTTATTTCGACATTAATAGTTCTAAGGAGCAAACCCATCAGTGCTTCCACTTCGCGACGGGGACGTTTCCAGTTTTCGGTCGAAAAAGCGTACAGCGTCAAATACTCAATGCCCAGCTCGGCGGCAGCTTCGGTAGTTTCGCGCACGGAAACCACGCCACTTTCATGGCCGAAAATCCGCAGCTTACCTTTGCTCTTCGCCCATCGGCCGTTGCCATCCATAATGACGGCAATGTGACGAGGCAGTTTCGTCTGGTCTATTTTTTCTTTAAAACTCATCCGCTGTTATCAGTTCTGAATATTCAGTACAACAATTTGTTAGCCCCCCATTTCAGCCATTTTTTTGGGTTGCAAAAGTATTATTATTTCTTATTGTAGTCAAAGTCAACACAGGTTGTTTTCTCACCCAGCCTGAAGCGATAGGTGAGTGTTATTCCCGCAAAAGAGTACCAGTCATTGTTTTCGGAGTTGCCCCGCTGCATTCCCGGTGCATGCTTTGTGGCCGATGGGTCGGAAAGCATCTCCCTGGCATCGATATCTCCGGGAGTAAGATTGGAAAAATCAATGTAATAATTGGTGCTCACATCATCCAGATAATCGGTAAAGGTTTTGCGCATGCCCCATTCTATGCCCAGCCCAAGTCGCTTTTTGATGCTGTATTTAACGCCAAAACCAAAAATCACTGCGCCACTATAAAGGCTATATCTTTTGGCATCAGCTATTTGCCCTTCGGTGTGGAGGTCGCGCAAAGCCACCATTTTGCCCTGATAAGGTGCCTTGGGATTGAATATAAAAAAGGCAGGTCCGGCAAATAGATAGGGTGAGAAATAATGTATCTGGCTGCCGGTAAAATATTCCAGAAAGTTGAATTCTCCAGTAAACGAAAGTTCAGTAATCGACGAATTGAAGCGCAGGTTGCGCAAGTCGTTGGCGTGGCTCAATGCATCATCGCCGGCAACTTCGCCATGCATCAAATTGAACCGTGCCGACCAGCGGTCATCGAACACAAAACGTATCAACCCGCCATAGGCCGGCTTGGTAAGCAAAAACTGCTTTTGAGGATTGAGGTCGCCCAGATAATACGTGCCGCCAGCCAGCACTCCAATATCTACCACCTGTGCCTGGGATGTAGTAATGGTAAGCGTTGCCGCAAACAGAATAAAGATTTTGATGATGCTGTTCCGCATAGATTTTTATGGGTGCGTTATCTGTAGGATGTTTTGTGGTATTCTGTATCGTTGTCGGGAATTTCTACCGTGTAAGTGATATTAAAGCCGCTGTTGTCACAGAATGTGTATCCTGAACCTTTAACCACCGTATCGGCTTTAGCGTAGTCCACCTGGAAACTACCGGAGGAGTCGGGTGCAAAAAGCACTTTAAAATGATCACCAAAATTGTTGAAGTTGGCAATATTGTAGGTGCGGGGATTCGACATGAAGAGGGTGATAGTGGATGTGTAGCTGGCAATTCGGCGTGGAATGGCAATGAGCGTGTCAGCAACGCGAAACGTCCCGGCAAAGCGTCCCAGATCGATTGGTTGCACGATTACCTTACGGCGAATGGTGGCCACATTGCTATCGGCATCCACGGCGGTGTAGTCGAGGTAATAAATGCCGCTGCTGTCAGGATTCACCGTCCCTTCCACGGTAAGTGTCGGGTTGGAAGTAAGGTCATCTTTAACCTCAGCGCCGGGATCGTTATAGCTGCAGCCCAGCAGTACCGTTGCCGGATTACTACCATTGAGCAGAATGACCGGCGGGATTTTATCCTCCGCTATTTTCTGGCATCCGGCCAGCAACAGCAAACCCCCTGTTACAACTAAAAAAACCTTCTTGAAATTCAACATTTTCTAAAAATCCAAATTTCATTGATAAACTCATGATGCAGGTTTTTATTATAAACAGCCCCAACGGGGCACTATCATTAGCCAGGTGCGCAGCGCCTGGAAGTCAGGGAGTGTCCACCCTTTTAAGCCCCAACAGGGCGAAATCTGTGATTGGTATTAAAGCCTTTTGAAACAATATCCGAGGGAATCCAACTTCATTAATTGCGCTGATCCTTGCCCCAGAGGAGCTTTTCGCGCAGCGTAGTGAAGAAATCCTTGTTAGAAAGTTGTATCAGGTTTAGCCTGAAATCAGCACGCTTCACCACCAGCTCTTCCGTATTATTAATGGTTTGATAACGCGAGTCGAGGCCGGCAAGATATTGTTTGTTGCGTCCGCTCAGCTTCAGCGTGATGACGCTGCTGTCGGGCACCACGATTGGCCGCACGGTAAGGTTGTGGCTGGCGATGGGTGTGATCACAAAATTTTCGGAATCGGGAGAAATGATAGGCCCATAGCAGCTCAACGAATAGGCCGTGCTACCGGTTGGTGTTGCTACCAGCAATCCGTCGGCCCAGTAAGTGTTTAGGAATTTATTATCCACAAAAACCTCTATCACCGCCAGCGAGGTATTGTCGGTTTTTGAAAGCGACAGTTCGTTGAGGGCATAGTTTATCTCACCAAACAAACCTTTGGGCTGATCGAGCATAATGAGCGTTCGTTGCTCCAGTTGGTAATTTCCGGCGATCACCTCGTCGATGGCTGGTAGAATTTCGTTGCGCGAAATGCTCGACAAAAAGCCGAGCCGCCCCAGGTTGATGCCCAGCACAGGAATTCCCGAATTGCGCACCAGCGAAATGGTGTCGAGCATGGTTCCATCGCCGCCAATCGAAAATAGCAGGTCGCAATTGTTGCAAAGCTCGCTGTGCGTATTGAAGGGCTGCACCTCGCCGGCCAGCGTTACCTTGTTGCGTATCTGTTTGAGAAAAGGCTCGTACACCAGCAAGTCAAACGCTGCCCGCTGTAGCTTATCAATGAGTAGCTGCAAGTATTGGATGCCTTCGTCTGTAACGTTTCTGCCAAACAATCCTATTTTCATATTATGGATTTTAAAAGTGATTTCTGATCAGCCTCTGCTGAATTTCCTTTTTAAAATATGCTTACAAACATCGTAATATTTTGGGTGGGGGTATTTTAGTTAATCGTTGATCGTTCATTGTTAATCGTTCATTGTTAATCGTTAATCGTCAATCGTCCTTTGTCATTCGTCCTTATAAGGTGTTGGCTACATGAAAAAAGAATCCCGGTTCGCCCATCCGGTTCACCGAAAACTCGAAGCGAAAAACCATATCATAATAGGTCACCAGATCGAGGCCGATGCCGGTGCCCAGCAGCAGATTGTTCGACAAATCGTTATAGTCCTGCTTTTGGTAATCATCCACATAGCCGGCATCGATGTACCAATTTAAGTAAAGCGCGTAATGGATAAGTCCGAATTTTTGTGATTTCAAAAAACCGATGTTCTTCACCCGTGTAGGAATGATGTTGAATTTCAAAGTGTTTTTGGAGAGCACAAAGCTTTGCCCGTCCACCACATAAAGCTCATAGCCACGCACAAAGTTGCGTCCATAGCCCAATCCCTGCTGATAAAAATAGGGCTGCTCGCGTGAGGTGGAAATTTTACCAGTCCAGTCGGTACCAAAATAAAAAAGTTTTGAAAGCTGCCAATAGTGGCGGTAAGAACCCCAAATATCCATCATAGAAATATCTCCGTCGCGAAATAGGTTAAAGCCGCTTTTGCTGATGTTTCCTTCGAGGTAGCTCCCGTGAAGCGGATAGTTCTTCGAATCGCGGTGATCGACGGTATAGCGGTAAAGCAGCGTCAGGTATTCGTTTTGCGTTTTCCCATTGAAAGAATATTCGGGATTAAGCGCCAGCACCGTGTCGGCAAAATTATAATAGCTATAGCCGAGCTGCAGCAAGTGATGCTGGTAAAGCGACGGCCGGTGGGTGATGCCCAAAAAAGAATAAAAGCGTGTGTAGAGATAACCCGTCGGATCCTTCACGTTGATGAGTTTGTTGTCACGGGTCTGGTACGCCACCTCGTGGTTGCGGCTAAAACCCATACCTACCGTAGCCCCAAAAGTTTGCTTTTCATTGATGAAAGGCACATCATAACTTAATTCATAATTCTCGTCATAGCCAAATCGTAGCAGCAAATTGAGTTTTTCTTTGCGCCCACGCATATTTTCTTTTATTAATAAAAGACCATAAGAAATACGGTTGAGGTCCTTGGTTTGCCACCAGGTGTTGAAGTTGCGGTCAGAAATTTCAAAAATCGGAAATGGCCACAGGTACCAGCGCTCTATCACATCGATGCGAATGACCACGTGCGAATACTGGCCATAGGTAACGATGCTGTCGTGGATGGTGACAAAATTAAATAACGAGGTGTTCAACAGGTTTTCGCGCGTACGCTCAAGATGATTTACCAGATCGTAGGCTCCAATGGTATCGTGGAAACCGAAGGTAAGTTCCCGAAAAATTATTCTGGGTTTGGTAACTTTATTACCGCTGATGACAACCGTGTCGATGACGATGTGTAGCGTAGGATCGAGCGTGTTGCTAACAACAAACACACTGTCGCCGCTGGTGCGGTCGGTCACCATTGCCGCATGTTGACCCTGTGCCAGATGGCTGATTGCGAAGAGCAGAGAAATTAGTAAAACAAGCCTCATTGAATTTTAGTAGCATTGGCAATTTTCATTTCATAAAACCAACGACATCTATATTTTAAGATACATCATCAGCGATTCGTAGCGGTCGCGAAGTAAGTCTTCATCTTTTTCGTTCATTCCAAAATAGGCGGCGACATCATATTCAAAACGGGAAAAGGTCTGTAGCACAGCCTCGATGTTGATGCGGTTAAGTTTAAGGGTAATTTGTAGCAGACTGCTGTTGGGCAGGCTGCTCAATCCCATGCTTAGAATTTTGGCGTCATTCGATTCGACGATGCGTGCTATTTCGCTAAGCGAAAAATCCGTTTCACTCACCTGCAACACGATGATTCCTCCCGGATTTCCTATCGACATGGTCTCGGTCATCGTGTACATAGCCGTTTCGGCAGTGAGTGCACCCAGGTAGGTGTTGTCCTCGCTCGTAACAGCTACAAGGCTCAGCCGGTTTTGGGTCATCAGCCGGAGGGCATTATAAAAATGATCGCTTTGCCCAATGGCTACGGGCACTGTCGTCAGGTTTATTTCGCCCAAAGTCATGTTTTCATCATCAATTTCAAGCAAGCTTTCTTCGGCCACGATGCCTTCAAACATCAGTTGGCTCACCAGAGGAAGATGGCTCACCTTACATTCGAGCATCAGCGCCAGCGCATTTTTCACTGTGTCGGTGGGTGAGAGCGGGGTTATCAGGTCGTCTATGAGTTCTATGGTGGTCATTTTCTTTAGTTTTTAGCTGTTAAAGGCATTTTTAAAAACGTGTCGCTTTCGCTAAAAGTACGTAGCGTCAGCAGCTATTCCCACTCCCATGCTTCTTTATCCAGATAGTCGTCGTTATAAATCCGAAGATAGCTGTCATAACGCGAGAGCGGAATTTTTCCTTCCTCCACGGCTTGCTTTACGGCACAATCCGGCTCGTGGGTGTGGGTGCAGTTGTTAAAGTGGCATCCATGCATGTAACGCCGCATCTCCGGAAAACGTTCTGCGATTTCATGTTTCTGAAACTCCACCAGCCCAAATTCGCGGATGCCAGGCGTATCGATAATGTACCCGCCGATGGTCAGTGGATGCATTTCGGTGTAGGTGGTGGTGTGGCGCCCTTTTTCGTTGTAGCTGGAAATGCGCCCCGTGGCCAGCTCCAACCCCGGCTCTATGCTGTTTATCAATGCAGATTTGCCTACGCCCGACACACCTGAAAATAAATTTATCTTTCCGGCAATGGCAGCCTTCAGCTCTTCAATATTTTCGCCCGTGAGCGCCGATACGCCAAACGTTGGATAGCCGGCATCCTGATAAATGGATGACCATTGCGACAGTTTTTCCAAATCTTTAGCCTGATAAATATCAATTTTATTGAAAACCAATGCAGCGTCGATGTGATAAGCTTCGGCGGTAACCAGGAAACGGTCGATAAATCCTGCCGTGATGCGCGGCTCGCGGATGGTCACCACCATCAAAGCCAGATCGATGTTGGCGGCAATGATGTGCGATTGCTTCGAGAGTTTGGTTGCTTTGCGGATGATGTGGTTGTGGCGGGGTAGGATGTCGGTGATTATCCCGGCATCTTGCCCTGACATGCGATCCAGTTTTACCCTATCCCCCACAGCCACCGGGTTGGTGGTCTTTATGCCACGCAGCCGCAGCCGTCCCTTGATGGTGCATTTAAGCAGTTCGCCATCATCCAACTTTACCTGATACCAGTTTCCTGTAGATTTTATTACTAAACCTTCCACAATTTTTCGCCTTCGCTTTTGAAATTTTATAATTTTGCTCAAAATTAATTTTTTTAAGATTCACTCAACCTAACACCAACCAACGTGGCATATCTAATTCCTTTGTTTATCGCACCCGCCTTCTTCCTGTTGCTATTGCTGATAGCGCAAGCCGGAATGGAGAAAAAAACCTTAAAACTCTTTGCCGGGTCCTATTTTTTCGGGTTTGTGGCGGCGCTGCCCATGATCATTGCCATATATCTGGTAAACACCTACTGGCTGGTGCATGTGCAGAGCCTTCGGCGCATTTTGTTTTATGGTTTCGTGCTTATCGGGTTTTTGAGTGAGGTTACCAAATTTGTAATATTACGTTACAAATACATAACCAACCCGCAGATTACCAAGCCATTCGACGGAATTTTGTTTTCGATAATGATATCGATGGGTTTTGCCACCCTGGCCAATATTTACTTTTATTTTCAATGGGACTATAGCGACAACCTGCTCACAGTGCTTTACGCTGTGCCTTTTGCAAATCTGCTCACCGGTATCATTTTGGGATTTTTCGTTGGCATGGGAAAATTCAGAACATCAAGCTCTTTCGATTCACTCACCGGATTGGTAGCTGCCGTCTTTTTTAATGGCTTCTTCAGCTTTTGTCTGTTTTCACAGGATTATCTGCTGTTGGCACTCGTCGCCGCCGGAACTTTGCTCATTTGCATCATGCTGAGTGTGCGCTCCATCAATACCGACGTAAAATCGGTAATGTAAAGCTCTGGCCGCAAATGGATTTTGCGTTTTTTGTGCTTGTTAATATTTCATAAATAAGGCTGCGCCGGCTTTTCCCGAAAATCTAAAACTGACAGGATTTCCTAATTTTGCAAAATCCGTTTTCAATTCAATCATTAGTAATTTTTTAAAAAACAGATATATAATGGAAAGAATAACTGTAATAGGTGCCGGAAACGTGGGAGCCACGTGTGCCAATGTGATAGCTCATAAAAACCTCGCCAGCGAATTGGTGCTGGTGGATATCAAAGAAGGTGTTGCCGAAGGAAAAGCACTCGACATCTGGCAAACTTCCTCCATCAACAACTTCGATACACGCGTGGTAGGATGTACCAACGATTACTTGCGTACCAAAGGATCCGGCGTGGTGGTAATCACTTCCGGTGTTCCGCGCAAGCCCGGCATGAGCCGCGACGATCTGATAAAAACCAACGCCCGCATCATCTACGACGTTACCGAAAAGGTAGTGAAATATTCGCCCGAAGCCATCATCGTGGTGGTGAGCAACCCGCTCGACGTGATGACCTATGCAGCCTGGAAAGCTGCCAACAAACCAGCCCAAAAAGTTTTCGGAATGGCTGGCATCCTCGACACAGGCCGTTACATAGCTTTTTTGGCAACAGCGCTCGATGTCTCTCCCAAAGACATTCATGCATTGCTGCTTGGCGGCCACGGCGATTCCATGGTTCCACTGCGTCGTTACACTTCCGTAAAAGGTATTCCCATCACCGAACTTCTTGGAAAAGATGAGATTGACAAGATTGTTGAACGCACCCGCAAAGGTGGTGGTGAGCTTGTTAACCTGATGGGCACTTCGGCCTGGTATGCGCCGGGAGCCGCAGCAGCACAGATGGTAGAAAGTATTGTGGACGATCAAAAGCGGATATTCCCGGTATGCACACGCCTCAACGGCGAATACGGCATCAAGGATCTATACATCGGCGTGCCAGTGAAGCTGGGCAAAAACGGAATCGAAGAGGTGATCGAACTTAACCTGAACGAAAAGGAATACCGCCTGCTGCAAGAATCAGCCAATCAGGTACGTGCGCTGGTAAAAGTATTCGACAACATGAACATTGCCGCAGAGTAACAAGAGAGGTTAGAAGTTAGAGGTTAGAAATTACAAATGACAAAAGGAACGTAGAGACGCACTGCCGTGCGTCTGGAAGTTGGATTTTTAAATAACCGTCAGTAGCCGGTTTAAGCAATCGCAAATAAATTTCAAATTTCAAATCCCCGAATGTTTGTCTGTTTTAATTTTTGAAATGAGATTTATTTGGAGCTTGTGTTTTCGAAATTAATTGAATCGTTCAAAAACAGATGAAAAAAATTGTTGTCCTTACCGGAGCAGGAATCAGCGCTGAGAGCGGAATAAAGACGTTCAGGGACGACAATGGGCTGTGGCGTAACTATCGTTTTGAAGAGGTTGCCAGCCCGCAAGCATGGGCTGCCGATCCCGGACTTGTGCTCGAATTTTACAACATCCGCCGTAAGCAGTTGCTCGAAGTCGAACCTAATGCAGCACATTATGCGCTGGCAAGGCTTCAGGAGTTCTTTGATGTAAGAATTGTTACCCAAAATGTAGATGACCTGCACGAGCGTGCTGGTTCCCGCAACGTTTTACATCTACACGGCGAATTGCGAAAAGCAAGGAGCACTGCCGATGATTCGTTGGTTAACGACATCGAAGGATGGGAGCTGAAGCTGGGCGACTTGTGTAGCCGGGGAAGCCAGTTGCGGCCTCATATAGTTTGGTTTGGCGAGATCACGGAAAATATTGTTCCGGCCATTGTCCTGACAGGCCAGGCGGATGCCTTTATCATCATCGGAACTTCTCTGCGCGTTTATCCGGCAGCAAATCTCATCAGCTACACCCCAAAAGGAATACCCTTGTTTTATGTTGATCCACAGGCGCAACCCTACCCTGGTTTTGCAGAGTTGGAAATAATACGAAAGACTGCCGGCGACGGGGTTCCAATACTGGTTGATCATTTGATTGATGCGTTTAGCAATCAAAAAAAATCTGCAAAATGAAAACCCGGAATGTGCTCGAAAAAATGAAAAGTTTCTGCGTCTATCAGGAGCGCTCCGAGCATGAGGTGGAACGGAAGCTAAATGCTATGCGCGTTGATACTGAAGAGATACCGGAGATAATCGAGATGCTCAAAAGCGAAAATTATCTCAACGAACAACGTTTCGTCGAACTTTTCGTAAGAAGCAAAGTAAACCAAAAGCGCTGGGGCGAAAAAAAAATACGGATGGCACTTGCCCATCATCAGATTGATTTACCTTTAATAAACAGGGAAATAGAAAAAATTGATTCAGATCAATATCACGAAAATCTGGAGCATATCGCCGAAAAAAAGTATCTCCAATTGAAGGATTTTCCTGCCGACAAAAGATTGTACCGCCTGAAGAGTTATCTCTACATGCTGGGATACGAAATGCAGCTAATCGACAAAGTCATTGAAAACTACGAACGTGCGTAAGCAATTTCCAATTTCCAAAAAATAATTTCCAAATAAATTTCAAAAACCAATTGATCATCTTTAAAAAAAACTATTAATGACATCAACAGAAAACATCAAAGAGATCAGCCACCGGACAGATGCTCTGAGGAGGTACCTTTGACATCGCCGGAAAAGAAAAACAAATAAAAGAACTCGAAGAAATCACCCAGCAGCCTGCTTTTTGGAATGATCCCAAAAGAGCTGAGGTGGTGATGCGAGAAATAAAAGGAATAAAACTCTGGACACAGGCTTTCGCCAAAACGCAAACGGCACTCGACGATCTGCGGGTGATGCACGACTTTTACGAAGAAGATGAAGCTACCGAGGAGGAGCTTCTGAAGCAATATCAAAAGACGCTTCAGATGGTGGAAGACTTGGAATTCAAAAACATGCTCAGCACCGAGGAAGATAAACTTGGTGCCATTCTCCACATCAATCCTGGCGCCGGTGGCACCGAGAGTCAGGATTGGGCCGGAATGCTCATGCGCATGTACATCCGCTGGGGCGAACTCAATGGCTACAGCGTGAAAGAGATCAACTTTCAGGAGGGCGAGGTGGCAGGTGTTAAATCCGTTTCATTGGAATTTGTTGGCGACTTTGCCTACGGTTACCTAAAAAGTGAAAACGGTGTGCACCGTCTGGTGCGGCTTTCGCCGTTCGATTCCGCCAACAAGCGCCACACTTCTTTTGCCTCTGTTTATGCTTACCCGATGATCGACGACACCATCGAGATCATCATCAACCCGGCAGATATTTTCTGGGACACATTTAGATCGAGCGGCCCCGGCGGCCAGAACGTGAATAAAGTAGAGACAGCCGTGAGACTGCACCACGAACCCACAGGCATCATTGTGGAATGTCAGGAAACCCGCTCGCAGCAGCAAAACCGTGAGAAGGCCATGCGCATGCTCAAATCGCAACTTTACGATCTGGAATTGCGCAAAAAACAGGAAACTTTCAATGAGATAGAAGACAGCAAGCGCCGTATCGAGTGGGGGTCGCAAATACGTTCGTACGTGCTGCATCCTTATCGCATGGTAAAGGATGTGCGCACCGGCTACGAAACCGGCAACACGCAAGCTGTGCTCGATGGCGATATCAATGGTTTTATCAAAGCTTTCCTGATGGCATCGGGACAGAAAAACAATAAAAAATAAAGATGAAAATCGTTTGTATTATCCCTGCCCGCTATGGTTCTACACGTTTCCCGGGTAAGCCGCTTGCGCTAATTGATGGAAAACCCATGATTCAGCATGTGGCTGAGCAGGCATACCGTGCTGCCAGTCCCGATAAGGTGGTGGTTGCCACCGATGACGAGCGCATAAGTCAGGTGGTAAAAGGTTGTGGCTATGAAGCGGTAATAACGGATACACATCACCGCAGCGGCACCGAACGCTGTGCACAGGCACTCGAAATGCTGGACGAAGATTTTGATTTGGTTATTAATATTCAGGGCGACGAGCCTTTTATCGATCCGCAGCAAATCGACGACCTTGCCCGGATGTTTGATGATAAAAAGGTGGAGATTGCAACGCTGATGCTAAAAACGCCGGCAGAAAAGGGACTTCACAATCCAAACATGGTAAAAGTGGTGACGGGCACCGATGGCAAAGCGCTTTACTTTAGCCGTGCACCAATTCCTTTCCCACGCGAGGCTGCTGACAAAGCAAATTCTTTTTTTATGAAACACATCGGCATCTATGCTTATCGTAGCCACATCCTGAAACAAATTGTAAAACTGCCCCCCGGAGATTTGGAAGAGACCGAAAAACTAGAACAGTTGCGCTGGCTCGAAAACGGTTTTTCTATTTATGTAAATGAGACTTTCGTCGAAAATATTTCGGTGGATACTCCCGAAGATTTATCAAAAATTATCAACAGATAAGTCCTATTTTTGCGGATTCATTATCTTAGCTGCTTCATCTTAAAAACTCATTACTACATGGACATTTCACGACATATCAGCAAGCTGCTTTTTAGTCACGATTGCGTTATCGTGCCGGGCTTTGGCGGATTTGTCAGCAATTACCAGCCAACGCGCGTCAACAAAGTGCAGCACCAGTTTCATCCACCCTGCAAGCATATTTTATTCAACACAGCGCTGACCATCAACGACGGCTTGCTGGCCAACGAGATAGCTGCCGGTGAGGCGATAAGTTATGAAGAAGCGTTGCAGGAGCTTGCAGCTTTTTCGCGCAATACGCTACGTGCACTCGAACAATCCAAACCAGTTGTTTTTACAAATATCGGCTCATTTACCATCGACGGTGGGGGTACCATCCAGTTTACGCAGGATCATACCATCAATTATCTGAAAGATGTTTATGGGATGACTTCGGTCGTTTCGCCGGCAGTGCGCCACGAAGGGCACAGCAGTAAGCCCGTGTTTAAAGATCGTAAAAGAGCAGCCGGCGCACCTCATCGCACTATTTCTGTTCGCCGTGTTGCAGCGGCGGCAGTAGTTGTAGTTTTGATAGCCTTTGTAGGAATTAATTTTTCTGAATCTCGTCAGTTTGTTTCAAATCAATGGTCGCAATTGGCAATGATTTACAGCAGTAAAATTGATGCTCCACAAAAAGCCCGGGAATCTGTGCAAATCGTGGAACCCGTTTCCAATGCTGCTTTTGGTGTATCTTTTCCTTCATCAGAACGTCCCGATCCCGAAGTAGCCGAAATTGTATCGCGCCTGCTCGAGGAGTTGCCAGCAATAGATAATTCCACAGAACCTGTTGAAGAAAATATTGCGGAAGCGGCGTCTGCCAAAGAATCGCCGGCATCTGCACCCGCTGCACCCGCCGCTTACCAGCGCATGTACCATCTGATAGCCGGAAGCTACGAACGGAGTGTAAATGCCACAGAACTTATGGACAGCTACACCCAAAAGGGATTTTCACCTGAAGTTATTGGCCCCGCCGACAACGGACGTTATCGCGTAAGCATTGCCGCCTATCTGCGCAAAGAAGACGCACTGATAGCGCTGGAGGAAGTTCGCGAAAAGTACAACCCCAACATTTGGCTGCTGCGGCATTAGTAGCTTTAAAATATTTGTGCAACTGATTCATTTTTAACGTGGCCAAGAGAAAACTACAACGCTTCGCCGAGAACGACACCTTCCCGCATTTTTTCCAACCTTATTATCACCAGCTTATCGATGGCTTTGAAATGAAAGGCCGTTGGCGGGATGATTTTTTTAAAAATCAAAACCCTATCACGCTTGAGTTGGGCTGTGGCAAAGGCGAATTTACCACCGGTCTGGCGATGCGTTATCCCGAAAAGAATTTTATTGGCCTCGACGTAAAAGGTGCCCGGATTTGGCGTGGCGCTAAAACTTCGCTTGAGGCCGGGCTGCAAAATGTAGCTTTTGTGCGAGGCAGCGCAGAACATTTGAGTTTTATCTTCGACGCGGGAGAAGTGAACGAGCTTTGGATCACTTTTCCTGATCCGCTGCCCAACAAGCCCAAAACCAAAAAGCGCCTCACCTCACCACAGTTTTTGGAGCGCTACCGCCTTATTGCAAAACCTGACGCAACCATACATTTGAAAACAGATAATGACGGTTTTTTTGAATATTCCCTCGAAGTAATCGGCGAACAACAACTGCCGCTGATCGCCTGTACTTTCGATCTGGACAAAGAAGTCGGCTTCGATGAGGTTGCCGCCATCCGCACCTATTACGAAGAGAAGTTCAGAGCCAAAGGCGCCGCCATCAAATACCTAAAATTCAAATTAAAGTAGTATTTTTGAACCTCGTTTTGCCGGGATGCCGCAAAGCAGGATATGTTTCGACTTCAAAATAAAAATCAAAAAAATATTCCTATGGCTGATTTAACAACACAATTTTTAGGCTTAACCCTACGCAATCCTTTGATAGTAGGTAGTTCAGGATTGACCGACAGTGTCGATAAAATCAAAAACATTGCTAAAGCAGGCGCCGGCGCAGTTGTTCTCAAATCGTTGTTTGAGGAAGAGATCATTGCTGAAATGGAGGAGTCGATGCATCGGATGACTTCGCGTGAGTTTATCTATCCGGAGACTTTCGACTACATGGATCAGGATGAAAGCGAAGACAGCGTGCGCAAATACCTGCGACTGATAAAAGACGCCAAAGCAGCCGTTCACATCCCGGTTATAGCAAGCATCAACTGCGTGAGTGCACAAAAGTGGACTTACTTCGCCCGCGAAATAGAAGCCGCCGGCGCTGATGCCCTGGAGCTGAATCTTTTCATCCTTCCTACTGACTTCAGCAGAAGCGCTGCCGAGAACGAAAAGCTTTATTTCGACATCATCACAGCAGTGAAGAAAGAGGTGAAAATCCCTCTGCTGCTCAAGGTAAGTTATTACGCTTCCAACCTTGGACAGCTTTTGCAAAACTTATCGAAAACCGGCATCCGTGGTTTGACATTGTTCAACCGCTTCTACAGCCCCGATTTCAATCTGGAAACTTACCAGGTGGTTTCTACCAACGTGTTGAGTCAACCCTCCGAACTGTCTATATCACTGCGTTGGATTGCTGTAATGGCCAATCGCGTGGAGTGCGACCTTGCCGCCTCTACCGGCGTGCACGATGGCGAAGCTTTGATAAAACAAATCCTTGCCGGCGCCAATGCTGTGCAAACGGTATCGACACTTTATAAGCATGGACTCGATCACATCGGCGTGATGCTCGATGACCTGAAACGCTGGATGGATCACGAAGGCTATGGCAACCTCAAAGATTTCCGCGGCAAGCTCAGCCAGGCACAAAGCAACAATCCCGCTTCTTACGAGAGGGTGCAGTTTATGAAAAGTTTCCGCCATTATATTTTTGAATAACCACTGTTCTACTGTCGCATTGACACCGCATTTCTGACATGAAATTTTGTGAAAACGAAATAGTGTCAGGAATCAATGGTGATATTAATGCGATTTAAAGATGGCATAGTTTTCACAGAAGTCGATTTTCACGAAAGTGATTAAAATATTCAATAGATTTTCCTGAAAAGGAAATCAGCAAAAAACTGAAATACGAAAGTAATGAGCGAAAGTATCGAAAAAGTACCATGTCTGATCATCGGGTCAGGCCCTGCCGGATACACAGCAGCCATTTACGCAGCACGCGCCGAACTTAAACCTGTAATATATCAGGGCATGCAGCCGGGCGGCCAGCTTACCATCACCACTGAGGTAGAAAATTTTCCTGGCTATCCCAATGGCGTACAGGGACCGGCTATGATGGAAGAAATGAAAGAACAAGCCGAGCGATTCGGCGCCGAAGTGCGCTGGGGCGAGATCACCGATATCGACACCAGTGCGCGGCCTTTCAGGGTAACCACCGACGAAGGCAAACAATTGCTGGCCGAAACCGTAATCATTTCTACGGGCGCTTCCGCTAAATGGACGGGTCTGCCCAGCGAAAAAGAGTACAACGGCTACGGCGTTTCAGCCTGCGCTACCTGCGACGGATATTTCTACCGTGGCAAAGTGGTGGCAGTAGTTGGTGGCGGCGACACTGCTGTGGAAGAGGCTACTTATCTGGCCAAGCTCGTAAAGAAGGTTTATCTGATACACCGCCGCGATGAATTGCGCGCCTCCAAAGCAATGCAAAATCGGTTGTTCAAAACTGAAAATATCGAAATGGTGTGGGACAGCGTGCCCAAAGAAATCCTTGGAAAACAGGAGGGTTTTGCCAAATCCGTAACCGGTGTGATTGTGGAAAACGTTAAAACCGGCGCGCAAAAGACCATCGACATCGACGGATTCTTTGTTGCCATCGGCCACAAGCCCAACAGCGACATGTTTAAAGGCAAACTCGACATGGACGAGACGGGATACATTATCACCCATCCTGATAGCACGGCCACACGGGTACCGGGTATCTTTGCCGCTGGTGACGTGCAGGATAAAGTGTATCGTCAGGCTGTTACGGCTGCCGGAACAGGATGCATGGCGGCGCTGGAAGCAGAGCGCTTTTTGGCGGATCAGGACTAAGAAGAAAAAGGAATTTTGAATATCGAACCGCAGAATCTTGAATGTTGAAGTGGGTTGATGTTCAATGAATCTAGGTTGTCCGAAATCAAAGGAAAGAAAGAATAAACTTAAGGGTTGCATCTCCTGCGGGGCTGCGAACTCACGTAAGGGATGCCAGCCCTGCAAGGGATGGCATCCCTTTTTTTATTTCAGATTCACTTCACGTTAAGATCACGCAACCCGCCCTACCTCTAAAACAGCTTTCCCTGCTCCGGATTTTTGATTTTTCCCAGGTGTTGATAGGCAAATCCTGTGGCTTCGCGCCCACGCGGAGTGCGCATCAGGAATCCCTCCATGATGAGAAAAGGCTCATACACTTCTTCGATGGTTCCAGGGTCTTCGCCCACGGCAGTTGCAATTGTAGTAAGTCCTACGGGGCCACCACCAAACTTGTCGATGATGACCAGCAGTATTTTATTGTCCATTTCATCCAGCCCATGTTTATCCACATTAAGCGCCGAAAGTGCGTATTGCGAAATGTCGATATTGATGGTTCCATCGCCTTTTATTTCGGCAAAGTCGCGCACACGGCGCAGCAGCAGGTTGGCGATACGTGGTGTACCTCGGCTACGGCGGGCTATTTCCATGGCGGCTTCGACGGAGATTTCCAGATTTAAAATATCGGCTGACCGGATGATGATTTTACGTAAAGTTTCGGCATCGTAATATGAAAGGCGTGAGTTGATGCCAAAGCGTGAGCGCAATGGGGCGGTAAGCAAACCGGAACGGGTGGTGGCGCCGATGAGTGTAAAAGGATTTAGGGCGATTTGCACGCTGCGGGCGTTGGGGCCGGTTTCGATCATGATGTCGATTTTGTAGTCCTCCATGGCCGAATAGAGATACTCCTCCACCACCGGGCTTAGACGATGAATCTCATCAATGAAAAGTACGTCGTTGGGCTCCAGGTTGGTGAGCAGGCCGGCCAGATCGCCGGGCTTGTCCATCACCGGTCCGGAAGTAATTTTAATACCCACCCCGAGTTCATTGGCGATGATATGCGAAAGTGTGGTTTTGCCCAGTCCGGGCGGGCCATGTATCAGCGTATGATCCAGCGCCTCACCGCGCTTGCGGGCAGCTTCTACAAAAATTTTGAGATTATCTACCACCTGTCCCTGCCCTGCAAAGCCTCCAAAGTGAGAAGGCCGCAGCACCTTTTCTATCTCTTTTTCTCCGTTGGAAAGATGTTCGGCATCAGCATCCAGATACTTATTTATCGCCATTGTTTTATTCTGTTTTAATTTTTCAAAAGTAGCAAAATCGTGGCAAGCCACCGGGTAAATATTGGCGTGAGGCGGAAAGTTAAATTGTGAAGATTCCCGACCTTTGTAGCGATTGGTCGAGTGGTTGCTGCCCGATTAACCAGAATTTCGAGTGTTATTGGTAACCATTGCATTCTCCTTTGTCTTCCATTCGGTCATCTAAAAATTATCTAATTTAGCCCCGATTTCTAAAGTTCTGATGTTGTTGCCTACGGGTATTTTTAAAACTACTGCCATGAAAAAAATCATTGTTGCTGTCGATTTTTCCACCGGATCTATCCACGCACTTCGCTACGCCATTGCCATTGCCAACAAATCCCAATCAGACATCCTGATGGTATGGGTTGATAAAACGGCTTCTCCCGAATCCATTTATTCCATCTCTGTGGAAGATTACCGAACCGAAGCCGTGAGGCGCTTTACGGAACTGGTAGATCAATACCAGCCGCTGCTAACGGGGGGAAAGCTCGAATACAAATTGCGCAAAGGCAAGATTTATCTGGAAATTGTAAATATTGCCAAACGACAACTGGCCGACCTAATCGTGATGGGATCGCACGGTGTGTCAGGCTACGAGCAGTTCTGGATTGGGAGCAATGCTAACCGGATAATCAGTATTGCAGGCTGTCCGGTCATCAGTGTCAACAGTAGATTTGAATTAAAACCAGAGTTTAAAAAAATCGTTGTACCAATTGATCATTACAACAATACCCTGCTTAAGATTCCTTTTACTGCCGAATTTTCACAGCTTTATCATTCGGAGCTGTATCTTACCTGTGTATTTGCCACTTCCATGTCGGCCATGCACAAACGCGTCGAGAACTTTCTTGATAGGGCTCGAAAATACCTCGACAAAGCCAACGTTCCATATCATGTCGAATACATTCATTCGACAGATGTTACAAAATCGACCATCGAATATGCCCAAAGTATCGACGCTGATTTGATTTCGATCATGACCGAGCAGGACGATAACGGACTTCTGGGACCGTGTGCCCAGCAGATTGTCAACCTATCGCCGATACCCATTTTGAGCATGCACGAAGGTGACGCTAAAAGGAACAAGAGTTTGTTAGAATAGATTTTTAAAATGCAAATAGCCAAAAGTTTTTTTCTTGTCCTGGCCATCATAGCAAGCTTGGCCTTGACCGCACAAAATAATGCTTCCGAGCCGGCAGTGCCCATCGAGCAGGTGTTACCCATGCGTCCTGGTCAGCAGGGCAACGTTGAGATAATTCGCGACCATCGGGTGGATGAAATCGTCAAAATGCACAAGGTTTATAATGAGCGCAAGCAGAGTGAAGCCATGGGCTACCGCGTACAGATTTATTTTGATGCCGGCAACAATTCGCTGGAACGGGCGCAAACAGAAGCCCGCACCTACCAGATGCTTTATCCCGACGACACCGCTTACATCTCATTCAGTGAACCCTATTACAAAGTGCGCGTGGGCGACTTCCGCACCCGCCTGGCCGCCGAAGGGTTTCTTCAGCAAATCATCGGCGTGTATCCCAATGCCTTTGTAATAAAAGATCGGGTGCGCTCAAGCGCAATAAAACCGTAGCTACTTCGATTGATAATTAAACCCTACCTATTATGAAACGCAAGTATATTTTTTGGAAAGATGGAAATGAATGGTTAGGATACCTTGAGGAATATCCTGACTACATGACCCAGGGGAAAACACTTGAAGAACTTAAAGAAAATTTGAAAGACATTTTTTTTGATCTGGAGAGTGGGAAAATCCCAGCTATCAGAAAAACCGGTGAACTTGAAATTGCATGAAGCGTCGGGATTTATTAAAAGAAATTGAATCCGGGGGCTGTATTTTAATTCGTCATGGAGGGAATCACGACTGGTATCAGAATCCAAAGACAAAGATATCACAGCCCATTCCACGCCATTCAGAGATCAACGAAAATCTGGCAAAGCACATTTTGAAAAAATTGAAGAGTTGAATACTACATTATGAACCCAGCAACTTTTTTTTTAAAAACCTCTACTTTCCCACCCTTTATCAGTAAAACACATCACCTGCCGGAAGCCGATGCGCCTCAGCGTGTCGTAAGCGTGCGGGTAATACCCATCCATTTCTTCGGGGCGGTGCGAGTCGGAGTTGACCGTGACTGGGATATTCAGTTCAAGCAACCGTTCTAGAATAGTGTCGCCGGGGAAAAGCTCGTCGCTGCGGCCTTTGTAAAGCCCGCGTGTATTCACCTCTACGATGGTGCTGGCGGCGGCAATCACTTCCAGCGTTTGTTCAACCTGTTCCACATACCATTTGTCGGTGGTTGAGAAAAAACGGTTTTGGTTATGCATTTTTATCTTGTCGAGGTGCGCCACGATGTCGGGATTTTGGGTGGTAATCATATCACGCATTTGCTGCCAATAGGCGGTTACGGCTTTGCGAATGTCGCCGCCAAAAACCTGCTGAAATCCTTTCACATAAATTTCCTGCAGCGGGCCATCGATAAACCAAAGCTGCTCCTGGTCAGCATTCCTGACAAGATGCACCCCGCCAATCACATAATCGAGATCGGCCAGCTTGCGCAAATGATCAAAATCCTCGCTGATGCCGGGGATGTAGTCGATTTCAAGGGCAGTGTAAATATTCAGCCGCGGCTGAAATTCTTTTTTAAGTTGTGCTATTTCGGCGGCATACTCCAGCAATGCCTGCTCATCGCGCAAAGCAAATTTATTTTCGATAGGCAGCGGCGCGTGGCTGGAGAATCCAAGCGTATGGAATCCTTTGGAAACGGCAGCATCAGCATATTCGCGCAATGGCGATGCGCCGTCGCAGTAGTTGGAGTGGCAATGGAGATTGAACATATTCTGGTTTTAATGAAAAAATAATGGTTTAGAATTAGTTGTCAACGTTTTCCGATTTATCATCAAACACCCTGAAAACTTTGTCCATGCGGCGCACGGTTTCTTTTACGGGTATCGAAGCCATGTCGCCTTTCACGGTAAGCTCCACAGACTTTTCATCCACACGTATTTCGTTTACGGTGCCTTCGTAAACGCCTGTAGTAGGTCCGGTGATTTGAATATCGTCACCCAGGGCAAGTTGCTTCGTTTCCATCTTTATTTCGGCCACACCGATTTTAGAAAAATAATTGGTGATCTTTCCCACGTATTCTTTGCGGCGCGTGGCCATCGAGCCATAGCTTTCGGTCCATTCACCGGTTTTGCGCCCCAGATAATAACCGTCCCAGAAACCGCGGTTGTAAACTGTGGCAAGCTCGTGGTTCCAGCGGTCGATATTTTCGGCGGTGTAATGGCCTTGCAGCACGGCATCGGCAGCTTCGCGATATACGCGGCTCACCACTTTCACGTAATCGCCCTGGCGGCCGCGTCCTTCTATCTTGAGAACCCGTACGCCGGCAGCCAGTATTTTATCCAGAAAATCTACCGTCTTCAGGTCTTTGGGCGACATGATGTATTCGTTGTCGATTTCCAGCTCTATCTCATTGTCGAGATCGGTAACTTTGTAGCCACGCCTGCACACCTGCAGGCAGGCACCCCGGTTGGCCGAGGAGTTCATATTGTCGAGGCTCAGGTAGCATTTGCCCGAAACAGCCATGCACAAAGCGCCGTGGGCAAACACTTCTATCTGTACCAGATTGCCTGAAGGCCCGGTGATGTTTTGTTCTTTGATGGCGCGGGTGATGGCGCCAACCTGATCGAGTGAAAGCTCACGCGCCGTCACCATTACATCGGCAAACTGCGCATAGTAGCGCACCGCCCGCAGATTGGTGATGTTGGTTTGCGTGGACATGTGCACCTCTACCTGCTGCGAGCGGGCATAGTCGATCACGGCCATATCAGAAGCGATGATGGCGCTGATGCCATGCTTTTTGGCGGCATCCACTATGGTTTGCATCTCGTCGGTTTCGTCGTCGTAGATGATGGTGTTGAGCGTGATGTACGATCGTTTGCCATGTTCGCGGCATATCTCGGAAATCCTGGCCAGGTCGTCGAGCGTAAAGTTTTTGGCAGAGCGTGAGCGCATGTTGAGTTTGCCCACGCCAAAATAGACCGAGTCGGCGCCACCTTGTATGGCCGCCATCAGCGATTCGTACGAACCCACTGGCGCCATGATCTCTATTGTATCGTGTGGTGTTGTCATGGTTTACAATCTTTGTTTCATTATTATGAACGATAGTTTCGTCGGTTATTGGTTTCCTATCATGCTTTAACATCTTTGATTATTTGAATTGTTCCTTTTCAAAAACTATCAGATAACCATCAAATAGAAAAGGAGGTTTGTTGTATGCTCGTTTTGTAATAGATAATTGATAATCATTATGTTTCAAAAAGATGTTGTTGTTGTTTTACAAAGCTATCACAAAAAAAAGACGGCTGTTGTCAAATAACCATCAAATAAGATTTTAAGCCCAAAACGGTATGTAACTGGCATACTTTCTCGATTTACTCTCAGGGTCATCTTCTTTGATTACTTTATCTTCTAGTGCATCACGAATTATTCGGGAGGCAATGGCAGCATTTTGGACTTCAATTTTGAAACGTTCTCTCAGACTTTGATTTGTCATTTTTTCATTTGACACATATTTCAAACAAGCATGCTGATAGCATGCTCTTGTTTTTTCCTTTTTATCCAAATCATTGAGTGTTTTGTAGGAATACATAGAAACATTCGTTCGTTTCTCTGAAATAATTACATTGATAGGTGGTAGTTGATACAGTTCGTTGTAGAAAATTACCTTATCCAAGCCGCTGCCTTTTTCTTCACAGAAACCCATTCTACGCATTATTCCGGCAAGTTTTTCATTTCGTGATAAATAGGCATCAATAAATCGGTCGGGAGTAACTAAAGGTGTTCCGGCATTGGATATTTCAATCCTATCAGTGAAAATTTCTACCATCGGAAAACCTTTTTCAGTCAAATCCTGATGAATGAGCGCATTGGCAACTAATTCCCTGATGGCTATTTCAGGATACATTCTAGTTTGTTTTCGCAATGCTTTGCCTATTTCTTCGTTGGCTGGTAATTGACTGTTTATCCAATCCACTAAACCTTCAAACCCCAATGCATAGCCTTTCGTAACAATTTGCTCACGTTCAGTTTCTACTTTGTTTTTGCCTTTGTAAACAATTACTCTTACAGATTTTCTTTCCAGGCTCTCAAAATCCTTCAACTGCTTGGCAAAAAGAAGTGCACCCAACTTGGTTATGGAATAGCTGTTGCTTTTTACCACTAATCCTTCTTCTATAAATTTGTCTAATACTCCTTGTTGATCGGATGGATAGGGTAGTTTCAATAGATCAAAATAAGTTTCGGTGCTCAAGTATTTGGAGATGTCTGCGGCATTTAAATTATCTTTGGCTAGCTCTTTTTCAAAAGGCATAATTTCTTTCTTCCAGATTTTAGCTTGCTTTTGCGGAAATTCATTCAGTTTTCGGGTGATGCTTCCTACCCTAATGTATGCCTGATGCAGAAACTCAACAGGTTGATTTTTAGTGGCGGGTATTACATAAATGGAAATATGGCGGGCGACGTCATAATCAAATTCATACACCGTAAAATCTATTCGTGGATTTAAACGCGTGAGCAACCAGTGTTCTATATCTTCTCTCCCTTTTTTATGTGATTTGGCTTTGAATGTTGTGCCTTGTATTACTTGTGTTTTATCTTCTACACCGTATACCAAATAGCCAAATGGCTGGTTGTGAATACAAGCTCCATTGGAAATGGCCGAAATCCGCTCCCCAATTTCTTCATTAGAATGAAAATTTAATTTAAACTCAACCCACTCACTTTCATGAGGCTGTTTTACCAATTGATCGAGTAATTCTATAAGTTGTCGCTCGGTCATTGTATTAATTCGTTTGCCACATTTCAAAAGTACCACCAAAAAATTTCATTGCCAATAATCCTTTCTTTCCTCACACAAAACTACTCCTTTCCTTCTGCCTGCAAAAATAGTATGTTTTGATAATGATAAAATGGGGGTCATTTGACCCAGCAATCCAAAAACTGGCTATTTTTGCCATCATGTGCTTGCTTATTAATAATTAACAATAACACACAACTACATAAAATCCTATTTCGACTATGAAAGTTTTTGGCATTACTCAAAAGTATTTTTTTCTGATCATTCTTCTTTTTCTGTTGTCATTTCAGGCGGAGGCGCAGCGGACAAATCAAGCGGAGGCGCAGCGGGCAAAGTACGTTTTCTATTTTATAGGCGACGGCATGGGGCTGGCGCAGGTAGCTGCCACTGAAGCTATGCTGGCTGCCCGACACAACAAGGACGGCTTTGAAAAACTCAACTTTACCGAATTTCCCGTAACCGGAATTATTACCACCCAAGCTGCCAACCGCCTCGTCACCGGATCGGCTGCAGCCGGAACTGCATTGGCTTCCGGACAAAAAACCAATATAAATCGTATTGGCATGAATGGCGACGCCACCGAACCGCTGAATTCAATCGCTTATCACGCCAAAGCGCGTGGTAAAAAGGTGGGGATCATCAGCAGCGTGAGCATCGACCATGCCACGCCGGCAGTATTTTATGCCCATCGCCCCGATCGCAACGATTATTACGAAATATCACAAGACCTTGCCGCCAGCAACTTCGACTTCTTTGGCGGTGGCGGATTTGCCAAGCCCGATGGCGGCGGCAAGAAAAGCCCTACCTCCTGGGAGCTGGCTGAAAAAGCCGGCTACACCATCACCCGCACCCGCGAGCAATTTGACACCCTTTCGCCGGCCGCTGGCAAAGCGCTGGCAGTAGCGCCACGCCTCGAAAGTTCGGGCGCCATGCCCTTTGCCATGGATCAAACTTCCGAAGATATCCCGCTGGCAGCCTTTGTCGAAAAAGCCATTCGGATGCTCGACAACGAAAACGGATTTTTCGTCATGTGCGAAGAAGGCAAAATCGACTGGGCGTGCCACTCCAACGACGCCGTGGCCATGGCTTATAACATCGAAGCGCTGGCCGAAGCCATCAAGCCGGCATTGGAATTTTATAAGCAGCATCCCGACGAAACACTCATCGTCGTCACCGCTGACCACGAAACCGGCGGCCTGGCTCTGGGTTACGCTCTCACGCGCTACGACAGTTATCTGCAGATGCTCACAGCACAAAAAGTATCGATGGATCGCTTTGCCAAAACAGCTGATTCCACATTTGCCATTGAAGGGCACAACCACCCCGATACCGCTATGGCGCTGGTGCTCAAATATTATAAACTCGGCACCGGGGATGGCATTCAGCTAACCGACCGTGAATCCAAACTTTTGCAGGATGCCTATTTGGTTAGCACAAAGCAATCGAAACTTGAAGACAAAGATGAATTGCGACTCAGCTATGGGCACGAAAATGCGCTGGCAGCCACCGCCACTAAAATTCTCAACAACAAGGCCGGCCTGGCCTGGACCACCTGGTCGCACACCGCCTCGCCAGTGCCTGTTTATGCGATTGGCGCTGGCGCCGAATCCTTTGGCGGGTTCTACGACAATACAGATGTCCCCAAAAAAATAGCGCAGGCTATGGGTATTAAAATGGAAGAAAGGAAACGCATAGAAGAAAATAAATTGATCATTATTGATAAATAAAAATTCCTTCAGATGAAAACAAGAACCGAACACGATACCATGGGAACCATCGAAGTTCCTGCCGACAAATACTGGGGCGCACAAACACAGCGATCCAAAGAGAATTTCAAAATCGGCGAGCCAGGCTCCATGCCCAAAGAAATTATCACTGCCTTTGGCATCCTGAAAAAGGCCGCGGCTATGGCCAATTATGAGCTGGGGGTTTTGACCGAAGAAAAACAGACACTCATCGCCCGTGCCTGCGACGAAATCATTAGCGGTCAGCTTGCTGGCAACTTCCCGCTGGTGATATGGCAAACCGGCTCCGGCACCCAATCCAACATGAACGTAAACGAAGTGGTGGCTAACCGAGCACACGTGCTGCATGGCGGCACCCTCGACGACAAGCAGAAGTTTATCCATCCCAACGACGACGTCAACAAGTCGCAGTCGTCAAACGATACTTTCCCTACGGCCATGAGCATTGCGGCCTACACCGCCATCGTCACGGTTACCCTTCCGGGGATAAAAAAACTGCGCGACACACTCGCCGCAAAGGCTAAAGACTTTGAAGACGTAGTAAAAACCGGACGCACACACCTGATGGATGCTACACCGCTCACACTAGGCGACGAATTTTCGGGATATGTTTCACAACTCAATCATGGCATCCGTGCACTCGAAGCTACGCTGCCGCACCTGTCCGAGTTGGCGCTGGGTGGCACCGCCGTTGGTACCGGACTCAACACGCCCAAAGGTTATGCTGAGTTGGTTGCAAAGAAAATTGCAGAAATCAGCGGCTTCCCCTTTGTGACTGCGCTCAACAAATTTGAAGCGCTCTCGGCACACGATGCGATGGTGGAAACTTCGGGCGCCCTAAAAACTCTTGCGGTGAGCCTGATGCACATCGGCAACAACATTCGGTTGCTGGCTTCTGGCCCGCGCTGCGGCATCAGTGAGCTTATCCTTCCGGCCAACGAACCCGGCTCTTCCATTATGCCCGGAAAAGTAAATCCCACCCAGAACGAGGCGCTCACCATGGTTTGCGCGCAGGTTATCGGAAACGATATGACCATTGCTGTGGCCGGCACCCACGGGCAGTTTCAGCTCAACGTTTTCAAACCCGTGATGGTGGCCAACCTACTGCAATCAGCACGCCTGTTGGGCGACGCCTGCGTTTCGTTTACCGACAACTGCGCGGTGGGAATAGCGCCTAATTATGTCAACATCAGTAAAAATTTGGAAAATTCGCTTATGCTCGTTACGGCACTCAACACGCACATCGGCTACGAAAACGCCGCTAAGATTGCCAAGAAAGCCCACAACGAAAACTTAACCCTGCGCGAAGCCGCGCTCGAATCTGGATTAGTAACCGACAAGGAATTTGATGCGTGGGTGGATCCGCGCAAGATGCTTGGGGATAACTAAGCGATGTGGGGCCTCTGGTGGTTAAAAAGACTTGAAGATATTACCGCACTTTCGGGCGGTTGAGGAAATGAAGCTGATTTAAGAGGGTAAAATACAAGCTCGTAACGCTGAAGATTTCCTCAATGCGCTTTAATGTTAAAACCATAATTCTGGAACTTATGAAGATGATTCTATAAAAAAGCCCCGGTTTCCCGAGGCTTTTCTTTATACTTTCAAAGCATGTCGCATTTTATCTTCCTGTCAGCCACCCATACTAAAAACTCAGGGTGGGACTGTGGACCGACTATCCCGGAATCACATTGCGGTAATGCTCGAATCGCTGCAGGATGTCGTTGACAAACTTGTAGGATTCTTCGCCACGGCAAGAGCCATAAAGCACCACCTCATCGTTGTAGTATTTCGGGTTGGATTTGTTGAGCATAAAATAGTCCACATTGTCGTCCCATACATTGGGATTACGACCATACTTTTCGGCCAGGCGTCGTGCGTCATAAACGTGGGCAATACCACCATTGTAGGCGGCAAGCACAAATTTGATACGTTCGTCGGGGTTTGGCACGATGTTTTTAAAACGGTCGTCGAGCATTTTTAGATACTGAATGCCGGCATTGAGATTTTCGGCTGGCGACGAGAGGCTGTCCACGCCATAGAGCTCTGCCGTTCCGGGCATCAGTTGCATCAGTCCCAGTGCGCCCATCCACGAGGAAGCATCCGACTGAAACCGCGATTCCTGATAGACCAACGATGCCACCAGACGCCAGTCCCATCCCAGTTCGCTACTATTCTGCCTGATGATGTCGTCCCATTTGGAGATGCGTCCGCTGCGTACCGAGTTATATTTGTGGGCGAATTGCATCGAGCGCGGATTAACAAAATACTTGTTGTAAATGTGCTGGGCCACGCGACTGCCGGCAAATTCTTCGAGCCACTCGTCGAGGTTTTGCTGTAGCGCATTGTCTTGCTTTTTCATTGCCCAGGCCACATTTTGCGGAAAGCTAAGCGCTGTTTCCACGTCAATGTCGGGGAAATATTTTTTGTTGACGATGGCCACGTGTTCGTCGCAAACGGTGTAATCTATCTCACCGCGGGCTACCATCTCTATTAGTTCTTCATCGGTCTGCGGGTATTCCACCACCACGATGCTGGTGCCCATCTCTTCCTGCAGATTGCGCAAGCGCAGACTATAGACCGAATGACGCGGAACATACACCATTTTACCAGCCAGATCGAGCGGACTGCGGATAAGATGCTGCTGCACCTGGGCGGTGGTACGCATCTGGCGCCAGTTGTCGGGCAGCCGCTGCACCAGTACCTGGCGGGTTTGCAGCAAAGGCTTGCTGAAATCGACCTGCCGCGTGCGCTCACCAATTACTTTTATTCCCATGGCAATCAAATCTACCTTTCCATGTTCCAGATCGGCAAGCGCTTTTTCGTAGTCTTCATTAACAACCAGCTCCAACGCGACACCGAGATGTTTGGCGTAAGCCTCGAGCATCTCGTACTCATAGCCCGCCGGCTCGCCACGGTAGATAAAATAGTTGGACGAATTGTAGTTGGTGGTGGCTATGAGTTTGCCTCTTTTCAGGATGTCGCTCAGCGAGTTATCCTGTCCAGTAGCGAGGTTGTCAGTATCAGAAGTACGGTCAATATCACACGAATGAGGAATCAGCATCGCTGTCAAAATAATCAATAAAATGATCCTTTGTTTCATCTTTTGCTGTTTTAATAAAAGCCGAGAAAG
>CAZTCX010000018.1:29181-32184 GCA_964612515.1 uncultured Lentimicrobiaceae bacterium | reverse complement strand
AATGGGAAGAGCATTTGAATACCGCAAAGCCAAGAAGATGAAGCGCTGGGGCAACATGGCCAAAACGTTTACCAAGATAGGAAAAGACATCACCATAGCTGTGAAGGCCGGTGGTGCCGATCCGGGGATGAACCCGCGCCTACGTCTGCTGATGCAAAATGCCAAAACTGCCAACATGCCCAAAGATACCGTGGATCGCGCCATCAAGAAAGCTACCGCCCCCGATACCGCTGACTACCGCGAAGTGCTTTACGAAGGCTACGGCCCGCATGGCATTGCCGTGGTTGTCGAAACTACCACCGACAACCCCGTTCGCACGGTGGGCAATGTGCGCAGCTATTTTACGCGCAACGGTGGCTCATTAGGCACGACAGGCAGCCTCACCTTTTTGTTTGAACATAAGTGCGTTTTTAAACTCAAACACGCTGCGGAGATCGACGTGGAAGAGCTGGAGCTGGAACTGATCGACCTGGGCGTATCGGATGTTTTTGATGAAGATGATACCATCGTTGTTTATAGCGACTTTGAATCGTTTGGCGCTTTGCAGAAATATTTTGAGGAAAATAATTTTGAGATTATCACCGCCGAATTCGACCGCATCCCGACCCAAACCAAAGAGCTGACGCCCGACGAAGCTGCCGACATGGAAAAAATGCTTGCCAGGTTTGAAGACGACGAAGACGTGAGCAATGTGTATCACAATATGCGGTAGGGAGCGGAATTCAGGCTATGTGTTTTAAATTTAAAACACTACGCTAAATTCCAAATAACAATAAATCAAATCTCAAATAAATCTCAATTTCAAAATCACAAAAATCAAAACCAAAACGATCATTTGAAGTTGTTTGCACAAGCTACTGACGATTACTTTTGGAATTTTCTGGATAGCATTAAAACCTTATTTCTAATCAATTAACCAAATTACGAGCTACTAAATTTTTAGAATAAAAATAAGATTTCCCAAAGCTCACCTTCCCGTTACAAATCCTTACCCCAGCCGCCTTGCTAATTGCGGCTGTTCCAAAGGCTATACTTTTGCGCTCGTTATTTATAATTAAGAGATCAACCTAAACCAACAATAGCGCAATGTCTTTTGTAACAAGAGAAAAACTATTCTCCAGGGAATGGTTCAAAGTATATAGCCTCATCGTCGTCGGCTCCTTTATAATGGCCAGCGGATTTGTGCTTTTCATCAATCCCTACCGCATCGTTCCAGGTGGCGTGTATGGGATTGCCATTGTAATCCATTATCTTACCGAAGGCGTGTTTGAATTCTGGCCTAAAGGTATTCCCATCGGTTTGCTGGGCTTGAGCATGGACATTCCGCTTACGCTTATAGGCATTCGGGTGCTGGGTCCGCGCTTCGGCATCAAGACGATATTCGGCTTTTTCTTAACGGCTTTTTGGATGGACTTTCTCACCTATTTCTTAGGCCAGGACGACCCACTGGTGCTGGGCGACCAGTTGCTGCTTGCCTCCATCTTTGGCGGCGTACTCATCGGCTTCGGGCTGGGATTGATATTCCGTTCGCGTGCTACGTCCGGCGGCTCCGATATCATTGCGATGATTATTAATAAATACACCGGCCTGCCGCTTGGCCAATTGATGATCCTTGTGGATTCGTCCATTGTGCTGGTGGGATTGGCAGCCTTCGGCGACTGGAAAATACCGCTCTATTCGTGGATCGTCATCTTTATCACCGGCAAGGTTATCGACATCACACTTCGGGGCGTTTCATACGAAAAGACAATGTTTATCATCTCTGATAAGCACGAAGCCATCCGGCAGAAAATTATCGTCGATCTCAAACGAGGTGGGACACATTTCACGGGCAAAGGCCTTTACAACAACAACGAAAAGCACATGATCTACACCAGCGTTAGCCGTCGCGAATACCAGATGCTCAAGGATTATATTCACACGGTGGATCCCGAAGCGTTTGTAACGGTGATCGACGCGAACGAAGTGCTGGGCAAAGGCTTTAAGCCGCTTAAAGACGACCGGTAGGCGTGGGAGTAGGCGTTTTTAGAAAATATGACCTTGTAGAGACGCCCAAACTGGGCGTTTCTATCTAAACATCCTTTGTTTTGACAAGACTTTGTTTAATAAAAAAAGGTAACTATTTAGCTGCTATCGAACAATTGGTTCTTAAGGGAATGGAGAACTTCTTTTTTTTGCCTCACCCCCGACCCCCTCTCCAATTGGAGAAAAGACACTTCTGACGGGCTTTATGGGAGTTCGCTAGGCGGAATGCTTCATTTGGGTTTTCCGCTCTGCCACGAAAGAGAGCTCCCTTCCCTGCGTCGGGGAAGGGCCGGGGATGGGGCATTGGCGGCGAAAAGATTGAAACAATAGTTGCAAGTATTAATACCAAAGTAATTACCAAAAAAGGGAGAGTGATCGAACCTTGTGTTTCCGATCACGCTCCCTCTTTTATGCGCGGGTATTCAAAACACCCGATTACTCCCGATAGAAAATATAGCGCGTAATAAAAATCCCGACGTGGTCATCCTTTCCGGCATCACTTTCTACGCCGCTGGTAATAAATTGCAGCTTCCAGCCATCGCCTACAAGCTGGTTGATCTTGGCTGTGATCATGGCATCGTTGGACGCAATGTTCTGAAAATTGATACCCACGGCACTGTAAAAGTTCAGCAGCTTGGTCTCCTGAAAATTATCAATCTTAGCATCCGCACGACTCACCTGACCCTGTTTACTTTTTTTGCCATCGGTGCGTGCCGTTGTAAAATCGGCTACAGCCAGCGTATCGCCACTTTCGATAATTCGCGAGCGCCCCAATCCCATCGGCACCACTGATTCGACCGTTGTTACAACTTTGTACTCCTGAGCCTCTGCCAGGAAACTCGCAAGCAGCAGCGCTAGGGCTGCAAACATAAATTTTTTCATAGCTTTTAAAAAATTTAGTTAGTGATTAAAATTCATTGTTATCCGGTAAACATAATTTCCTTTAAATAGATTCTTCACTCCACTGCGTTTCGTTCA
>CAZTCX010000018.1:0-29171 GCA_964612515.1 uncultured Lentimicrobiaceae bacterium | reverse complement strand
CAGAATGACAAGGCATTAGGGTTCTTGAGTGGTCTAAGCTGGCGGCTTCGCCGCCAGCTTAGACCACTCCCCTCCAATCCAGCGCAAGCCCTTGTCATTCTGAGCGTAGCGAAGAATCTATTGTTTTTAACCAGCCACCAGTGATTAAGATTCAGGAATGCTTGAGCACCCTTTTCATTATTTTGCAACAAATGAAATCAAAATTCCATTCGGTTTCCATTAGCATAGGATTTTTCTCTTTGTATTCAATTTTTCCATGATGACAGCCAACACAATCACGTTTTTCAAATCGCTTTTTCTTAGCTTTGCATTTTAATATTTAAAACCATCCCGTCATGAAACGAATCTTTACTTTCCTCATCATTGGCTTGCTGATGCTAAATGCAGCCTTTGCGCAGGTCACCTTTTCTGAAATGCAAAACCTCAGCAACGAATATGGACCTTCCAACGAGCACGACCTTGCCGCCGAAGGCTCCAACTACTATCTGGTGTGGGATCAGTGGGGCGACATCATGTTTAGGAAAAGCAATAACAGCGGCCAGAACTGGGGCGAGAAACTCACCCTCTACTCCGGTATCGACTATGGCGGCAAATATCCGGTGGTAGCCGCAAGTGGCAACAACATTTATATTACCTATTACCGCAACACCTCGGGCAACAGTGAGATTTTTATGGTGAAATCTACAAATGGCGGCGTTACGTTTGGCAATGAAGTTCAAATAACCAACTCGATTCGGCTGGCACAGGTGCCACAAATTGTTGCTTCGGGCGATACGGTACTCGTGGCCTACGAAGACCGCGACCTCGATTACAAATATCAAATCTTTCTGATTACTTCTACCGATGGCGGCGCCACCTGGAGTACGCCCCAAAACCTATCACAGACCACCGGCAACGCGCGCTGGTGCAACCTGGCCATGCACGATCAGCGGCTCGCCGTTAGCTGGAACGAACAAACCGGCGCAAGTTACAATGATCTCGACGTGTTTGTAACCACCTCCTCCGACTTCGGCGTCCTTTGGACAACGCCAGTCAATATCACCAACGATGGCAACTACAACGCCCGCCTGAATACCCGGCTGATCGGCAACAGCCTTTTTGTAATTGTTTCATCCAATGTGGACGGTCTGCAAACCGATATCATGCTCTACCGCAGCGACGACTTTGGCACCACCTGGCAGCCGGGCGTGAACCTCTCCGACAATACCGGCGCATCGGAGCGTCCCGACTTGTGGGTGACGCCCAACTTCGACAACAACTATCGCCTGTATGCCGTCTGGAGCGACGACACATACAGTGGCAACGACAAAGCCTATCTAAAATACTCTATTGATAATGGCTACACCTGGTCGGAGATGGAACCGTTTTCGCAAGCTACCGAAGACGCCGCCTGGGTGCAAATTGTCGGACGTGCGGATAATGGCGTGGACGAAATGTACACCGCCTGGTACCGCCCCAACGACGGAACCTTTAATTATGAAGTGTGGGGACGTGCCGCGCAAAACCAAGTAAGTTCCGACGTAAACTTTAGCGGCATTGTCCGCGATGAAAACAATATTCCCATCCAGAATGCTGCTGTTGGGCTTGGTGGTTATTTAATATTTTCGGATGTGGATGGAGAATATAGTCTCGACGTTCCTGCCGGCACTTATGATCTTTCCGTTTCGGCAGCCGGATTTCAAAATTATTCACAGCCTGCCCTGGTGCTCACCGAAGACATGTTTGTAGAAATTACACTCATAGCACTGGTGCCGGGCAACTATCCACCGCACAATCTCATGGTACATCAGCAAGAGGTAAATGATGTGATAGTTTCCTGGGAAGCTCCAATCGGATTCGGCTCCATCGAACTGGCCTACGACGACGGTGAGGCCAACGGGCTTTTCAATTTGGGCACAGCTACCGGAAACGAATTTATGGCCGTAGGATTCCAGCACAATTCGTCCTGTTATTTGCGTCAGGTGAAACTATTAACCAGCCCCGGATTTGCCGGCGAAACCATGAAATTATGGATCGCTGGCGACAATGGCGGCGCTCCCGATCTGAGTCAAATTTATGGCGGCCCCTATCTGGTAGCTGTTGATGATCCCTATACCATCGTGAATATGGACATTCCCATTCCACAAAATGTGCGTTTTTACGCAGCCTGCCAGTGGGAAGAAGGAAACCTTTACCAAATTGGTGGCGACCTGAACCAACCCGACGGATTCTCCTACTCCACCCTCGACGGTGGAGAGAGTTGGTATGTGCAGGATGAAATCGATTTTATGATTCGTGCCGGAATAGCCTTCGATCAGAAAGCCACTACTGAAATGCGCCTGCAACCACAGACGCTACTGGGTTATAATGTCTATTTGGATGACGAGATTGTGTCGTTTATGCAAATGGAAACATCTATTCTAATCAGCGATCTGACACCTGGGATGGAGCATACATTGGGCGTGCTGGCAGTTTATGATGATGGAAATTCCCCGATGCGTTCCGAAACGATTTTCATTGCCGAGCCAATTCTCTTTCCGCCGGTACAACTCATGGCCTCCATTCTGAACTATACCTCTGTAAATTTGGAATGGCAGGCACCGGCATCCGAAGGTGAATGGATTCACTGGGATGATGGCGAAAACAGTGATGCGGTAGGTGGCGAAAATATAGCGCTTTTCGATGCTGCCATCCGATTTACCACGGGTGACCTGCAAAACTACGATAACCAATATCTGACAAGTGTTTCGGCGTTTTTTGTAGATGTCGATTGTCAGATATTTATCCGCGTATGGCAGGGGGGCAACCAAAACTACGCCGGCAACCTGGTGCGCGAACAGTTGGTGGCTTACCCGGTACCCAACGAATGGAATGCCATAGAACTGGACGTGCCGCTGCAGATAGATGCCCAGCAGGAACTCTGGATCGGCTACCGCGTAATTAATCCCAATGGCGTATATCCGGCAGGAACTGACAACGGCCCTGCCATTGCTTTCAAAGGCGACATGCTCCTCTATGGCTCCAACTGGGTGAGCATGAGCAGCTACTTTGGATGGGACATCAACTGGAATATCCAGGGTTTTGTGGTGGACGACGGAACCGACGCCCAAGGTATAGAAACTGTGCTGACAAATTTGCTTCCGCTAAATATCGGAGAACCTCAAAAGATTACTAACCTGCAGCCCTCTGCACCGTTCGGCTGGCAATACACTCATTTTAATATTTATAAAAATGATACACTTTTGGCTACCACTCCGCCCGGTGAGCTTTCGTACGTGGATGAATCTCCGCAGAGTTATAACGAATATTATGTAACCACTGCCTGGGGCGAATTTGAGTCGGTTCCCTCCAACGTCGTTTTAGTGTTTTACGAAGGAGTAGATGAAAATACTTCTGGTACGGAATCCATCCGCGTTCATCCCAATCCTGTGAGCGGAGTTTTTACCATCATCTGGCCTGAATCTGCTGGCGCAGCATCAATTATTACCATCACCGATTTGCAGGGTAAAATCATTGCAACTTACGTTAATAACGGGGAAACTACGCTGGAACTGGATGCCGATAATCTCAACGGTATTCGGTTACAAAATGGGGTCTATTTTATTAAAATAGAAAACAATAATTCATCGGCTTTCGCCAAAATAGTTGTAGCAAGATAAATTGTCAGCGGCACAGGGAAACTTTGCGCTGAACCTGTGCCGTTGGTTTTTGTTTAGTTTCCACTTTTACCAAAACAAGCTTTACTACGAAAACGATAGAAATATTACAACAGTGGGGACTCGGCGACGGGCATCGACCGCTGATCATCGCCGGGCCTTGCAGTGCCGAAACTTCGGAGCAGATGCTCGAAACCGCCACTGGCATTAGTGCAGGAGGCATTGGTGTATTTCGTGCCGGCCTCTGGAAACCCCGCACACGTCCCGGCGCTTTTGAGGGCGTGGGCAACAAAGGATTAGAGATGATGCAGCAGGTACAGTCGGTTACCGGACTAAAAGTAGCAACCGAAGTTGCCAACGCGGCACATGCACAGGCGGCACTCGAGGCTGGGTTTGATGTTGTTTGGATTGGTGCGCGAACCACGGCCAACCCTTTCGCTGTGCAGGAGATAGCCCGCGTGCTGCAAGGAACCGATATTCCCGTTTTTGTAAAAAATCCTTTGAATCCTGATGTGGAGCTTTGGATTGGAGCCATCGAACGACTGCTCGAATCGGACATCCGTAAAGTGGGCGCCATCCACCGCGGCTTCTCGCTTTACGAAAAAAACATCTTCCGCAATCCGCCCATGTGGCAGGTTCCCATCGAGCTACGCCGGCGCATGCCGCAAATCCCCATGCTGTGCGACCCGAGTCACATAGCAGGTAAACGCGAACTATTGCAGCAGGTAGCACAAAAAGCGATGGACCTCAACTTCGACGGGCTGATGATAGAAACCCACTGCAATCCAGCAGCAGCGCTCAGCGATCCACAGCAGCAAATAACGCCGCAGGCACTCCACCAGATGCTGCAAAATCTGGTGATTCGCCATCTGGAAGCCGATGGTGCCGACAACACCACTCTCGAAGAACTCCGTAGCCAGATTTCCTGCCTCGACAACGAAATGCTAACACTCCTGCACAAGCGCATGAAGCTGGCCAAAGCCATCGGACGCTACAAAAAGAAACACAATATCACCATCTTGCAACCCCAGCGCTGGAACGAAATCATCACCACCGGGCTGAACACAGGCCAGCAATTGGAACTCAGCGAAGCATTCATCAACAACCTCTTCAAAACCATCCACGAAGAATCCATCACTACCCAAACCCGCGTGATGAACGAACCGGAGGAGTCTGAGGAAAGCTAGCTGCGGAGGAGCCCTCCGAGAGTTAAACGGGTTGCTCCCTCGCGGCTTTTGACGTATTGCCGGGCAATTTGGGCAGCAGCCTTGCGACGTGATTCATCGGTGAGCAGCGACAATGCAGCAGCAAGAAACTCTTGTTCATTGCCAAAAGAAAAAGCCCCACCTTGTGCGATAAGCTCCACTGCTTCGCGAAACTTATGGTAGTTGGGACCAAAGAGAACCGGAAGCTCAAAGGTTGCTGCTTCCAGAATGTTGTGAATACCCACGCCAAATCCACCGCCGATATAAGCCACATCAGCATATTGGTATAGATGCGATAAAATTCCGATGTTGTCGATGATCAGCACACACGCTTCGGCCAGATTTTGGTCGGTGGCTTGCGAAAAGCGAACCGTCTCGCGGGGTAATGATTCTACCAGTCGTTGGATGCGTGCTTCGTGAACTTCGTGGGGAGCTATGATAAATTTAAGATTTGGAATATTTTTCTCAATCAGCAGCCGCACCATAGTTTCGTCGGGAGGCCAGGTGCTGCCGGCAATAAAAACCTGATGACCAGCGGCAAATTGCTCTACCAGAGGGAAGGATTTCTTTTGACGGGCAACTTGTGCCACCCTATCAAAACGTGTATCGCCGCTAACGCTAACTTGCATTATACCTGCATTGGCCAACAGGTCGGCGGATTGCTGATCCTGCACAAAAAAGTGGGAGAACCTTTTGAGCGCTGCCAACTGCCATCGGCCATACCAGCGGAAGAAACGCTGCCGCTGACGGAAAATCGACGAAACGCCCACCACCGGCACGCCGGCTTGGTGAAGCTGGCGCAGATAATTAAACCAATATTCATATTTAATAAAGAAAACAATGTGCGGTTTTACCAGCGCCACAAACCGCCGCGCATTGCGTGTGGTGTCGGCAGGAAGGTAGTAGATGTAATCAGCACCAGCGTAATTTTTGCGCACTTCATAACCCGAAGGCGAGAAGAAGGTGACCAAAAT
Source organism: uncultured Lentimicrobiaceae bacterium (assembly GCA_964612515.1). Lineage (GTDB taxonomy): Bacteria > Bacteroidota > Bacteroidia > Bacteroidales > 4484-276 > SABY01. The sequence continues at coordinate 23,357 of CAZTCX010000018.1, read as the reverse complement.
CCGGTGTGTAGGAAATTTCTTTTTGTAAGCTTCTATCACCGGGCGTCCCTGCTCAAATTCGCCCAACGAGGCGCAATGAAACCACGCCAGCGGGTGGTCGTGATTAATCGCTTTTTGAAGCTGATCGAAAATATGACGGCGCCCGGCCACCCATTGCTTTGCCTTGGGATTCCACAAAGCTGCCAGCCTTATCAGCAATACATAAAGATGAATAATGAGATTGTATAAAAAAGTCATCCGGATGATGATTTACTGCAGGGTTAGTAATAGTAAAAGTCTTCGGGCATGCGCTTGTTGAAGGGGATAATCCATCCAACCTTGGGGCCGATGAGCATGTCGAAACGTGGCGTGTCGTCGCGACGCATGGTGTCGAAGTTCATCGAGCGGCGGTTTTTTGTCCAGGCCTGAACAAACTCTACCCCGCCAAAAAAGTTGGCCAACCGGCTTTTGCCGTGATAAATATAACCCACAAACTGCACGGTGCTAAAGCCATTGCTATAGCGGTCGTAGCCTTTTTTGTAATCACCCTTGAGCGGTGAAGCGGCTTGATTGGTAACCTCAATGTGAATTTTATGCTGCAGATATCCGGCACCCACCGTCAGCAATAAGCCGGAGTTGGGGTTAGAACCAAATACGGGGATCACCTTACCGACGCGAAAAGTACTGTAAAAACCGCGCTCGAAAAAAGAGACTTCGGCATAATGTCCCTGGTCGTCGATGACAAAACCCTGCGAGTTGATGAGATTTTGGATGAGCGAATCCTCACGTATTACATTGCCAAAGATAAAGTTGAAGTCAACATTGAAAATCCAGTTGGAGGCAGTTTTATAGAAAAACCCTGGCCCGATGGTACCCGATGAACCAAAGCGGTCGGCCAGATCACCGGCAGGCCATTGCCATGAAAACGATGGATAGATACTCCACATCGCATCAGGTTCAGCTTCGGTGGCTTTGCCTTCGGTGTCGGATTGTGCATTTAGCAATAGCGGCATCAGTGCTATTATCAGGCAAAAGAGTAGTGGCAGCTTTATTTTCATTGCAAAAAAACGCAAAGATACACGAATGATTATTGGAGGAGTGAGGGATGTTTGAAATTCCAAAGAACAATCAGGAAAATGACAAATAAATCCCATTTTTAAAAATAAATGAAAAGGCTGCTTGTAGTAATTTGAAATTCCAAAAAATAAATAATCAGATATCGCTTTGTTAAAATCCATTTCTTCTTTCTCAATTTTATTTTTTGAATTTCGAACCGTAGAAAATCGAATGGAGCCTGCCCTGCGGTGGCTGAGCCTGTCGAAGCCAGCTTGCCGAAGAGAATGTTGAAATAAAAGCCACAGACTTCCCATTTCTGACTGACTTTTTTCTCATCACGAGCCACTCATTGCTTTTATAATTATCTAACTGTGACTTTTTCTGATCTGATTTGTTAACGCCTTATTAAATTTTACCTTTGCCGCCTGTATAAATCATCATCAATCACCTAAATAAAAATTGTGGATGAACGAAATAAGAATGGTTGACCTCAAGGGTCAGTACGATAAGATTAAAACGGAAATCGACGATGCTATCCAACAAGTAATCGATACTACGTCATTCATCAACGGGCCAGCAGTGCAGGAATTCCAGAAAGCACTCGAACAATACCTCAACGTTAAACATGTAATCCCCTGCGCCAACGGCACCGACGCATTGCAGGTTGCCATGATGGGGCTTCACATGCAGCCCGGCGACGAGGTAATCACCACTTCGTTTACCTTTATCGCTACCGCCGAGGTAATCGCGTTGCTCGGTCTCACGCCCGTCTTAGTTGACGTTGATCCCGACACTTTCAACATCGATCCGGAAGCCATCCGCAAAGCCATCACACCCAAAACCAAAGCTATTGTTCCGGTACATCTTTTCGGGCAGGCTGCCGACATGGAAGCCATCATGAAGATTGCCGATGAGCACAATTTGTATGTGATCGAAGATACCTGTCAGACTATTGGCGCAGATTTTACTTTTAGCGACGGCACCAAGCGCCAGACCGGCACCATTGGGCACGCCTCCGGGATGTCGTTTTTCCCGTCAAAAAATCTGGGCTGCTACGGTGATGGTGGCGCCATCTTTACCAATGACGACGCGCTGGCGCAACAACTGCGCGTGGTGGTAAATCACGGCATGGTGGTGCGCTATCACCATGACTATGTTGGCGTTAACTCACGCCTCGACAGCATTCAGGCTGCAGTTCTTAAAGTAAAACTGGGTTATCTTGACGATTACATCAAAGCCCGCCAGAAAGCTGCTGCCTTTTATGATAAAGCATTTGCCAATCATCCCAAACTGAAAACTCCCGTTACGGCGCCTTTCACCACGCACGTTTATCATCAATATACTTTGGTTACTAAAGATATGGATCGTGATGAACTGCAGAAATTCCTGGCTTCCAAAAACATTCCCGCCATGATTTATTATCCGGTTCCCATGCACATGCAAAAAGCTTATCAGGATCCGCGCTACAAGGAAGGTGATTTTCCGGTAACGGAGCATCTTTCCAAACACGTCATTTCGCTGCCAATGCACACCGAACTCGACGAGGAGCAACTTAAATACATCACCGACGCCGTTTTGGAATTTGCCAATAAATAATCATTATGACAGAAAAAAAAGATTTTTACGCCCATCCCACGGCAGTGATCGACGAAGGATGTGAAATTGGTACAGGCACCAAAATCTGGCATTTTTCGCATCTAATGAGCAACTGCCGGATTGGTGAAAATTGCAACATCGGCCAAAATGTGGTGATTTCGCCAGAGGTGGTCTTGGGTAATAATGTAAAGGTGCAAAACAACGTCTCCATCTACACCGGCGTAACCTGTGAGGACGATGTGTTTCTGGGGCCGTCGATGGTATTTACCAACATTACCAATCCGCGCAGTGCGGTTGTGCGCCGCGGCAGTTATGAACGCACCCTGGTGAAACGCGGCGCTTCTATCGGCGCCAACGCCACCATCGTTTGTGGCCACGACATCGGCGAGTTTGCCTTCATCGGCGCCGGAACGGTGATTACCAAAACGGTGGCTCCTTATGCCCTGGTGGTCGGCAATCCCGGACGGCAGATCGGCTGGATGAGCGAATATGGTCATCGGCTCGATTTCAACGAAAATGGATTGGCTGTCTGTCCGGAAAGCAAGGAGCAATACGAAATCAAAGATGGTTGCGTATCAAAAATTAAAAAAAACTCAGTTAATTAATAAAATCACTTTCATCCGGATTATTCAGGGATGATCTTTTCGAGGAGAAAAACAAAATGACACTTTACGACAAAATTTTAAAAAAGGAAGCAAAAATCTCGCTGATAGGCCTGGGCTACGTAGGGCTGCCCATTGCTCTGGCCTTCGCGCGCAAAGCTTCCGTCGTCGGTTTCGACATCAAACCGGAGCGCATTGCGCTGATGAAAAACAATATTGATCCAAGCCAGGAACTTGAGGCGGAAGCTTTCGAGGGTTGCGACATTCTCTTTACGGCTGATCCTGACGATTTGCGCAAAGCTGACTTTCACATTGTGGCGGTTCCCACACCCATCGACGACAGCAACATGCCCGACCTCAGGCCACTGCTTGCCGCCACCCGCACCGTGGGGAAAATCCTCAAAAAAGGCGATTACGTAGTTTACGAATCCACAGTGTATCCCGGCGCAACCGAGGAAGATTGCATCCCGCTGCTCGAAGAACTTTCGGGATTGAAATTTATAGAAGATTTTAAAGTAGGATTCTCGCCCGAGCGTATCAATCCCGGCGACAAGGTGCATACGCTGCAAACCATCACCAAGGTTGTTTCGGGTTGTGATGAAGAATCGCTAAATGTGATTGCTAAAACCTACGAACTTGTGGTGGATGCAGGCGTACACCGCGCTGCTTCCATCAAGGTAGCCGAAGCTGCCAAGATTATCGAAAACACCCAGCGCGACGTGAACATTGCACTGATGAACGAGCTTTCCATCATCTTCAACCGCATGGGCATCAATACCTACGATGTGCTGGAAGCTGCCGGAACAAAATGGAACTTCCTGAAGTTTTTCCCGGGATTGGTTGGCGGTCACTGCATCGGCGTTGACCCGTATTATCTGGCCTACAAAGCCAAGAAATTTAAATATCACCCTCAGATCATCAACTCCGGACGCTATGTGAACGACTCGATGGGATTTTATGTAGCCAGGCAACTGGTGAAAAAACTCATCGCCGCACGAAAAAATATCGCAGATTCGAAAGTACTGGTGATGGGCGTTACTTTTAAAGAAAACGTAAGCGACATCCGCAATTCGCGTGTTCCCGACATCATCTCCGAACTCCGCTCCTACGGTGTAACAGTGGACGTGGTGGATGCATACGCCGACAGCGATCATGTGAAACACGAATATGGTTTTGAACTCAAAGAGAAAAACGGCACCAAATACGATGCGGTCGTCGTTGCCGTAAATCACGATGAATATGTCGATCTTGACGAGGCTTTCTTTAAAAATATCAGTTGTGAAAATGGAATCCTTTGCGACATAAAAGGCATTTATCGCAACAAGATAAAAGAGCTTACCTATTGGAGTTTGTAGTTTATTAATTTTTGAAATTACCCTAGTGAAATGAAGGAACAGATACTGGTAACGGGCGGAACAGGCTACATTGGCTCACACACGGTGGTGGAGCTGCAGCAGCAAGGCTACGAGGTGGTGATTGTGGATAATCTCTCCAACTCCCGCATCGAAGTGGTGGATCAGATTGAAGCCATCACCGGCATACGGCCCGCTTTTGTGAATCTCGATCTTACCGACAGTGAAGGAGTGGCTACGTTTTTCGACGGCCACCCGGAGGTGAAGGCGGTGATACATTTTGCCGCATCCAAGGCGGTGGGCGAATCGGTGGAGAAGCCGCTGATGTATTATCATAACAATCTTTTTTCGTTGATAAATTTGTTGGATCAAATGCAGGAACATGCGGTGCAAAATCTGGTTTTTTCGTCGTCGTGTACCGTTTATGGTCAGCCGGAACAGTTGCCTGTAAAAGAATCGGCGCCAATACAAAAAGCCATGTCGCCTTACGGCAATACCAAACAAATTGCGGAAGAGATCATCAGCGACCAGGCACAGGTTTCGCCGCTGCATGCGGTGCTGTTGCGCTATTTCAATCCCATCGGTGCGCATGCTTCCGCAAACATTGGTGAGCTGCCGTTGGGTGTTCCCAACAATCTGGTGCCTTACATTACGCAAACGGCCATCGGCCTACGCGCGCAGCTCAAGGTTTTTGGCGACGACTACCCCACTCCCGACGGCACACCCATCCGGGATTATATCCACGTAAGTGATCTTGCAAAAGCACATGTGGTGGCGCTGAAGCGGATGATGGAAAACAAACAAAAAAAGAATGTCGAATTTTTTAATATCGGAACCGGGACGGGCTATTCGGTGCTGGAAGTGATAGAAAGCTTTGAACGCATTTCTCATCAAAAACTAAATTATAAAATCGTAGAACGCCGCGCAGGCGACATTACTTCTGTTTGGGCTGACACGCAACTGGCCAATGAAGTACTTGGCTGGAAAGCCGAAAAAAATCTCGATGAGATGATACTTTCATCCTGGAACTGGGAATTGGCTTTGGCCAAACAAAAAAAGAATAAATGAGACCAGTCTAAAAAATCTCAAAACCCCTAACCCCCCTAAAGGGGACTTTCCCAAACTACTGATTTTTCAGTACTTCTCCCTTTAGGGTTCGGGGTAAAAAGGGCTGAAAATTAGTAGTTTGGTGGTTTTAGACAAAACTCATAAATCAGATAATCATTAAAACATTTTAGCAATGACACATCCTATCAAAAACATCATGATTACCGGTGGTGCCGGTTTTATTGGTTCGCATCTGGTGCGGCTTTTCGTAAATAAATATCCGGATTATCACATCGTAAATGTGGATAAACTCACCTATGCCGGCAATCTCGAAAACTTAACGGATATAGAGCACAAGCCTAACTACACTTTTGTAAAAGCCGACATCGTGGATGCCGAAAAGATGCAGTCGCTTTTTGAAAAATATGCTATCGATGCAGTGATCCATCTGGCGGCCGAGTCGCACGTGGACCGATCGATCAGCAGCCCGATGGAGTTTATTTACACCAATATTGTGGGAACCGCCAACCTGCTGAACGCCGCACGCCATCATTGGAAAGATAACTTTGAAGGACGGATTTTTTGCCACGTTTCCACGGATGAAGTTTACGGCTCGTTGGGCGACACAGGATTTTTTACGGAAGAGACTTCCTACGATCCCAAAAGCCCCTACTCCGCTTCCAAAGCCAGCAGCGACCATCTGGTGCGCGCTTACAATCATACTTTTGGGCTGCCGGTTAAAATCTCCAACTGTTCAAACAATTACGGCGCAAATCAATTCCCGGAGAAGTTGATTCCACTTTTTATTAATAATATCCGCCACAACAAGCCGCTGCCGGTTTATGGTCAGGGTCTTAATGTGCGCGACTGGCTGTGGGTTGAAGATCACGTCGACGCCATCGATCACATTTTTCATCGTGGCAAAGTGGGCGAAACCTACAACATCGGCGGCCACAACGAATGGACGAACATTGACCTGATAAAACTGATGTGCAAGCTGCTCGACGAAAAGCTAAAGCGCACGCCGGGAACTTCCGAAAAACTGATTACTTACGTAAAAGACCGCGCTGGCCACGACCTTCGCTACGCCATCGATTCAGAAAAACTACAAAACCAGCTGGGATGGAAACCTTCGTTGCAGTTTGAGGAAGGCCTTTCGAAAACCATCGACTGGTACCTCGACAACAGCGAATGGATGGCGCGGGTTACTTCGGGCGACTACCAGAACTATTACCAGCAGCAATACGAGGAGCGGTAGAAGGCTGTAGCCAAATTCCTAAGATCAAAAACCAAAGAAATTTCAATATTTAATTTGCAAGAGCAAAATATTGAATGTCACGGCCTAATTCGGTGCAGCCCGATAGAATATTCTTTGGAGATGGCGTGTAGGATTTTTTCATAATCCTTTTGCTTGTTTACAAAATCAAGATTATTGGTGTCGATGACCAAAATGCGCATGTTGGTTTTTTGCCGGATGAAATCCAAATAACTTTCCTGAATCTTTTCGAGATATTCACGCTTCATATCCTGCTCGTAGCTGCGCCCGCGATGCCGGATGTTGTGCATCAGATTGTCGATGTTGAGATAAAGGTAAACCAGCAGGTCGGGCTTGGGCAGCGACTCACTGATGATCTCAAACAATTTTTTATACAAACCAAAAGTATCTTCCGGCAGGTTTTTGCGGGCAAAGATGAACGACTTATCGATGAGATAGTCCGACACCGTAAAGCTCTTGAACAGGTCGCGGGCAGAGAGGCTACGCTTGAGTTGCTCGTAGCGTTCGGCAAGGAAAGATAGCTCGAGCGGAAACGCATATTTGTCAGGCTCGCGGTAAAACTTGGGCAGAAACGAGTTTTCTTCAAACTGTTCCAGGATCAGCTTGGCGTTGTAGTCGTGGGCAATGCGGGTAGCCAGGGAGGTTTTTCCGGCGCCGATGTTGCCTTCGATGGAGATGAAATTGTAGCGTGTAAGGGTCATTGTATTAATCAAAAATATTCTCCATTTTTTTTATTTTTTCTACTTTAGAAAAGTCTTCGCATTTTAAAAGCATATGAGCAACAGATAAACCCGTAACGGGATGTTTATAATCCATATCCAACTCCATCATTGGCGCAAGCACAAACCGGCGTTCGCGAATACGGGGGTGTGGCAGCGTTAGCACCGGCGATTCCATTATCAACTGATCATAAAATAAAATATCAATGTCGATGATGCGCGAAGCGTAGCCGGTCTTTTCTGTTCTGACACGCCCCAGAGATTTTTCAATCCCAAGCAGAATGTTTAACAAAGCATGCGGCTGGTGAGGCGTCAGCAGCAAAAGTGCCAGATTATAAAAATCAGTTTCCGCATTAAACCCCCAGGGCTCCGACTTGTAAAGCCATGACATTTTGCTAACTATACCGGCCTGCAGCGCAATGGCTTTAATAGCATCAGCGATATTTTGCTCCCTGTTCCCCTCGTTGCTGCCCACCAGCAGATAGCTTTCGTGCATCATGGCTGTTCAAATTAGAGGAACCAAAAATAGGGTTCTTTTTCGAAAGAAAATCGCATATTTGTAGCCTCACCTAAAATTATACGTTATGAAAGATTTCTTCAAATTTATGTTTGCCTCTATGCTGGGCTTTTTGATCATGTCGGTGATCATGTTTTTCGTTTTCCTGGGTATAATCTCCGGCTTTGCCGCTATGATGCAAACACAGGAAACACAGGTGGCTGAAAATAGCCTTTTGCACATCGAGTTCAGCACACCATTGATCGACCGCACCTCCAAAGACCCTTTTTCAAATTTCAATTTTTCAAGTTTCGATCTTAAAAAATCCATTGGCTTGAACGATATTCTAAAAAATCTGGACAAAGCTTCACGCGATCCCAACATCAAAGGGATTTATCTCGACCTCACCAATCTGCAAAGCGGCATGGCTACCGTGGAAGAAGTGCGCCACGCGCTGCTTGAGTTTAAAAAATCAGGGAAATTTATCCTGGCCTACAGTGAAGGCTACACGCAAGGTTCCTATTTTCTGGCCAGCACAGCCGACACCATTTATCTCAACCCCGAGGGTGGCGTGGACTTCAGAGGACTTTACGCCGAAGTAATGTTTTTTAAAGGAACCCTCGAAAAACTAGATGCTGACATGCAGATCATCCGCCACGGGAAATACAAAAGCGCTGTAGAACCTTTTTTGCTCGACAAGATGAGCGACGAAAGCCGCGAGCAGATGCAGGCTATCCTGAATGTGCTTTGGGATCGCATGTCGGGCGGAATATCCACTTCGCGCAATATGACCATCGATCAACTCAATGAGATTGCCGAAAACCTCACCCTTCGTACCGCAAAAGATGCATTGAAATATCATTTTGTAGATGCACTGGTTTATAAAGATGAAGTATTGGCTGCTCTCAAAGGTCGGCTGGGCCTGGAAGATGACGATGATATCAAAACTGTTTCACTTTCTAAATATACTGACGCTGCCGATCCCGACAGTCCGAAAGCAGATCGCAAAAACCGTATCGCGGTAGTTTACGCCATCGGTGAGATCCACAGCGGCAACGGCAACGACATGAGCATCGGATCGGAACGCATCAGCAAAGCGATTCGTGAAGCACGAAAAGATGAAAAAGTAAAAGCCATCGTGATGCGTGTAAACTCTCCCGGCGGCAGCGCATTGGCTTCTGACGTGATCTGGCGTGAAGTGAAACTTGCTGCAGCAGAAAAACCTTTTGTCGTCTCCATGGGCGATGTAGCCGCTTCGGGCGGTTATTATATTTCCTGCGCCGCCGACAAAATCTTTGCCGACGCTACCACCATCACTGGCTCCATTGGCGTGCTCGGGCTGGTGCCCAATCTGGAAAATACCATGCGCAACAAACTAGGCATCACTTTCGATTATGTGAAAACGCACGAAAATGCCAACATGATGACGCCCATGCGCCCGCTCACACCGTTTCAGCATGAGGTGATTTTATCTTCCATCGAAGATATCTATTCCACATTTGTCCAGCACGTGGCCGATGGCCGCAATATGACCTGGGAGGCTGTGGATGAGATTGGGCAGGGACGCGTTTGGGCTGGCAGCGATGCCTTGCGCATCGGGCTGGTAGATGAGATCGGCGGCCTGGAAGAAGCCATCGACGAAGCTATTTTATTGGCTGGTCTGGAAACGTGGTCGATAAAAGAATATCCCGAACAAAAAGACCCAATCCAGGAAATCTTTGACGAGCTGACGGGAAGCACCCGCATCGAAGCGAAAATAAAGAGCGAGCTTGGCGACAACTATCGCCTTTATCAATACATGAAATATTGGCAAAACACCACCGGAGCGCAGATGCGCATGCCGTTTGATGTTTACATCAATTAGAACATAAAATCCTTTACTATAGCGTAATAAAAAAACCCACCGCCGACTGACGTGTGGGTTTTTTGTTTTTAAAACGAATAACTCATTTGGATACAAAATGACAAAAAAGCGAGCAACAAATAATTTCAAAATCAAAAATTCAAGCTAAAGCCTACTGAAATATTGAAGCCTTTTATCTCCGGCCTAAAGACTGACGGTAATCAGTTTACTTCCTCAGCTCCGCTCCGGTTTTTTGTTTTAATGCATCAGCAATACGGCTCATCGTTTTGTCGATAATTTTATCGGTGAGTGTACGGCGCTCGTCCTGCAAGGCAAAGCTCATGGCATACGATTTTTTACCTTTCGGAATTTTCTCCCCTTCGTACACGTCGAAAAGACCAACGTGCTGCAATATGTTCCTTTCGGTATCCAAGGCTATTTTTCTAAGTTCTGCGAAAGTTATGTTTTCGTCAACCAGTAGCGCCAGGTCGCGGCGCACTTCCGGAAACTTTGATACCGGCTGGTAGCTAATCTGATGATTTTTAAGCAGTGTCAAAACAAGCTCCCAATCGAAATCAGCATAAAAAACAGGCTGCCGAATGTCGAAATGCTGAAGAACGGAACGGCTGATTTTCCCAAACTCCACCACACGTCGTCCGTTGGATTCGAGTTGAAGTCCGGTTTCATAATAAGTGGCAGTGGTTGGCGAAGCAGTCAAATTATCAACTGAGATATTCAGCCGACGCAGAACATCCTCCACGTACGACCGAAGCTGATAAACATCCACTGTCTGCTGCTGTCCGTGCCAGTTTTCGGGATAGATGTGCCCGGTGACGAATAGTGCCAGATGCAGTTGCTCGTTGTATTTTTTAGTAACATCTTTGCTTTGTACGTCTGGTTTTTTTAGATAGATCTTTCCAAATTCATAAAATTTCAGATCCTGATTTTTATGATTAAGATTAAAAAGGACACTTTCCAAACCCGACAGCAACAGTGTCTGGCGCATCACGCCCAGGTCGGCGCTCAGCGGATTATTGATTTTAACTTCGCTGGCTTCCTGCACAAAATCAAATCGGGAGGTGTAGGCGGCGCGTGTGAGTGAGTTGTTGATGATCTCGCGGAAACCATTGTCGCTCAAAAAATTGCCCGTGAGTTCCTGAACATATTCCCTGTCGGGCCGGGGCACCGACGAAAGCGAAGCCCGCAACTGATCCGGAAAAGGAATATTATTATAACCATAAATGCGCAGCACCTCTTCGATGACGTCGGCTTCGCGGGTAACTTCTGCTTTAAAAGTCGGCACTTCAACCGTAAAACCTTCGTCGTCGTGGCTGAGGATTTCCATTCCGAGAAATGTCAGTATGTCGCGGATGTTATCGTGGTCGATGCTAATGCCAATGAGGCGATCGATATTTCTGTAGGATACCGGGATTTGCAAAGGCTTCACCGGGTTCGGATAAAAATCTTTAACCTGCGACGACACTTCGCCACCGGCCAGCTCCTTCACGAGCAAAGCAGCCCGACGCAATACATAAAGCGTTGCGTTGGGATCGACACCCCGCTCAAAGCGGAAAGAAGAATCGGTATTCATCGCATGTAGCCGTGCCGTTTTACGGATAGTCTTTGGATCAAAAAATGCACTTTCGATAAAGATGTTGCGCGTTTGTTCCGTCACTCCGGAATCGAGGCCACCATAAATCCCTGCCATGCACATACCACCGTTGGCGTCGCAGATCATCAAATCATTTTCAGATAAGGTGCGCTCCACCTCGTCGAGCGTAGTGAATTTGGTTCCTTTCGGAAGTTTCTTAACGATGACTCTCTTGCCTGCGATTTTATCAGCATCAAAAAAATGCGTCGGGTGGCCGGTTTCGTGCAGCACAAAATTGCTGATATCCACCAGGTTGTTGATGGGTCGGAGCCCAATGGCAAGCAAATAATTTTTGAGCCAGTCGGGCGAAGGCTGCACGTTAACGTCGGTCATGGTGACGCCCGAATAGCGCGGGCACGCCTTTGCATCTTCCACCTCGATTTCAATATTAAGAGTTTCATTCTCCACCTTAAAACTATCGGTGCAGGCGGTGAAAAGCTGTTTGGGATCTTCATTTGGATTCATGTGGTTGAGCGCAGCAATCAGATCGCGCGCCACGCCAACATGCGACATTGCGTCGTTGCGGTTGGGCGTGAGGCCAATCTCAAAAACATAATCGTTGGTGATATTGAAATATTCTTTTGCCGGTGTGCCAACCGCTAACTCCGGTGGAAGCACCATAATCCCTTCGTGCGATTCACCCAGCCCAAGCTCGTCCTCAGCGCAAATCATCCCTTCAGAAACTTCTCCTCTGATCTTTGCCTTTTTTATCTCAAATGATTTCCCGTCGCTTGTGTGCAATATGGTGCCGGTGATGGCCACGAGCACTTTCTGACCAGCCTGCACATTGGGCGCTCCACACACAATCGGCAACAAGCGTTCGCCGCCAACATTCACGGTGGTTACGCTTAGCTTATCAGCATCGGGATGTTTGTGGCAGGTCATCACCTCGCCAACAACCACGCCTGCTAACCCGCCGGGAATAGTTTCTATTTTTTCGACACTCTCCACTTCCAGGCCGGTGTTGGTTAAAATTTCGGCTATCTCTTCCGGTGCCAAATCTAGGTTTACATAGTCCTTCAGCCAGTTATAAGAAATCTTCATACAATAGAATGATTATTATTTTAAAAGTCGCAAAAGTAATAAAATGGGGTGGTATTCTTTGGATTTCGATGGATAGAGTTTTGAAAGCAGGGCGCGAGGCGCAAGAAAGGAAGACTGCCGGCTCAACTAATGCGGCTCCAGTCGTGCCGATGTTTTTGTAATTGAAAAAGTTGTGTGGCAAGGAGGTTATTTTCGGATTTTTGTAATTGCGGGTCATCAGTGAGAATCTCGGTGGCGAGATCGCGGGCGTAGCGCAATATTTTTTCGTCTTTGATAAGATCTGCAATTTTAAGATCGAGTACGCCACTTTGCCGGGTGCCGTGCATGTCGCCGGGACCCCGCAGCCGCATATCCACTTCGGCAATCTCAAAACCGTTGTTGGTATCCACCATGGTTTGCAAGCGCAGTTTCCCTTCTTTAGATAATTTATAGCCACTCATCAGAATACAAAACGACTGGTCGGCACCGCGTCCCACCCTGCCCCGCAACTGGTGAAGCTGAGAAAGTCCAAACCGTTCAGCATTTTCTATTACCATAACCGAAGCATTGGCCACGTCCACGCCTACTTCTATCACGGTGGTAGCCACCATTATATGCGTTTCGCCGCGCACAAAACGTTGCATTTCATAATCTTTATCAGCCGGCTTCATCTGACCATGAACGATACTCACGGCATAGTCCGGCAACGGAAAAGAACGGGTAATGCTGTCGTATCCGTCCATCAAATCTTTCAGATCTAAAGTTTCCGATTCATGTATTAATGGATAAACCACATAAATCTGGCGTCCTTCGGCAATCTGTACACGCATAAAATTGAAAAGCTGCGCGCGTTTGTTATCAAAATAATGCACTGTTTTAACAGGCTTTCTTCCTGGTGGAAGCTCGTCGATTATGGAGGTGTCGAGGTCGCCATACACGGTCATTGCCAGCGTTCGTGGGATCGGGGTGGCCGTCATCACGAGTACATGTGGAGCAATGTCATTTTTTTTCCACAGCCTGGCGCGCTGCTCCACGCCAAAGCGATGCTGCTCATCGATGACCACAAGCCCCAGGTTGTGAAACAGCACTTTATCCTCTATCAAAGCATGCGTCCCGACAAGGATGTTAAGTTTTCCGGATTCGAGTTTTTCGTGAATCTCTTTGCGCGCGGCGGATTTCACAGAACCAGTGAGGAGTCGTACTTCCAGCGGTAAATCTTTAAGAAAACGCTGCAATGTTGCAAAATGCTGCTGTGCTAATATTTCAGTAGGCGCCATCATCGCACATTGAAAACCATTGTCGATGGCGATAAGCATGCACATCAGTGCCACCAGCGTTTTGCCGCTGCCCACGTCGCCCTGCAACAGGCGGTTCATCTGGCGGCCCGTTCCCATGTCGGCACGTATTTCACGGATCACACGCTTTTGCGCATCGGTAAGTTCAAAAGGCAGGCAGTTATGGAAAAAGCTATTAAAATGTTCGCCCACCACCTGAAAGGAATGTCCACGGGTGAAGTTGGATCGCTGGAATTTCTGCCGCAACAAGAGTAATTGGATATAAAAAAGCTCCTCAAACTTGAGCCGTGCAATGGATCTGTCGAGGATTTTTTGATCAGCCGGATGGTGGACATTTAACAATGCATCGTTTCGGGAAACCAAGTGCAGGCGATTGATGATGGCTGGTGGCAATGTTTCGGGCATCGGATCGGTGATCATTGACACTAATGTGCGGGTAAGGCGTGCCAGCCCCCGGCTGTCGAGGCCGCGCAGCCGTAGCTTTTCACCGGAGTTATAAACGGGCTGCAGGGCGCCACCCGGCCCGGCTTCCAAATCAATTGTAGCTTCTATATCGGGATGTGCCAACTGCCACTGCCCGTTAAAGAGCGTAGGTTTTCCAAAGACAACATATTCCAGATTGGGTTTAATCTTTTCCTTTACCCACCTAACGCCCTGAAACCACACCAATCCGATGCTACCGCTGCTGTCGGTAAGCACCCCGGTAAGTCGCCTGGCGCGTCCAGCTCCTGCTTCCTTGAGTTGACTGATACGCCCTTTTATTTGAATATAGACTTCTTCGCTATCGATGTCACTGATCGACAGGAATTGGCTACGGTCGATGTATCGAAACGGGAAATAATTAAGCAGATCACCACAGGTGTGTATGTCGAGCTCTTTGCGAAGTAATTCGGCACGCGCAGGCCCGACGCCTTTGAGGAATTCGATGGGTGTAGATAAGATATCGCCTGCCATGCTGCTAATTAATAAGGTGCAAATTTAAACCAAAAACTCCTCACCACAAAGGGCAAGGAGTTTCGATTGGTTTTTATAAATATTTAGCGAAAGCTAATGAGTGCAATTAAATTCCAAATGGCGAAAAAACAAATCACAAATAAATTCCAAAAAAAACAATGATGCAAACCGTTGCGAATACCTAGAATTTGTTTTTTGGAATTTTTATTAAAATCTGGGCCTAATAAACCCACAGTTCGCTTTCGAAGTCGCGGATGTCCTCTTTAATGCGTTCTGCTTCAAGCAGGGCATCCACACCTTTTGCATATTCCTGAATTTCGCGGTTGTAAACGTTGTCTTCTTTTACGATGTAACTTCCAAAGCGGCGCGAAAGCAGCAGCTCGTCGTAAGTGAGGCGGCTGGCGCTGTTCTGGCGGTTAAATACTTCGAAACGCGACAACAGCGGGCGGAGGTCAGGATAATAAAGCCAGAAAAGGTTTTCGTATCCGGCATAGGTACCATCTTCCATTTGAGCCGGGCGCATGGGGCAAATGCCAAGGATGCGTACCTGCATTTCGGAGCGTTGCTTATCGAAAATCCAGTCTTCTTTTAGCAGAAAGCGTGTTACAGATTTCGGCTCGAAAGCTCTGGCCACGCGTTCGTTGATGAAATTGTTAGGATCGTTAGGGTCGGGTATTGGTACGATGATCGTATCAGCGAGGGTCGCTTCCATCTGACTTGCCGTCATTGGGATAAGCTCCTCAAAGTTGTCAGTAGCCAGCGTGTACTCGTAGGCCGTAATTTCGCCACCGAGCAAAGCATCGTACAATATTTGCATCAAGCTGCGCCAGCGTCCTTGCGGGATTTCAGGAAAATAAAGCGGCTGGTTGATTTTCTCTTTAAGGTCGATCACACGCCAAACCCGTTTTTCCCAAAACACATCCGACTCGCGCAGATAGGGATAAGAGATGGGTTTATGGTCGTCGATATGCACACGGTCGTAAGCTTTGTCGCGCAGCTCGCTGACCAGTTGCACCTGGTTGGCGGGTTGCGCTATGGCCAGGCTCATGGCACCCAAAAACAGTATCAGGAGTGAAACCTTCAAAATGATGTTGTTCATATCCTTGAATTTTAAATTTTCTAATTTATTGTTAAGTTAATCGGATTGAGATGCCTGTCGGTGCCATCGGGACCCCGTGCGATGATACGCTCAAAGGTGATACGCTGCCCGGTTCGGGCATTGTCGATGTACTGCAGCATCTTCTCAGTAAACTTTGTTCCGGTAGCCGTTTCGCGCATGGTAGTTTCGCCACGTGTGTACACCATATCGAAAGAGGTAACGTGGAAAGAAAGATCAAAGTCGAAGTCGTCAGGCATTTTGGCTACAATGGACGATGAGTATTTAAGCGCTGTTTTGCTGATGCTGCCTTCGGTCTGGTTGGCAATTTTAGCAATAGGGTCAGGAACACTTTTCAGACGGAACATTGTTTCGCCCATCTTCTTGGCCTTCCCATTTTCCAGCATGTACACACTGATTGTAACCTGATTTTTGCCTTGTGCGGGCGCTTTGGGAACCTGCACAGTCCAATGGTCATCCTGAGGATTACGCTTCAGCGTTCCGTAGCTTATCTCCGCACGGATTTGATCCATGGAAACGCCAGGCACAGAAATATCAACGGGATTGTCAACACCAATATAGAAAACGTTCATCTTGGTGGCTGAAATGGTGGTAGCTGGTCGTCCTACTGTGAATTCATTTTTAAAATAATAATTCTTAACCTCTCCTGTGCCGCTTTTCAACATGATGACGCCGGCATACTTTTGAACGCCTTCGTTATTGGCAGGCAATGAAATCTGAACTCTGCCACTCTTGCCTTCCACCATACGCGCTGATGAAATCTGACTCAGGGGCAGAGAATCGACACCCATTTTGAGGTACACTTCCGGATCCTGCGTGGTACTGTAAGCAGCTACAATAACCTCGGCTTTGTATTCATCGCCAATGAAAACGTAGTCTTTTTGCGGTAATACCTTAGCTGCTACTACATCATATTTAAAATCTTTGGCATCAATGGCCACCAACAGAAAATTCACAATATCAAATTCAGCATTGTAAATTTCAGAAATAATCTTGTTGAGAATGGCCACATCGGCGGCAAGAATGGTATGGTAGAAATTATATTGCACCCAGTTGAGGCGCTCATTGTTAGCATCCACGTAGTCGCCGTCTGTTTTCAATCCCAGCTTTACCATTGTTCTCTCTTCGGGGGTAAGCAGTTCAAGCATGTTCTGGCGATACGTATCAATTTTATTTTTTAGCGCACCTCCATTTCCTCTGCTGCCATCTTCACTGCCCGCCATAAAAAAGTTTGTAGGCGTGTCATAGTCGTCTTTATTTTTGAGCTTCCCGAGCCTGGTCACCCTTGCAGAGTCAACGGGTATTTTCTCCGTTCTGGCGATGAGTTCATATTTCAGGCTATCGACATAACTTACCATTTCGTCCGACATCTGTCTGGCTTTCTGCGCCTTGTCCAGATAGGGTTTTACCTTCACCGGGTCGTTCGAATATTTTTTGTTGAAGGCTACGTAAGTATCATCAATTTTGCTGGCGAAGTTTTCATTGGTTAGCTCCACACTATCATTTACAACAAGAAAAGCATCGAGCATTTCTTTTGACACATTGAGGGCAAGCAGCGCCGTGAGTACCAGGTACATCATGGCGATCATCTTTTGCCTCGGTGTTTCTTTATATTCAGCCATTTTGTAAAATAATTTTTTAGGTTAAAAAACTTGCCCTTATTTTACGTTCATAGCAGTTAGCATGTTTCCATAAATATTGTTGAGGGACGCCATTTTCTTGGTCAGGCTGTCCATCTGATTCTGGTATTGATTGGTTTGTTGTGCCGACCGATCGATGTCGTCCAGGAATTTAGTGAGGGTGCCTTGAAGTTTGGCAGAAGCATCGGTTTGTTGCGCGGAAGTTTTCAATTGCACCTCGTAAAGCGCATTGAGCGAAGTGAGATTCTGCGAAAGCTTTTTGAGCTGTTCGTTGAACTGTGTGTTTTTATCGGTTGATTGCTGGAGCTGCTGTATGTTTTGCAAAATACTCTCTGACGATTTCTGATAACTATCGGCCAATTGAGCGGCTGATTGTGAAGCGCTTTGAATACTTTGCGAGAACTTTTGTGAAGCCTGAATATCTTCCCGTAAGGAAGTGCCTGTATCAACATACACCTGTTTAAGTTTCGAAGCAGCCTGAGATGCATCGCGTACATTTTGTGAAAACTCGTTGCTTACTACCAGTTCACGCTCGATGGCTTCGGCTGCCTTACCATAAGATTTCGACAGGCTGCCAGCGCTTTGCGTTGCGTTCTTCAGATTATTAACATATTCATCATTGGCAACCGATACTTTGGTCATATCGTTCATGCGTGCAGCGGTATCACTCAGGTTGCGCAAACCAGAGCCTAACCGACCGATCAGTTCGTTATCGATATTGGCTTCCTCAAGCATTTCGTCAAGCCGGTTGGTATGTCCATACGCTTTTTGGGTGCGGGCAGGCGTTATTATGTCGGTTTTAATACCGTGGTAATCTTCCATAAATTCCGGATGTACTTTGCTCCAGTCGGGCTCCACGTGCGGTTTTTGCAATGCCGACAGGGCGAAGATGATGGCCTCGGTAATCATACCTACAAAAAGCGCCTCGTTGGCACCCGGGATGTGGGTAATCTTAAAGAGTGCTCCGGTAATTACAATAGATGCACCTAACCCGTAGGCTACCGACATAAAGCGTCTGAAAAACCTGCTGTCGAGAGCATCTTCAATTTTTGAAAATCCTTTTTTGTTTTTTCTGGTCACTGTATTCATCGCTTAAAAATTTGGGTAATTTTTTATGTTTGGAAAGATAGATGATAAATCTACTGAAAAGGACTAATAAACATTGGAAGCTTTGGAGGGATTGTCGCCTTTGGAGCGTCCGAGATAAGGCTGCACACAACGGAATCCGATGTATGATTTGGCAGTATCCTGATATTCGTAGTCGCGTGTGGAAACCAACAAATAATATTCGATGTCTTTCCAGGATCCGCCTTTTGTCACTTTGCGCTTCATAGAGATAGGATCTTCCGGTTTGGCGTTGTAAACATAGTCGGGGTTCAAATCCCAGGTAACAATATTGGCAGCCTTGTCGAAAGCGCTGCGTGTCCATTCGCTAACGTTGCCGGACATATCATACAATCCGAAGCTGTTGGCAGCGTAATGGCCTACGATGATAGTCGTTGCCCCGCCGTCGTCCACATAGTTGCCGCGATTGGGTTTGAAATTAGCAAGCAAACATCCTTTTTCGTTTTTGCTATACGGACCTCCCCACGGGAAAGGATTGGCTTCGTAGCCACCGCGTGCAGCCCATTCCCACTCGGCCTCGCTGGGTAGGCGAAAATCATTGAGTCCCGCCTGATTTTTAGCTTGAAGATAGTTGTTGAACAATGCGGTGCGCCAAACACAAAATGCGCGGGCCTGGTTCCAGTTTACACCAACAACAGGATAATGGTCGTAGGTAGGATGCCAAAAATAAGACTGGGTAAGTGGCTCGTTGTAGCTGTAAGGGAAGTCGTGGATCCAACAGAGTGTGTCGGGATAAACATTGATTTCTTCCTGATGAACATAAACGGAGCGATCCTGGCGACCCTGTGGACGGTTTGCGTAAGCTCCGTCGGTGGCGTCAGCCGGCTGGCTATAATCTTTGCGCGCAGCAGCATTCAGGTCGATCCAGAAATAACGGTAGCGCAGTTTGCGGGTATCTATTTCTTTTTTACGGAAGTATCGCTCATTTTCAGGCAGGTACATATCCTCAAGCGTCTGCGCGGTCTCTTCTTCGGTCCAGACTATCTTGGTTTTCCAGTTCAAAAATGCAGGATCGTATAGTTCGCCGGTCTTGGCATTTTCTTCAATCAGATATTCTTCCGGATTGGTTTCCCCAAGCAAAGAGCGGGCAATAGAATCGCGTACCCAATACACAAACTGCCTGTACTCGTTATTTGTGATCTCGGTTTCGTCCATGTAAAACGAACTTACCGTTACACGCTTGGGATTATTCATTTGGGTGTAAGGAACATCCTCTTCGCCTACTCCCATCACGTAAGTACCCAATGGGATAAAAGCCATACCGGTAGGATCTGGCTGATAAAACTTAGGACGATCCTGAACTCCTGTCAATTCACCATTTCCTTTGTTGCTACAACTCGAAATAATGGCGGTTAGTAATAGGAAAAAAAATGCTTTTTTCATGTGAACTGCTGATTTTACAAACAGTTTAACGACTTTGCCCATTCTTTAGTATAGTTAATAAAAACTCGGAAAATTTCATGAAAATGTTCTAATCATCACTTATCGAATGTTCCCAAAAACCATTGGTAAGGCTCATGAACTACAAGATACAGATGATCTTTTAAAAATGTTTTTGGTAGAAAGTTTTGGATAAACGCCGACATTGTAAAAAAATTACAGGAACCGTGTATTTCGGTAGATTTTTCTGACTTTGTCCACTTCAATTTTGAAGCAATAGCTTGCTCTTATTTCGTGCGAACCGGTGGTACCAATTGCCGAAGTATTAAAATCATAAGAATAACCGATGTTGAAATTTTTGTAATCGAAGCCCACAATAAACGCTACAGCATCCTGATAGCGCCATGAAACGCCACCCCAAAACTTGCGCTGATAGCGCAGCAAAGCCGTGGCGTCGTATTGTATGGAACCGCTGGTAGCTTTTATTAATATCGAAGGAAGTATGTCGATGGCCGGTGTGTTGGGAAATTCAAATTCGTAGCCTGCCATCAGATCAATCTCACGACGCATATTAAAATGAGTACCTACATCCTTCTTGCTCTGCAACAACTGCAAAACCGATATCCCCACCCAGTA
The DNA here is from genome assembly GCA_964612515.1 of uncultured Lentimicrobiaceae bacterium. GTDB lineage: Bacteria > Bacteroidota > Bacteroidia > Bacteroidales > 4484-276 > SABY01. Next base: position 2,570 of record CAZTCX010000018.1, on the reverse strand, counting down.
ATTGTCGGGCACACGATAATACAATCCGAAGCTTGCATCAAAATACATGTCGGTTTCTTCGTTTGCACCAAGTACAGGATCGTTGGAAACATTGAAAGTACTAAAGTCGATGGTCTTATTGAGAATATTAAGCTGCGCACCAATGCCCAGGTCACCGGCACCCAGAGTAGTTTGGTATGCGTACATTACATTAAAATAAATGTCGTTGAATGGGCCAATTTTATCTTGTTGGATGGTAGCGCCAACGCCGCCACGCAGCGCTTTTATGGGAGCATGGATGGAGATGAGATACGTTTCAGGACCCAGATTGACAGAGCTGCCATCGTCATTGCTTCCTTTAAAGCCAACCCATTGTTGCCTGATGGTTCCTGACACACAAATTCCATCGCCCGCACCAGCAAAGCCCGGGTTGATCACCAGCTTGTTAAACATGTATTGTGTGTATTGTGGCAATTGCTGAGCTACCACCGGCAACATCAGGCTTGTACACGTCAATAGTATGAATAATCGTTTTAGCATAATTTTCTGCTGGGTGATCACTTTTTTAAAAGTCATGCAAATAAAACAATTTTCTGTGTACCTTGTCCCCTTCAGTTTCTGTATTCATTCGTGATAGCCGGATGATAGTCCATGAAAATATCAGCAGTTAACGCAACCTAAGTATTGATATTGCCAGCTTACACCTTACCGGGTAGCGAGAATTCATGAGCTATCTCTTTATCAACAACAAATCATATTACAGCTCATCTGACAGATCCACGGCAGTGTAATCAGGAAAAGACACGGGGCGAAGGATTTCGACAAGTTTTTCGTTGATGGTCTGATCTGCCGTCGAAATGTACTTGATGCTTAGGTTGATGCCCGTGTTCTCGAAATAAATGAAGGCATCTGTGCCATTTATCCGGAAGTTGGTTGGAACAGTTTCTATGTTGGCTCCAGCATATTTTAGTATTAAAGATTTTGCAATTACCGCAGGATCGATTTTACGCAAGTCGGAAAAAAACAGTTCGCCAAAGAAAAATTTCTTGTCTATAAAATGATAAATACGCGTAACGCCGTGGTTGTAAATGCGCTCTTTAATTCCATAGCGCCTCCAGATTAAGTCGTTGTATTTCTGGCAGTCGTAGCAGCTACACTTGCCAATTTTAGAAAGCACCTTCTTAAAACTCAGCCTAAAATCGACCTCATTAAAAACGATAGGGTGTATAGCCTGAAAAGTCTGAAGACCGGCTTTTGCTTCGGCAACTTTGCGATAATGATTGAGGGGATCGAGCTTGGAACAGGCATTTAAATAGTTTTTCTTAAGGCGCAGGCGCGAGTCCAGTTTATTAATATGATGCTGAAAATCGAACGAATATTTTCCATAAAGTTTCCTACGGAACCATAAACCTAATTGAATCATGTAACAAATAATTGATGGTTAAACAAAAATTGGAGGGCAGAAACAGAAATTCAGAAGAGTAGAGAGAGTGTGTGTAAAAACAAAGGAGATAAAAAAAAGTTTGGGAGCGGGGGGATATAAGCTAAATCTGGAAAAAGTTTTGTGAATTTATCCCCCTACTTTAGGTTGGCTCCCAAACTACCCCTTAAAACCAATTATTAAAAAACAACCATGATTTAGTCGTTGCAAACATACAATCATAATTTGTAATGACCAAGAAAGAGATGACTTTTTTGCACAAAAATAATTTTCAGAAAACTGTTTTAAAAAGATACTACTCATTAAAACATTTATCTACAGATAGTTTACACGAATTAAAACGTGCTCGTATGCTTTCACATTACGAAAGGAAAAATTTGCACATCGGAATTTAAAATTGGCTGAAGAAGCTTGCGAGAGAGGTCTGACGATTGATCTTCAATTTTTTCCTAAGCCGTGAGCGCGCCATTTCGATGCTTCTGACGGTTTGATGCGTGATGCCCGAAATCTCTCTGGTGGAGAGATTCATTTTGAAAAAAGCGATCAGGCGCCGCTCGTTGTTACTCAAAAAAGGGAAAGCCTTGTAAACATTGTCGTAAAAAGATGAATTGATACTGCCAAAAGTAGCCTCGAACTCCTCCCAAACTTCCTCTTTTTCTTTGCCACTTTCTGACATTTCTTTTATAATCTCATCTATGCCTTCGTCGAGATTGGCCGGATCGACAGTTTTCAACTCTTCAAGCTGTTTCATCATACTAACGATCATCGCATTTTTTTCGACAAGCTGCGCCATCTTCGAGTTGAGCAATTGCGATTTAGAATCTAGCTCCTGTTTGAGCTGTTCGGTTTCGAGCTCATAAAGTGACGATTCGAGCTTCTCAGCCTTCTTATTAACGGATAGGTCTTTTACAAAAGCACCCAATCGGAAAGGTGCTCCGGCCTCATCATAAATAAGCCAATAGTTGATGCAGACAGGCACCATTGCACCAGATTTGGCTGTGTAGGCCTTTTCGATGTTGATGACTGACTGGGCGTGAAAATGATTGTCGCGATAATAATCCATCTCTGAATCAACGAGCCAATCGGGGGTGATATCGCGAAAGCTCAACGACATAGCTTCGTCACACGAGTATCCGAGCAAATCGGTAAA
>CAZTCX010000017.1:0-32709 GCA_964612515.1 uncultured Lentimicrobiaceae bacterium | reverse complement strand
GATTTACGAAGGACGATTTACGAAGGACGATTTACGAAGGACGATTTACGAAGGATGATTGAAGACAGATTGCTTCACTGCGCTCGCAATGAACCATTAACGATTAACGATTAACAAATAACGATTAACGATCAACAATCAACATTTTACGTATGCCCCTGGTCTTCTCCGGTTTCAGCTTATTTGAAATCCTACTTCGCGCACCCTTCGTCTTTTTTGCCTGCACACGATTTTGCTGAGCTACAACCACCGCACCCTTTCGCTGCTGTTTTGGAAGCTGCTGCTGCTATGGAAGCAGGAGCTACGCCGGCGTCAAAGGTACCAACGACTTGTCCGGCGGCATTTAAGACAATGATCTGTGACGATTTTTGATTTTCGGTGTAACTCATTTTACGCAAGAAGTTTTTTTCGGCAACATTGGCTGCATTCACCTGAACGATGGCTGGCACTGGCGTGATAGTTGCCTTGGCTTGCTCCATTTTTTTAAGACATTCGGCGGCATCAGAAGCCCCGGCTGGAGTAACGAGTACCAGCGAGGTGCTGTTGGCGGCACGTGCTGCCAGAACCTGGTTGTAAGCCGGGGTAGGGAGATATTCTGCAAATTTCTCCGGGCTGATTTTTCCACTGGCAGCTCCACCGGTTATGGTTCCGCTCGGCGACAATATGAGCAAATAGGGTAGCGGATAGCGTGCCATTTGATATTTTAAATTTAACTCGCTGTTATCGGCTGCATCACGATCTACAACAGCGATCAATGCATCGCTGCCTGACGATATTGTTTGCGATGCCATTGTCAGAGCATCTTCTAATCCTGCTCCTTTGGCATCGGTGATCACGAGGATGGTGTTTGTTCCTGAGGCTGCTGCCTCATTCAAAGCCTGTGTAATTTGTTTTTTGACCACTTTGGGCGCACCTGCCAAAACTACATTCATCTGGAAAACAAAAAGGCTTAGCAAGGTGAGAAGGAAAAAATGTCTTTTCATAATTTTAAAATTTAGAATGATTTGATTTTGCAAAAGTATCCAAAAATACTGTTGAGAGCAGTCTGGATGCATCAATTTATTATAAAAGCCAATTGAGCTTTTGTTTGACATTTGTCAACGACAAAGATCATTGCCTGAGGCAAATAAAAAAGGCAGCAGTCCTGTAAGCGGGATTCTGTGACCGGCTTTTGCAAGCCGGCTTCTGTCATTTATCTGGGCTGCACCTCACGATGCAGCTCTAACGGCCTACCCCTTACGGTATCCTTTAGTCCCCGCCCACCACGATTGCACATGGTTGACAGGAAGGATTTCGGCGGGCTACCATCTTCCGACAACAGCCGGAAACCGTAATATACATGGCCTTTCAACCCATAAGGTTTACCCCGACGCCGTGTCGCCACCGCGCCGCGTGAGCTCTTACCTCACGTTTTCACCCTTACCCCGTTGTTACGGGGCGGTAATTTTCTGTGGCACTTGCTGTACCCGCCCTGCGGCGAGTCCTTCCCGTTAGGAAGTATGGTGCCCTGTGTTGTCCCGACTTTCCTCGCCGGCCTGAGCCGGAGCGACAGAACAGACTGCTGCCGGCTGCAAAATTAAGCCTTTTCATTTTATCTTTATTACAATAAAATCTTAGCCCTGTTCCGGCGTTTAAGTGCTTTAATGAGGTTCTATCCGGATGTTTCTTTGTCTTCATTTTAAGTCTAAATATTTTGATGTGACCCGAAATGATGCGCTTTTGCTAAACAATCGGGCACTCATAGAAATCATTACTTTTGTAAATTCTTAATTTTTAAAACAATGAATACTATTTTGTTATACATGCCCAGTGGCTACGAACTTATTGTGATTCTGCTGGTAGTGGTGCTGCTTTTTGGTGGCAAAAAGATCCCCGAACTCATGCGTGGTCTGGGCAAAGGCGTTAAAGAATTTAAGAGCGGAATGGCTGGTGCCGACGAAATTAAGCAAGAGATAAATCGTCCGGCAGCAGAGATTAACTCCGGCATTAATAAACAAACAGCACAACCTAATAACCCTGAAAGCGGCAGCACCCCTCAAAGCTAAACGCTGCTATCTTACCATTCGGCGCGCTTCATTGATAGCTGTCGGCGGCTGAACCCACCTTAATGAAAGATCTGACGCAGGGAAAAGAAGGGAAGTTGATTGTGCAATTTGCCTTGCCTATGGTGCTTGGTAATGTGTTTCAGCAGCTCTATAATGTTGTCGATAGCATCATCATTGGCAACTACCTGGGCAAGGAAGCCCTGGCTGCGGTAGGCGCCTCTTTCCCAATTATCTTTCTGCTCATCTCGCTGGTGATAGGAATCGGGTCAGGATTTACAATTATCATATCCCAATATTTTGGTGCCCGTGACGCGGAAAAGGTAAAGCGCACCATCGATACCACTTACATCATTCTATTTTTTGCTTCAATTGCCGTCAGCATCATAGGCATCGTTTTCGCCACTGCTATCTTTCGGCTTACCGGACTGCCCGAAGAGGTGCTTCCACAGGCGCGGAGTTATCTCACCATTTATTTTACTGGCATGGTGTTTTTCTTTGGCTATAGCGGCACCAGCGCCATTTTGCGCGGTATGGGCGACTCCAAAACGCCTTTGTATTTCATGATTATTGCCACACTTACCAATGTGGTACTCGACCTGCTGTTTATTGTAGTTTTTAAATGGGGAGTAGAAGGTGCTGCCATCGCCACCGTAATATCGCAGGCAGGAGCATTTATCTCAGCAGCCCTCTATCTCAACAAAAAACATGCGGTAGTAAATCTTAGCTTTCGCAAATATGTGTTCGATCGTGAGATTTTCAGAAACAGCATCCGCATCGGTTTGCCTTCGGGTTTGCAACAAACTTTTGTTGCTGCCGGCATGATTGCGCTTTATGGTATCGTCAACACATTTGGCACTTCCACCATTGCTGCCTATAGCGTGGCCACGCGCATCGACAGCTTTGCTTCTTTGCTGGCGATGAATTTTGCCGCGGCTTTGTCGGCTTTCGTAGGTCAAAATCTGGGAGCACAGAAACCCGAGCGTGTTAAAGCAGGCTTGAAGTCAACATGGATCATCACTTCAGTAATTTCTGCTTCTATAAGTATTTTGGTAGTGTTATTTGGCAAAACGCTGATGTCAATCTTTACTCCCGACGAAACCGTCATCAACATCGGCAATAGCTATCTGGTTATCGTGAGCTCATTTTACATTGTTTTTTCATCGCTTTTTGTAATCAATGCAGTGATGCGCGGTTCAGGCGACACACTCATCCCGATGTTTACTACGCTCATCGCTTTGTGGGTGGTGCGTGTGCCGATTTCCTATTTTCTGGCAGATCGCATCGGCGTCACAGGCATTTGGTGGGCGATTCCTTTGGGGTGGGGAACAGGCTTAACGCTGGCTTTCCTTTATTACCTGACCGGTCGTTGGAAAACCAAAAGCATCATCCGGCCAAAGGTCTAAATCAATTTTTTATTTTTTGGTGTTTCGAGATACTGTTGATGTCGAATGACGTTTCGAGGTCCTTCGGACGATAAAGTCAAAGGGCGGGTGGTAACTTTTTATTTTCTTGACGTTTCGAGATCCTGCGGACGCTCGAAAGTCTGAAGACAAGAGTAACTTTCTATCGTCCGAAGAAGGTGGACATATAATCGTTAAACCGAAATAACGGAAACTTGGTTAGGATACCTTGCCGCTACGAATCGAGCTTGAGTACCGCCAGGAACGCCGATTGTGGAACTTCTACGTTGCCCACCTGACGCATGCGTTTCTTGCCTTTCTTTTGTTTTTCGAGGAGTTTACGCTTTCGCGAAATATCGCCCCCGTAGCATTTGGCGGTAACGTCCTTGCGTAAAGCTTTCACGGTTTCGCGGGCGATGACCTTGGCACCGATGGCCGCCTGAATGGCTACGTCGAACTGCTGACGTGGGATGAGTTCGCGAAGCTTTTCGCACATGCGGCGCCCAAAGTTGTAGGCGTTGTCCTGATGGATCAGCGTGGAAAGCGCATCCACCGGCTCGCCATTGAGCAAAATATCCAACCGCACCAATTTGGCTGCCTGATAGCCGGTGATGTGATAATCGAAAGAAGCATAGCCACGTGAGATGCTTTTTAGTTTATCATAGAAATCAAAAACTATTTCGGCCAACGGCAGCGTAAAAGAAACCTCCACACGGTCGCTGGTGAGGTAAACCTGATTTTTAAGCTCGCCGCGCCGATCGATGCACAAGCTCATAATGGCGCCCACATATTCCGACTTGGAGATTATTTGCGCATCAATCATCGGCTCTTCCACGTGCTCCAATGTATTAGGACCTGGCATACCCGACGGGTTGTGTACGTCGATAACTTCGCCTTTGGTGGTGTAAGCTTTATAATTTACGTTGGGGACTGTGGTAATTACATCCATGTCGAACTCGCGATCCAGCCGCTCCTGCACAATCTCCATGTGCAGAAGTCCGAGAAACCCGCAGCGGAAGCCAAAGCCCAGTGCCGCTGAAGATTCGGGTTCAAAGGTTAGTGAAGCGTCGTTAAGCTGCAGCTTCTCCATCGACGAACGCAGCTCTTCGTAGTCGTCGGCGTCTATAGGATAAATACCGGCAAAAACCATTGGTTTCACGTTTTCAAAACCGGAGATCATCTTGCTGCAAGGATTGACCACATGTGTGATGGTATCGCCTACCTTTACCTCTTTTGAGGTTTTGATGCCGGAGATAATATAGCCCACCTCGCCGGCCTCCATGGTTTCGCGTGGCTGTAATCCCATGCAAAGCACACCTATTTCGTCGGCAACGTATTGTTTGCCTGTGGCAAAAAATTTTACAAGATCACCTTTACTTATCGTGCCGTTGAAGATGCGAAAATAGGCAATGATGCCGCGATAAGAATTAAAAACCGAGTCGAAGATGAGCGCCTGCAGGGGTGCCTTCGTATCGCCCGTGGGCGCCGGAACGCGCTCCAGGATAGCTTCGAGAATGCGATCGACGCCGTAGCCGGTTTTGCCGCTGGCCTCAATAATGTCGTCGCGGTCGCAGCCGATAAGTTCCACTATCTGATCTTTGACATCCTCGGGCATGGCGGCTTCCAGATCCATTTTATTTAGTACCGGGATAATTTCCAGGTTATGTTCGATGGCCAGATAAAGGTTGGAAATAGTTTGAGCCTGAATGCCTTGTGTGGCATCCACGATGAGCAAAGCTCCCTCACAAGCGGCAATGGAACGGGAAACCTCGTACGAAAAGTCCACGTGTCCGGGGGTGTCGATCAGGTTAAAAAGATATTCAACGCCGCTGTCGGCTTTATAGACCATTTGTATGGCGTGGCTTTTTATGGTGATGCCACGCTCGCGCTCCAGATCCATACTGTCGAGAATCTGTTCTTTTTTATCACGCTCACCGATGGTATGTGTCAGGTCGAGTAATCGGTCGGCCAATGTGCTTTTGCCATGGTCGATATGGGCAATGATACAGAAGTTTCTTATATTTTTCATCGGCTGCAAAAGTACATTTTTCGACCCGAATTATTTGTATTGTAATTTAATAACAAAACAAAAAAAGCTGCCCCGTAGATGAGCAGCCTTTTTAATTCAGAAATAAAATTGTTCTAATTAGTTGGAGGAGTGACTGTGTAAGTCATCGTGATGGTATTCATTTTAATTATGTACTGTCCGGAAGCTGATGGCGGCGGGATGGATTTTGGATCGGGATCGTCTTCGGTTTCGCGATAAACCAACTCACCACTTTCAAAATCGGCACCTTCAACGGTTCCGTACATTGGAGCCCAGGCTCCCTGATTTACCAGAAATTTGAATCCTTCGGTAGCGTCGGCACTGAGATTTGCAGCCAGCTTAAAAACACCTGGGGAGACTTTATCCATTGGAATTGCTGCCGCATTATTCCATCCGGCCTCGGTAGCATCGCCGATGATGTGCATTGATTGAGCCACATCGGCCACTTCGATGGTATAAACGAAGTTCACCAGATCGAAAGTAATCATATAGTCTCCCTCTTCTGCAGGCGTCGGAATGGCTGCCGGATCAGGAACATCTTCGGTAGGACGATAAACCAATGTGCCACCTACGGAAGTTCCACTGGCATCGGTACCCCACTGTGGTGCCCATTGGCCGGGAATTTCAATTGCCTTGATAAACTTATTTGGAAGCAACGTAGCAACAATTTTATAAACTCCAGCCTGATCATCATAGACAAATGGCAGATCGGTAGCTGCGTTGTTCCAACCTACCGAACTTCCATCACCAATGAGATACAATGGCGGAGCTTCTACTACTGTGTTATAAGTAGTGACGCTGAGTGGCAATACGGCAGAAGTCGTCTGCGTGTATTTGCTCTGATTATTGATAATTGAAGAAACCCTAACTGTGACCGCTACTGGCGACTCAGGTGTTGCCCCCAGGCTTAGCAGGGTATTGTTGAGTTTGCTTTGTTTTATCGAAAGCATTGTAGCAGTTGTTGATCCCAGGTCGGCAGCGTGAATAAAGTTGCTGTCGGCCAAATCAATTTGAACGGTGTACTTGGTGTTTTCCAGATCGGTAAGATTATAACTAACCGACGACCATGAGAATGTAATCATGCTGTCGGCCTCCGCTTTCATCAATACAAAAGCACTGTTGGCTTCCGGCATGGTCAACGATGGCGGGGTAGTTTTGCTCATATCCAGAACCGGCTCGGTGTCTTGTTTTTCGCAGGAGAACAGCAATCCGATACCAAGAATTGCAAATAAAATGAATGTTATTTTTTTCATACTTGTAATTGATTTAGAAATTAATAACCAATGGTTGGAACTAGGTTAGGATTGGCGTTAACGTCGGCTGTAGGCAACGGGAAAAACCGATATTTATCAGCGGTAGCAGCACCTTCGGGGACGCCGCCTTTCCATGGCCAGACATATTCGGCGGTGGTGAGCTTGTCGAAACGCACCAGATCGGTACGACGGTGACACTCCCAATAAAGTTCGCGGCCGCGCTCATCAAGGATGAAGTCCAGGGTGAGATTACCAGCGCTGATGTTGCCTGAAGTATTGCCATAGGCTCTTTCTCTAACCTTATTTACGTAAGTAACGGCCAGTCCCATATCGGCAGCACCACGAATGGCTGCTTCGGCATACATCAGATAGACGTCGGCCAGACGGAACATTGGGAAATCAGTGTCAGGATAGTCGAGGTCTTTGCCGGCACTACCGGTGGAAGTTACGTTTTTGAATTTGGTAATGGCATAGCCATCTGTAAACTCGCTAATGTTGGTGATCTCCAGATTTTGGCCATCGGTATAAAACATAGCACGCTTATCGGTATTTCCGGAGGGATCTGCAAATTTATTAACAAATGCACTTGTGGTACGGGTACCGCCCCAGCCGCCGCCAACGCCAAAGTCGCCCGGATTCATCGATCCGCCAACAGCAGCATGGATGATGAAGTTGGTTCCGCCATAGGTGCGTGTGTTGATACCATCAAAAGCAATGGAGAAAATTTGTTCAGGATTGTTCTGATCGTTATCAGCAAGGAAAAGATTTGCATAAACGGGCGCCAGAGCATAACCAGCGTCGATCACCTTCTGGCTGTAGGTGGCACTTTCGGCATAGTGGGCTGTGCCGGTGTAAACTTCAGCATTCAGATAGTTTTTAGCAAGTAATGTCCAGGCAGTAGCTTTGTCGGCACGGGCATAAGCGGTATGTGGCTCAATGAGCTTACCTTCGATGTCTTTGAGCTCCGTCTCCACATAGTTGAAAAGTTGGGCACGTTGAATTTGCGGCGGGAAGAACAATCCCACAGCGTCATTTTCGGTAACGAAGGGGACATTGGCAAACAGATCCATAGCGTGTGAATAGCTGAGTGCTCTCAGAAAACGTGCTTCGGCATGATAGGTCTGCACCTGTGCTTTCAGATCGCCGGTAACGCCGCGTCCTTCGAGCTTGGCGTCGGTGGTTTCACGGATGTATTCGTTGCAAACTGCAATCTGATAAAAGATACGGTAATACATGGCAGCAATAAATACGTCGCCAGCTCCCCACGACTGTGCATGGAAGTCTTTCACGGTTTGGTCGTTCCAGCCAATCACAGCTTCGTCGGTAGGGAGTTCCTGGTGGTACCAATAGCCACGCAGGTATTGTCCGAAACCTTCGTCGATGCCACTGATGTCGCCTTGTCCGGCAGGGCCTTCCTGTCCGCTCACTGCCAGACCGGCATAGAGCTTGGCCAGCACCTGGGTGTAGGCGGCAGGATCGTCGTAAACGGTGGCCGCGGTAGTGACGTCAGTATCCAGCGGCACTGTATCCAAATCTTTGGTGCAGGAGCTAAATGCAAGCGCCAGTCCTGCTATGATCAAAAATATATTTGCGAATTTTTTCATAATTATTAATATTTAAAAATTAGAACTGAAGGGCTAAGCCAAGCATGTAAGTCCGTGGGCGGGGATACAACCGGTTGTCGATGCCATTGGAAAGTTCCGGGTCGATGCCATCGTATCCGGTGATGGTAAAGACGTTGGTAACGGTTGCAGTAAGGCGCAGGCTTGCCAGGTTTTTGATAGCATCCGGGAAGAAATAGCTCAGCGACATGTTGTCCATCCTAAAGAATGCAGCATTCTTGATGTAAAAATCGGATAGATATTGCGGGTTTACAAAGTTGGTTTCGTACACCTTATTAGTGATGTTACCCAGATATGGACCTTCCGGGCGGTAGAGCCGTTCGTAAACTGCATTTTCGCTGTTCACGTTGTCATAAACGTAGTTACCAAAGTTGGCACGTCCCGAGAAGGAGAAGTCCCAGTTTTTGTAGGTTACCGAAGAGTTGATGCCAAAATAGAAATCGGCTGCCGGATCTTTGTAGTAATAGCGGTCGGCATCGGTAATCTCGCCATCGCCATTTCTATCTACATAGATTCCTTGCAGTGGCATGCCATCGGCGCCATAAACCTGTTCAAAAACGAAGAAAGTGTTGGCTGAATGTCCTACAGCATGTTTTTGGATGAAGTTACCAACACCTCCGGAGATACTGCCAACATCTACGCCGGTATAATCCGGATCGTCGGTGGCGGTAAGTTTGGTGATTTCATTGTGGTTGTAAGTGGCATTGAATCCAAGCTGCCAGAAAAGATCGTTGGCAACAACAGGGCGAGTAATAATTGAAAACTCAACACCATTATTCTCCAGATCACCAATGTTGGTAAGGATGTAGTTTGTCAGGTTGCTACCAGCCGGCACGGGAATAAAGTTGATAAGGTCGGATGTTTTGCGGTTGTATAAATCCAATGATCCGTAAACCCGGTCGTTGGCAAAACCAAAGTCGAGGCCGAAGTTGAGCGTGGTGGTCTCTTCCCATTTGATGTTGTAATCGTATCCTTCAGGACGAAGTGTGTAATAAAACTGGTTGCCAAGCTGATACTGTGCGAACTGGTTGCTTCGGGTATAGCGCGGCAGATAAGGATAATCGCCTTGTCCGATATTTTGCTGACCAGTTACGCCATAACCTACTCTGAGTTTCAGTTGCGACATTTTTACGCCATCCATAAAAGGTTCTTCAATAATTTGCCAGGCAAAAGCTGCTGATGGGAACAAGCCCCAGCGGGTGTCGGGCGAAAAACGTGAGGTACCATCATCACGCAAAGTGAAGGTAAGCAGATATCTTTCTTTAAAGGTATAGTTGAGACGGCCATAGAAAGACACCAGATAACTTTCGGTAGGATTGTTTACCGAATTGATGTTGTAAGTGCGCATGTAGTCGCCGTAGAAGTTTTTCTGATAGTTGCCCGGACTGACGGAGTCGAGGGTAAACTTGCGTGAATAGTTACCGTTGAGCGAAGTGTCGCTGCGGTAGAAATGTTGCCACGAATAACCGGCCATCACATCAATACGGCTGTCGATGCTTTTGATGTCTTTTACATAATTCAGGTAGAATTCCAGCAGTTCATTTTTCTTTTCCTGCTCGTAGGCGCTCCAGTTGCCGCCGCCATTCAGTGCGTCGTATGCCCAGGGAGCATAGTCGGGGGTGGTGTTGTCACCTTTACCTTTCGAGTAGTCGTAGCCAAGGTTCAGATTGGCACGCAACTCAGGCAGGAAGTGCATTTTATAATCGAACTGGATGTTACCAATGAAGCGGTTGACGTTAGAATTGTCATCGCGCATTTTGAGCAGCGCTGCCGGATTGCTCGATCCCTGTTCTACCGGTATGTCAGTTCCATTGGGCTGCACCCATGCATAATAGCCACCAAAGTCGGTTGCAGGCATGCGCACAGTATCAGGCGTGCCGTCGCCATTCACATCATTAAGATAATATGGGTTGTAAATATGACCATTCTCAACGGGTTTGCTGGGGTCGTACTGAAGGGCAGCACCAATAGCATCGCGGTTGGCAAACTGGTTTTTCATGTTCATGTACCTGGCATTCACATCAATCTTCAGATGGCCGTCGAACAAAGTGGGGTTCAGGGCAAGGCTGGCAGTTGTACGTTTCAGGTTGTCGGTTTTCAGGATACCATCCTGGTCGGTATAGCCCACCGAAAGCCGATAGGGCAAAACCTTGTAAGCACCGGAGACGCTTAGGTTGTGGTCCATACTAAAAGCATTCTGATAAATCTCATCTTGCCAGTCGGTGTTGGCTGTGCCAAGTAAGCCTGCCTGGTTAGGATATCTGTTCTGCACTTCTTTTCTGAAAGCATCAGCATCCAATACATCAATGGTTTTGATGGGTGTTGAAATCCCGAAATTGCCAGTATAGGTTACTGACAATGGTTTTCCTGCTTTACCTTTTTTGGTGGTGATAAGGATAACACCGTTAGAAGCCCGCGAGCCATAAATAGCGGTGGCGGAGGCATCTTTCAGTACCGTAAAAGTTTCGATGTCGTTAGGGTTGATAGTGTTCAGGGGATTGCGCATCCCCGAGATACCGTCGTTATCTACAGGTACACCGTCGATGACGAACAACGGGTCGTTGCTTGCCGATAATGAAGAGCCGCCCCTGATGCGGATGGTAGCACCGTCGCCGGGAGCACCGCCGCCACTGGTAATCTGCACACCGGCAATCTTACCCGAAACCAGTTCGGTAGGTGAGGTGAACGTGCCGCGATTAAAGTCTTTGCTGCTTACAGCCGTTACTGATCCCGTAGCGTCTTCGCGTTTTTGAACACCATAGCCAATTACCACCAACTCTTCAAGATAGGTGTTTTGCGGTACTAAGGCAATGTTGACAGTAGTGTTGGGCTGCACCAGTACTTCCTGGGATTCGTAGCCGATAAAAGAAAATACCAGTGTGGCATTTGGTGAGATGTCGATGCTGTAGTTGCCGTGAACATCGGTGACGGTTCCCTGCAGCGTCCCTTTCACCTGTACTGCGGCACCAGGAAGCGTCCCGTTTTGGTCGGCGTCGGTAATAACGCCCCGTACTGTACCAGTTTGAGCATAGCCCGCCGAAAACCCGAATACGAGCATCGACAAGAGCATAACCATTTTGGTTTTTAGATGTTTTCCCATAATTCAACGTTTAATTTGTTCTCATTTTTATTTAGTTTCAGTTGATAATCCTACTCCGTAGGAGATTTAATAAGCTGCAAAATTAATAAAAACTTCATCTTGAAATTTTCCGGCGTAATTATATAGACCCTCCGGCTCACAAGAGGTTGCAATCCATTAATTTGCAACTTACTATTGTTTTTAACGTTACTAATGATATAGATTTTTCAGCGCATTTTTGGCCTCTTTCTTGCAACGCAATCTTAAAAAGAATTTAAATTTATTTTTTAGTGTAAAATTTATTTTAATTTTGCTAATCAACAAACTTCAAAATGTTATTTTAAAATTATTCATCAAAACTTTTTTATTATGAAAAAACTAGTACTATTTGCTTTCTCAATCTTCCTTTTTGGAAGTTTAATGGCACAATTTAACGTTACAATGAACGTGGACATGAATGGTGTGGAAGGATTTGATCCGGCCACAACTGATGTTTATGTTTCAGGCAGTGTTTGGGAATGGCCCCAGCCGGGCTCCAATGACGCCACGAAACTGACCCCCACCGAAGCTGATCCACTCATCTACACCATCACCGCTGAGGTGGCTGAGGCTATGGAAATCCAATACAAATATTTCATGGTTATTGATGGCGCTCCATCATGGGATAATGGCGAATGGACCGGAGATCCCAACCGCCACATTTACGTTACAGCAGCTGTTACGATGGATGATGTTTATGGCGACAAACCAAGTTTAGTTACATTTCAAGTTGACATGACCAATGCTGAAATCTTCGACCCAGCTACTGACGAGATTTTCATGGCTGGTACCATTAGTGTTCCCAGTGAATGGCAAATGCCAGGAAGCATTCCTTACACCAAAATGGCACCCATGGTAGAAGGCTCTATGATCTATCAACTTACCCTTGTTCTTAAAAATGGAGATTATTCTTATAAATATTCTCGCGTAATTAATGGCGAGCCTTCATGGGATAATGGCGAATGGCCGGGTGATCCCAACCGCGCAATTACCATTAGTGGTGATGTGACTATCGCAGATGTATGGGGAGTAATTGCAGAGGAAGCTATGATTGCCGATTTCGAAGATGGCACCGCTGGCCCGCTGACCTTGCACGTAATGGGCAATGGCGATTGGGACAACGAAGAGCTTCATCCTGTTTCAGAAACTTTCGAAGTCGTTGACAATCCCGATCCAAGTGGCCTCAATTGGTCATCCAAAGTGATGAAATTTACCCGTCGCGGTACCGATGATGGTGGTTTGCCTTGGGGCGGTTTCTGGGCCAATGTAGAACCTCCGGTAGATGTTACTACCTATAAATATGTACACGTAATGGTATGGAAAGAGCGCGTTAGTCCTTTGCACTTCAAACTCGAAGGTGGCCCCGCTGGCAATCTTGAAATTCCGAGTAGCAACGAACAAACCGAAACCAGCAAATGGGTTGATGTGGTTTTCCCATTCCTGGATTTGACTGGTGCCTATCCGATAATTGCTTTTATGCCCGATTTCGAAGATCCGCTTACCATGGCTGAAAATCAAGTGATTTACTTCGACAACATTCGAATCAACAGCGATCCGAATCCCGCTGACAATACCTCGATTTTTACTCCAAAAGCTAACACTTCATTGGCTGTATATCCCAATCCGGTTACCAGCTCATTGTTTATCGATCTCGACAGCAATGTTCAAAGCATTGGCATCTACAACTTGCTCGGACAGCAACAAGCTACCTTCAGCAATGTTAGCGCCGGCACATTCAGTATCCCAACTTCCGATATGCCCAAAGGCATCTACATGGTGGTGATTCGCGACAATAACAATAAGCAGCACACCGCTAAATTTGTGAAAGAATAATTAATTGGTTTTTCATTTTTGTATTTTTTTTGAATTGAGAAAAAACCTGCCCTCGAAAGAGAGGTAGGTTTTTTTTTGTTAAAGGGTTTGGGGGATACTTATTAAAGTCAAGGTAGGCGATTAGTCACACCGTGAATTATGCCAAAACAAGCTACGATAGTTTCGGCCATAGTGATGCCGCCCAATATTATTCACGGTGTGACTTTCTAATTTGATGCATAGTCACACCGCGAATTTCACCGAAGAAAGCAATGATAGTTTCTAATGTGGTAATACAGTCCAACACGATTCACGGTGTGACTTTTAAAATGTATTATGATTAGGAGTGGCTATTATGTCACCTTTTCAGGCATCACCTCTGGGCTTTTATTTTAAAGTTTGAAATTTGAAATTCAAAAAGATTGTTCGAAAAAGCGATCATTTTCACTGCTGTTTCTACTTACTTCTTTCTACTTACTCTCTTCTCATCGCTCACCTTTTTTTCATCTCACCACTATCTTCTGCACACCAAAGCTGTCGGCGGTTTTTAGGTATAAAAGATAAACTCCCGAAGGAACTTCTCTCAGGTCGATTTGAAGGATTTGTTTTCCCTGCGACAGTTTGCCTGCAACCATTGGTGAAAGAACCTGCTGGCCGATCAGGCTGTGCAATTCAACGATGACTTGTTGCGGTTTGTCCAGCATAAAATCGATGGTCAGGTGATCCGTTGCAGGAACCGGTGCGCATGTAAACGCCAAGTTTCCTGCGTTTGGTTCGAAGATCGACTGCGGGTCATACACAAATCCGATGGCATCCAGTGCGGGCTGTATTTCGGGATTGGCCATAAAATTATTCCACAGCAATCCGGAGCGGTGGTTTTCGATCATGTCGATAATTGGCCCCTGGTCGATGGCCAGGTAGGAGTTGGCATACCAGTTTTCTTCAGGATTAAAGGAATCTACAAAGCCCATGTTTCCCCAGAGTTTGTCGCCTAGCGTTCGGTAGAAATGTTTAAGCGCCGCCATGGATTCGTCGGGCGTGTAAGGCATCGACGACAAAGCTGCCGTAGGTGCAATGGTTCCGTTGTCGCGGGAGCCAACCGGCTCGTGTGCCATATAGCCCCAAGGATCGTCGCAGGCGGTAAGTCCCCAGGATACAGCCGAATATCCATCAAAGTTTTTCGGGTTGGCGATGCAATACGCACGGTTGATTAGTGTGTGGTTGCGGTTGTTGAGGAAATAATTGGCGTAAGCATCCTTTTTATTACGTACATCAAAACCCAGATAAGAATACTGAGCAAAAAACAGCGGGCCGCCGTAATCCCATCCTACCCAAAGTTTGTATCCATAAAATGATTTTCCATTTACATAATAAGTTGACGATGCCCAGCCGTCGTCCCATAGTGAGGCGCGGACGCCATGGGTTGGCGAGGCAATGGCCAGCAGATAAACGACTGCCGCTTCGTTGGGGCCACGCACCTGCATGTTCATCGCCCACTGGTGGTTGGGCGACCAGTGCCAATAAAGGAAATTGCCGTCATTGCGGCGGTACCAGTCCCACTCTACCGTTTCCCAAAGCTGCGTAATGCGCTCGGCAATGGATTGTTCGTCGGTATTGATCTGACTAAAATACTGCCGCGCAGCCAGCAGTCCCTGCACCAGAAAAGCTGTTTCCACCAGGTCACCACCATTGTCGAGGTCGCTGAAAGGAACCACTTTCCCCGTGTTGCCATTGAGCCAGTGCGGCCATACGCCATGAAAGCGATCGGAATTTTCGAGGAAAGTTAGGATTTTCTTCATGCGTGCGTTGCCCTGATCACGTGTAATAAACTGGCGTTCCATTCCCACTAAAAGTGCCATGATGCCAAAGCCACTGCCGCCTGTGGTCACCACATTGCCGGAGGTGTTGCGTTCGCGCGCCATGCCCGAGGCAGGGTGTGCAAAATCCCAAAAGTAGCGGAACGTCGCCTCCTGCACCATCTCCATAAGTTGCTCATCATTCATGTCGAAAGTGGTCGTTTGTACGGTTTCGGAAAATGGGGATGGTTCGTTGGCATCGTTGAGTGCGGTCATTTTATACGATAGGTTTAGATTCGTACCCAAGGGACGCACAAAATCTGTGAAAGCTGTATCGGTTTTGCTTACGGTGCCACGTTTCGTAAAAGTGCCGCCGCCATTGGTCGAAAGATAGATTTCATAGCCATTCAGATTGCTTTCGGTGTTGGGCTGCCAGGTGAGATAGGCATGGCTGTCGTAGCCTTTGGCAATAACTCCTTGCGGAGCTGCCACCGGTGGCGAAGTTCCGTCGCCTTTGAAGATGCGCATATCGTCCACATAAAGCATGTGTGCGCTGCCGTCGGCCAATTTTTGCGCAAAGCCAATGGTTTTGATAGCTTCAAAATTAACCCCCGACGAAGCAAAAAATGGCGTCATCGGAATGGTTATTCTTGTCCATTCGTGTGGAGATAAGTCGCTGCTGTAGTCGCTGAGTGCAACTTTCACGGTTTGTTTATTATCTGCATCTTCCATAAAAATTGCTGGCAAATTTTGGCTATTGAAAACTTCCGGGCTGCGCAGAAAAAAGAGTAGCGTATCAGCACTGGCAACATTTTTGGCTGTCCAGTTGAGGCCGGCAGCAATGGCTTGCCAGGTACCTCCCGCGTTGGAAGTCCACGAAAGCCGCAGCGCGTTGATACCTTGCTGTGCCGGTACTTCATTTTCCACCGGAAAGCGATGGCTGTCGGCGCCGGCTACCTCAAGCATACTAGGTGCGCTTACCGTAAGCCAGCTAAAATCATAAAACGTTTCATCGGGGCTATCCTGAAAATAAAACCAGGTCTGGGCTTCTGCTTTGCCCAGACCTGTGATTATTATCATTATTAAAAGAAATGCAATTTTATTTTTTAAAAATCTCATGATAAATGATTTTAAAATCATGGTGAATAACTAAAAAGGATCACGTTGGTCGTGCTTGAATCCGTACCTACAAAAACCTCAAAGTCGCCAGCCTCGGCAGCCCACTGCATGTCGCGGGTCAGGAATTCGAGCATTGCAGGTGTAATTTCAAAAGTAACAACCGATTGTGCCCCGGGTTCAAGGTAAATCTTACGGAAATCTTTCAGCTCTTTCACCGGCCGCGTGACGCTGCCCACCAGATCGCGCACATAAAGCTGCACCACCTCGTGGCCTGCCATTTTACCTGTATTGGTCACCTGGATTGATACTTCAACCTTTTGATTTGCTTTGAGAACTGGTGATGAAATTCTCAGATTATCATACTTAAATGTAGTGTAACTTAGCCCGTAGCCAAAAGGATAGAGCGGTGTGTTGGGAACATCCAGATACTTGCTGGTGTATTTTTCCGCCGACATGGGACGGCCTGTATTTTTATTATTATAAAATATCGGCACCTGACCAAGGTTGCGAGGGAAGCTCACAGTGAGTTTTGCGGAAGGGTTGTAGTCGCCAAAAAGCACGTCAGCCACAGCATGTCCGGCTTGTGTTCCCGGGAACCATGCTTCCAGAATCGCCGGCGCATGGGCATCGAGCCACGAAAGGTCGAGCGGGCGGCCATTCATCAGCACCACCACCACAGGTTTTCCTGTTGCGATAAGCGCTTCGGCCAACTCCTGTTGCACGCCGGGCAAGGTAATTTCCGAGCGGCTGGCAGCTTCGCCCGACATCTCTTTTGTTTCGCCTATTACCAAAATCACTGCATCGGAGCGCCCTGCCAAAGTTACAGCCTCGTCAAAACTAGAACGGTCATCGCCCTCCACTTCACAGCCACGGGCATAAACCACCCGCTGCGTTGGTATTTTTTCTTTGATACCTTCCAGCACCGTCACGCTTTTGTTAAAATCTCCTGCTGCCGACCAGGCACCAATCATATCCTTTTTGCTATCGGCCAACGGCCCTATCACAGCTATGGTTCCCGTTTGTTTGGATAAAGGCAGTGTCTGGTTTTGATTTTTGAGTAGTACCATGCTTTCCGCGGCAAACGCACGTGCAAACGCCAGATGCTCGGGATGGTAAATAAGGGTGTCCTGTCGTTGCTTGTTGCAATATTTGTATGGATCGTCAAACAACCCAAGCAACATCTTGATACGCAAAATACGCCGGACGGCATCATCGATATCCGAAACTTTTACTTTGCCTTCGTTGACAGACTGCGCCAGGAAGTCGTTGAAAATGCCACTTTGCATGTCCATATCCACCCCGGCATTCACTGCCAGTTCGCCTGCTTCCTTGTTGTTGGCCACGATTCCGTGGGGAACCATTTCGGCGATGGAAGTGTAATCGGTTACAACGAAGCCATCAAAATCCCACTCCTTTTTCAGGATTTCGCGCAGCAGATATTCGCTGCCAGTGGCCGGAATCCCATCCACTTCGTTGAAACTGGTCATAAAGGTGCCTACTCCGGCATCCACGCAGGCTTTGAAGGGCGGTAGGTAGGTTTCGCGTAAAACGCGATCCGACATATCCACCGTGTTGTAGTCGCGGCCGGCAAGCGCGGCGCCGTAAGCGGCATAATGTTTTGCGCAAGCTACCAGCGTGTTATCAGCGGCCAGGTCATTACTCTGGAAACCTTTGACGCGTGCTACAGCAATGCGGCTTGTGAGGTAAGTGTCTTCGCCGGAGCCTTCCATGATGCGCCCCCAGCGTGGATCGCGCGCAACGTCAACCATTGGCGAGAAGGTCCAGTTGAGGCCTTCTGCAGTGGCTTCGATGGCGGCGATGCGTTCGGAATGTTCGATGGCTTCCATGTTCCAGGTGGCGGCTTGCGCCAATGGCATCGGAAAAATGGTGCGGTGGCCGTGAATCACGTCGTAGCCAAACATCAGAGGTATCTTCATACGTGTTTTTTCAACGGCCATTTCTTGTAGATCCCTGACGTAATCCACACTGTAAGCATTAAAAATAGCGCCCACCTTTCCGGCTTCAATATCCTTGCGGTAGCCGCTTCGAATGGTGGGGCCGGTCACGTCCCAGTCGCTGGTGTAGAGCGTCATCTGCCCAATCTTTTCTTCCAGCGTCATTTGCTGCAGCAGTGCGTCTATCTTGTTTTCGATAGCCGCATTGTCGCTGGTGATTTTTTGAGCTACAACCAGATGTGACGCACAAATTAATAAAGGAATAAGTATTAATAAAGATTTCCTGCTCATTATCATCATGCTTTAGTAACCAAGATTTTGGGTAAGTTTTCCACCACTGGCGTAAATCTCGCTTTGCGGAATAGGGAAAACTTCATTTTTACCATCTACAAAGGCTTTACCATTTGCTCTCATCACTTCGCCTGCTCTACCCTGACGCACCAGATCGAAGAAACGGTCGTATTCCATGGCCATTTCAAAGCGGCGTTCGCGCCAGATAGCCTGACGAAGAGCATCTTGTCCGGAGGCGGGGGTGTCGCCCAGGCCGGCACGGTGACGAATCTCGTTGAGTGAAGAGACGGCTTTGCCTGTATTGCCTAACTCGTTGGCGGCCTCGGCATTGATCAGGTAAATTTCGCCCATGCGCAGGATGCGAACATTCTTATTGGTACGGTCGTCGTTGCCACTCCAGCTCTCTTCGTATTTGCTCACATAGGTTTTGTAGTTGTAGCGGGGGTTGGCGGCATTTACAATAATAACATTATCAAAAAGTGTGTCGCCGATGGACATGATGGTGGCTTTGCGGCGCAGGTCACCAGGCTCATAGCTGTCGAAAAGGTCGTCCGATGGCGTGTTAAAACCCCATCCCGTAAAGGCGGTGGTGTCGCGGCCATTGTTTCCGACAAAAGAAAACTTCCCGCCACGAATACCCTGTGGTGAGCAAAACTGCTGCACAGCCGCAATCGGCAGTCCGGCACGTGCCTGAACTTCAAACAGTGACTCGATACTGTTTTCGCCCACTTCGCGCCAGATGGTGGCGTAGTCCGGCACCAGGCCGTAGCTGCCCACCTCGCCATTGATGATCTGGTTGGTTAGATCGAATGCCTGTTGCCATTTCTTTTCGTACATACTCACCTTTGCCAGCAGCGCGGTGGCTGCTCCCTTGGTGGCGCGTCCCAGTTCGCTTGCAGGATAACTCACCGGAAGCACTGCGATCGCATCATTTAGATTTTGCTCGATAAAGGCATAAACCTCACTTACCGGCATCCGTGTATTGGCGTTATTAATATCAGCAGGATTTTCAGAATCTACAACTTTATCAAGTATTGGCACGTCGCCAAAGGTGCGCACAAGGTTGAAATAATAATAAGCACGCAGAAATTTGGCTTCAGCCATGAGGCGGTTTTTCAAATCCTGCGGGATGTCGAATTTTGGAACATTGGCCAATGCCTGGTTGCAATTGGAAACGCCCTGAAAGTTACCTTTCCATACTTCCGTTACCGAGATGGTGGTAGGCGTGTAGGTGAGGGCGTCCATTTGGTCTTTGTCGGCACCCAGGTCGCCCGGATCGCTGCCTTTGTCGGCGTCGTCGGAGGTGATGCTGGCCACGCCCATCCACGAAAAGGCGCTTTGCTCCCAGGTGAGTAGGTTGGCATAGCCGGCATTAACAAAACGTGTGGCGTTGGCCGGATCGGCAAAAGTTGAGTCGGATGTGATGAGCTGGTTTTCCGGTGCCGGGTCGAGCCAGTCCTTGTCGCAGGCACCCATTATCACAGAGGTTGCCACGAGTACGATGATGAAATGAATATATTTTTTCATAATATTTACAATTTAAAATTGAACGTTGATGCCGAATAAATATGCAGATGTTACCGGGTAGATGTTCAGCTCGATGCCGC
This sequence comes from uncultured Lentimicrobiaceae bacterium, assembly GCA_964612515.1. GTDB lineage: Bacteria > Bacteroidota > Bacteroidia > Bacteroidales > 4484-276 > SABY01. Next base: position 12,644 of record CAZTCX010000017.1, on the reverse strand, counting down.
TGCTGGTGTTCGAGCCGGGCAGTTCAGGTGTAAAACCCGAATACTTCGTGAAGATGATGGGATTCTGCGCAGTGACGTAAAACCGCACGCTGTGGTTTTCCCATTTTTTAAGCTGCAGGGTGTAACCCAGTGTTATATTGTTGATGCGGAAAAACGACCCCGACTCTACGAAATAAGTGGATGGCTTAGGGATGCTATTGGAGGCGCGTGGTTCGGAACCATTTGGATTTTCGGGCGACCAGCGGTTGGCAGCGCGATCATCTTCGATGTTGTCGTTGCCAAAGCGCAAACCTTTTTTACCATTATAAACTTTGTTACCACCGTTGCCATAGCAATCTACCGAAAAGTCGAGCTGTTTCCAATTGATGCCGGCATTGATACCATAATAGAACTTAGGCTGATAGCTGCCTGCAAACACACGGTCGAGTTCGCTTAATGTGCCGTCGCCATTTACGTCAGCATAAATCAGGTCGCCGGGTTTCGCACCGGTAAAGTGAGGGGACGCGTCAATCTCTTCCTGTGTGCGATAGATACCTTCTGTCTGATACACCCAGAAACTTCCGATGGGTTGCCCTTCCACGGTGTAGGTAACGATCTCGCCATTGCCCAGGCTTCCGCCGCGGAGCTGCAGGTTGCCATCCACCGATTCCACATTATTATTATTAAAGGTGATGTTGCCACCAACGAAATAGGTGAAATCGTCAGAGATTTTGTCATTCCAGTTAAGAGCGATTTCCACTCCTTTGTTGCGCACATCGGCAGCTTGTGAAAACACGGTGCGGTCGGCGTCGCCAACAGCCGAAGGCAGGGTGATGCTCACGTAGTTGTTGGAAAGTTTGTTGTAGATGCCCACATCTCCACGCAAGCGGCGGTCGACGATCAGGAATTCTATACCAATATCATAACCTGTGGTAGGTTCCCAGGTGGCTTGCGCGTCTTTTATCTGATCGAAAGTGATGGCTTGTTGTGGCGTTCCGTTTTGTCCGCCAAAAGCGTAATAATTATTCAGGATGGTGACGCCAGTGAGCACACCCAGGTTGCGGAGGTTGTCCTGGCCAATTTTTCCATAACTCCCACGTAGTTTAAGTTCGTCAAAGAAATTGTGGTGTTTCATAAAATTTTCCTGTGTCACAATCCAGGTAACTCCTGCCGACCAGAAAGTTCCCCATTTTTCGTTGACGGGGAAGTTGCTGGAGCCGTCGCGGCGCAGCGAGCCGCTGAAGCTGTAGCGGCTATTGTAGGTGTAAGTAGCACGTCCGTACCCTGCGGCTCGTGTGAACAAATCGCCCGAGCTACCGCTGGTGGCGGTGGTAAGGTCGCCCTGCCCGATATACCACAAGTTGCTTTGGTTGGGTACATCTTTTACGTTGCCAAAAAGTGAGCTGTATTTGTCTTGTTCAGAGGAGTATCCGGCGGTTACGTTGATCTGATGACGCATTGCAAAGGTCTTGGTGTAATTGGCGTGGTTGTCGAAAATCCAGTAGAATCCTTTGCCCGAAGATATTGTCAGATCGGAAGGGTCGTTCTTCTGTCCGCTCCAGATAAAATATTGAGGAACATAGACAGTTCCATCGTTGTTGTAGCGATCGAAGTTGAAACTGCTGCGGAGGGTAAGCCCATCCACTGGTTTCAGCTCGGCATACACATTTCCCATCAAACGCTGTTGCTTAAAAATGTCGTTGGTATAATGCAGCCGTGCTACCGGGTTGGCGACACTTAGCGCCTCCAGATAGCCCCAGTCGCCGTTCGGGTAATGAACGGGAACCGTTGGTGCCATGCGGTAAGAATCGTCGAAAACATTGGGTTTGTTGTCGTTTTTAGATACATTGATGTTCAGATTGTAACCGAGTTTTATAAAGTCGGCTGGCTTAAAATCGTTGGCAAGTCTGAAAACATACCGCGAATAGTCGTTGCCTTCGATGATGCCGTTGTCCACAAAATAGCCGGCACTGAAATAATAGGTCACCTTGTCGGTGCCGCCGCTGATGTTCAGGTTGTAGTTGTTCATCAGCCCGGCACGGCTCACTTCATCAAACCAGTCGGTATTGTATTTTAATGAGTCAGTGTCAAACAGTGGAGCCTGACCGTCGTAGGCACGGGCTTCGTTGGTATAGTCGGCGTAGAGCTTAGCATCGGCCATTTTCACTTTGTTGGTCATTTGGCGAAAGCCTATATAGCTGTCGAAATTCACCTTCATTTTGCCGGATTTTCCCGATTTGGTGGTGATAAGGATCACACCATTGCCGGCTCGGCTTCCGTAGATGGCTTGCGAGGCGGCATCTTTGAGCACCTCCATCGACAGGATGTCGGAGCTGTTGATGTTGGTAATGTCGGTGGTAATCATACCATCCACCACATAAATCGGGTTGCCGTCGGCGGTAACGGAGGTGATGCCGCGCACGCGCACCTGCGGCTGGTCGCCGGGCTTGCCGGTTGAGATTACCTGCACACCGGCACTTTTGCCTTGCAGCGCCTGTGCAGCCGTAAGAACTGGTTCACGTGCTAACTTCCCGCCATCCACTTTGGTGATGGCGCCCACCACCTGGCTTTTGAGCAACTGGCCGTAGCCCACCACGATCACTTCGTCGAGAAAAGTGGTAGCAGCCGATAAAGCCACATTAATAACCGACTGGCTGCCCACAGTCTTGTCCTGTTGTTCGTATCCGATAAACGAAAATTCCAGCACATCGTCGGGAGCAGCCTGAATTGTGTAGAAGCCATTTACGTCGGTGACCGTTCCCGTAAAGGTGCCTTTGATCAATATGTTGACGCCCGGCAACGTCGTGCCGTCAGCGTTGTCGGTCACCGTTCCGGTCACAGTTTTTTGCTGTGCCTGAACGGTAGCGAAACCGGCAATGAGAATCAGTAGCAGTAGTAGTTTTGATTTCATATTTCTAAATTTTAAATGATTTCATCTTTGATATTTTTATATTTCCAACAAATGTCTAATAATTAGCTTAACATTTTATTGAATCTTTTTAATTTTCCAGCCAGCCTCCTCTGAACCCGGCTTTTTGCAGGCCATCCCGGATGTATTTGTTACGTTTCATCAAATCCCAAATTAGCTCAGATCGATGGTTTTCGAGCATGATGAGAATGGCCCCCTGATCGATTCCGATGTAATCCTTGTCGAACCAGCCATCAGGATTTTCTTCGTTTACGAAAGTGAGATTGAAAGCGTCTTTAAATCCATAGCGGTCGTAAAGCCGCTTGCCATAGAGTTTATACATTTCGCTTAAAGCGGATAAACACGTATCGGGCGCAAACGGTATGCTACCGCCGGCGGCAGTAGGAGTTATGGTGCCGTCATCCACCAGATAATCGGCGGCGGCGCCACGTGCGCGGTAGCTCATAAACTCAATTGTGGTGTCGCCCACTTGTTGTCGTTTGTGGCCGGGGCCGTCGCAAGCCGAAAGTCCCCACACATCGGCGCCGTAGCCTGTAAATCCTGTCGGATTTTGCATACAATACGCCCGATTGGCAAGGGTGGCACGACGCGAGTTTTCGAAATAATCGATGCCGCGCGCACGCATGTAAGCATCCTGAATTTCGCGGAAGTCGATGTACATGTGCGAATATTGATGCCCGAAAAGGGGGCCAAAGTTTACATGTTCAAAACCCTCAAAATCGGCCCACAGATAAGTCTCCGTCCAATTTTCCCACACTATGGCAGGAATGGGATGGGTAGGGGAACCCAGCGCCAGGATGTTCAGGATCATGGCTTCGTCGTAGCCGCTCCACTCTGCAGCCAAAAATTCCTTTTTCTCAGGATGCCAGCCCATGGATAACAATTGGTTATCGTTAAGAAACCAGTCCCATTCCACGCGGCAGTAGAGGCTGTCGGCAAGGTGTCGGATTTCTGTTTCAGTGCTGTCGCTGCTATCGAAATATTCGTAGCACGAAAGGATGCCGGCCATGAGCAGCCCAGTATCGATGGTAGAAAGTTCCACTTGTTTGAAGCGCATCCCGGTGCGCATATCCAGGAAATGATAAAAGAAGCCTTTGTACCCGGCCACGCCGGAAGTGGCATCGCCCATAGGCAGGTTCATGATGAAACGGAGGGCTTTCAAAACGCGCTCAGCGGCTTGCTGGCGTGTTAGGTAATTATTTTCCACTCCAATAATATAGGAGGTAAATCCGAAACCCATGGCGGCAATACTCGAAAACGATTTGGTAGGCCAGCGGTCGGGGGTGAGGCCGCTCACGCTGTCGACAGTTTCCCAGAAATAATCGAAGGTGCGGCGGTGCAAGTCATCCAGGTTCAGGCTGTCGCCCATGGCCAGGCTACCGTCGGTATTCGCTTTTTGGCTTTGCTGACTGCACGCCGAAAAAGCCACCAGAAGCAGAGTTGCTAAAATAAGGAGTAGCGTGTGTTTCATCAGTCGGATTCTTTCGTGAGACAGATTTAGGTTCTCGATAATTGACAAACCAAAGCCAAAAGTACAAAAATAGAAGGAGAGGGTGCTTTTAAAAAGTATAAAAGGGACTGAAAGGGGTGATCCCAACATCAAACCGACTTAGCTATGTAACGCTTCCAATAATAAAGAGTGCAGGGAAATCCTTGCAAATTTCCACTATTTTCTACCCACTACTTCCTCCCTTATTTTCGTTAAACATTTCCTCCTCGTGATTCAAAAGTAGCAATCGGCTGTTCCAAAAGAATGCGTCTTACTTCAGCGTCAAAAGCGTTGGGATCGTTAAGGTGTGAGAATCGCTCGAAAAGCTGATCGGAATCCGTGAACCAGCGCACAAAATACCACCAGTAATCTTTTTTCTTGCCCAGTTGTGCAAGCGGTGAACGTCCTTTGTCAGCCAATTCCTGCATCAGATCGTAGTAAAAGTCGTGCAACCTGTGGCGGTGGGTTTCGTCCGGAGCAGGTGTGGCAGGCAGCGATATTTGTTCGGCGAGAAACGGATTGGCAAGCACTCCGCGCCCCAGCATCCAGCCGGTGGCAGTCGGGTATCTTTTGCGTGTGGCCAGAAAGCTTTCCCTGTCGGTGATGTCGCCACTGAAAATCCAGGGATGTTTTATGCGATCGACGATTGCGTCGAAAGTTTCCAAATGCATGGCGCCATCGTACATCTGCATGCCGATACGCGGATGGATGACGAGGCTTTGAAGCGGATAGTCGTTAAAAACTTCCGTCAGTTTCTCAAATTCTTCCGGGTGGTGATAGCCCAGCCGCGTTTTGATGGAAAGTGCGATGGGCAGCGCCGGGATGATTTCGTCGAGCAGTTGACGCAGCAGGTCGGGAAAAGGTAGCAAACCGGAGCCGCGCTTTTTGCGGGCCACCGATGGCTTGGGGCAGCCCAGGTTCCAGTTGACGGTGGCGTAGCCCAGCTCCTGAAGGCGGTGCGCCAGCAGCACAAATTTCGGTACATCGTTGCCCAATACTTGCGGTATGATCGTAAGTCCGGGATTGGCTTCGGGCAGAACGTCGCGCAGGTGTTGCTGCCGGAAACGCGATCCTTCGGCAAGTGCGATAAACGGACTCATCATCTGGTGGATGCCCGAAAAATGTCGCGACCAGGCGCGCCGAAATTCCGCTTCTGTTAATCCTTGCAGCGGAGCCATCACAATTATATCTCTTGGACCTTTAGGGTTATTCATTTGCCATTCAATCGTCTTGTGGTAAATTACAATTCGCAAAAAAACAAATTTCAAACAAATTTCAAATTTTAAAAAAACCAATTGCAAAAGCGTAAACTGATAACCTGGTGATTTTGCTAGAAGGAACTCTTCAAGTACAATTTCCTTCACTCTTCCTTTTCCTTCCCGCCGTATTTTTCCATAATAGCAGAAATTGCGGCAAGCATCAGGCCGGTATCATTGTCGCTGAGTAGTGACACGCGCTCCAGGATGCGGTTGTAAAACACTTCGCTGTGGCTGATGTGGGTGTCGTCGAGTATCTCTTTTGTTTGTTGCAGCAACACCGAAAGCTTGGCCTGATCCGGCGACGCAGTTTGTAAAGCGGCTGGCATCTGCCGGGAAGATGAAAGAATGTAAGCATAGAGCATCACCGCCTGCGCCAGGTTGAGCGACGGATAAATGGTGGCCATGGGAATGTAGGTAGAGATGTGGCAGCGTGCCATCTCGTCGTTGGTAAGCCCCGACTCCTCGCGGCCAAAGACGATAGCCACTTTTTGCATGGTGCCGGATTTGCTTTTCAGCAGTTCGGGCAAAAGATTGGCCGCGTGGTGGTCGCCGCGCACCGATCGCTCTTTGGCACTGGTGGCCACAGCAAAATCGATATCCGAAAGCGCTTCGTCAAGTGAGTCAAAAACGGAAGCCTGCTCCAGTATTTCTGCGGAAGCATGCGCTACCCAGCGTGCCTTTCCTTCCAAGAAAGCGCACGGGCGCACCAGCCGCAGCGCATCAAAACCCATCGTTTTGAGCGCGCGCGCAGCAGCCCCGACATTTTCGGGCACAGCAGGTTCTGTGAGGATGAAGATGATTTGCATAGCTTATTTTAATCAGATTACTTATTCACTGTTCACCTATTTCTTTTAGTCGAAATTTTTAGAAAAAAACAAAAAGCAAATCCCAAAAAACAAATAAATCCCAAAAAACAAAATTCAATGATTAGCTTATCATTTCTTTCGTATAGCCGCTGGTTGAGCTTGTCGAAACCTGGTCATTGACTTTTTAATATTGAAATTTTTTGTATCTATTTAGGTGGTAATGCTTACAACAATCGTTTCAGTCCTTTCGCCGCTAATGCCCCATCCCCGACCCTTCCCCGATACGGGGAAGGGAGCTATCTTTCGTGGCATAGCGGAAAACCCAAACGAAGCGCTCAGCCTGGTGAACTCCCATAAAGCCCGACAGAAGTGCTCCCCTCTCCAATTGGAGAGGGGTCGGAGGTGAGGTAAAAAAAAGAAGTTCTCCACGTCCTTAAGAATTAATTATTCGATAGCAGCTAAATAGTTACAATTAATTTGGGATTTGTTTTATTGTGATTCTGACTTTTCAACGATGGCGATCTCGATCAGGTCCCTCCAACTCAATTGTTGCGACGGTGTCGCAATGATCTCTTAACAGATTTGCCTTTTCTTTAAAATCTATCATTATCTGCTTTTTTTCTGTTTTAGGTTTTTAAAATTCTCTTTCACCCCCGCCGGTTTCCAAAGATGCACCAGCGCTTTGGTTTCAAAAAATTCTTCATCGAAGTAGCGGCTGAGCGGATACACCTGACTGTGCAGCTTTATTTGCATCAGTTCAGGGTTGAGGTCGCCGCCTTTGAGGTAGAGGATTCCATTGGGCAAACTGTTGTTTCCGCCAGCCTGGATGCGGGGCATTGCCCATTGCACAAATTGCGGAAGCTGCGTCACCGCGCGACTTACAACAAAGTCTGCGGTTTCTTTGATCTCCTCCAGTCGCACTGCGGCGGCCGTTACATTGGTCAGCGTAAGGCTTTCGGTGACAGCCTGCACCACTTTTATCTTTTTTGCAATAGAATCGATGAGGTGAAACCTGACCTCCGGAAAGAGGATGGCCAGCGGGATACCCGGAAATCCACCACCCGTGCCCGCATCGATAACCTGCGTGCCATCAGCAAAACTAATTACTTTGGCAATGGCCAGCGAATGCAGCACATGCCGCTCGTAGAGATTTTCGATGTCGAGGCGCGAGATCACATTCACGCGTTCGTTCCAAAAAGTGTAAAGCTCCTGCAACTGCCCCAGTTGCTCCAACTGCCGATCAGAAAGGTCGGCGAAGTATTTTTTGATAATTTCCATCGCCGCAAAGATAATGTGTTGATGGGAAGGAATGTTATCGGGTTGTGAAGTTAGATTCAATTTTACATTAGCAAAAAAAAACCCGGTATTTGCTACCGGGGTCTTTCATTACTTACAATCAACAGGGCATTTGGTTAGATCAAATGAAAAGTGAACACCTTGAATTCAACTGGGACAGTTATTCTATATTAAATTTTCGTGGATCTGTTTCGTGCAATGGTTCTTAAATCACGGTCGCATTTAACCTGGTGGCAACTCTCAAAAGCCATTACGCTTCACATATGGAGTAGCCGGATCTTCCACCACGGTGAGGTGAATATCAAACTCTTCCACCACCTGAGTCCAACCCGTAACATTCCAATCCGCTTGTTTTAAAAACTTGTCAATGATTTCTTTCCTTGTCAGTTTTTCGTTTTTCAAAACGGAGGGTTTGAAAGGTTGAAGAAAAGGAAATAGGAAAGGGGAGGGAGGGGGAATTGCGTAGGGGCGTTTTGGTAAGATTGGGTTGGTGGAGATTTGTACGAAAAACACTTAAAGAACTATCATATTCATGATTGTGAGCTTCACCGTCTAAACTGGCGGACAGGTATTTTTCTTTTCCCTGCGACTGCGTTTAAGTCTTATTTATTGGCAATTGGCGTTTATGATCATCGCGTTCCTGAAATATTGTCAGTGTTATTCATTTTTTGATAAGAAGAATTAATTTCCACAGAATGCCTTGATCTCACTTTGTTGTTATAGATTTTTTCATTTATTAAGTTTGCAACAAAGGGGGTGTATTTACCGAGGATAAAAATTAATATTCCAAAGATTGAATGAATTTTCCTGGGTCTTCTGTTTGAAATTTGACTCAATATAATTTGTGCGGTTAATGAGCGGGGGCGAGCAATCAATCTGTTTCGGATGGGTATCTTATTAAGCTTCCCATCAGGAGAAAGTGCCCTCTTGCCTGATTCGTTTTCTGTAAAACCAACGTATGCTATTCCCACAAATAAACCCGCCTTTTTATTTTCAATCCTAAGGCTTTGAGCAAGAGCAGTAAGCGCCATTTTGGAAAGTGAATATAATGAATAGGCTGGTATCCCCCGAAAAGAGGCAATACTTGAAATAAATAATATAGAACCTTTTGTCTCTTTTAATTTTGGGATTGCTGCCATGCTTGGAAATAGTGTTCCCTTTAAATTGGTGTCAATTATTTCGTGGACAACTTTATCCGTGATAATTTCTAACTCCCCAAAATCAGTCGACATACCAGCATTGTTTATCAATACATCAAGTCTGTCAAAATTAAGGATAATTTTTTCAATAAGTTCAACCACATTTTCATAATTGCCGACATCGCCTGTATGGATTAGTAATTTTTCCGAATACTCATGAAATTCTTCCTGAACAGCTAGCAACCTTGCTTCATTGCGTCCTGTAATGATAACTTTGCCTCCAAATTGCAAAATTTGCAAGGCTAGCTCTTTTCCTATGCCCATGGATGCACCAGTAATCAGCACAACTTTATTCTTATAAAATTCAGCTGATTTCATTTTAAATATCCATTTGATTCAAACCAATCAACACACAGTTCTATACCTTTTTCAATGGGAGTTTGTGGTAATTTTAATTCTTGTCTGGCTTTTTCCGATGAATAATATTGACCTACACTGGCCATTCGTGTCATCGTATAGCTTAGTTTTGGTGCCTTGTTGATTACTCGTGCCACTACAGAATTATAAAAACCGAGACATAAAACCAGAAATCCGGGCACTTTAATTAACCTGAATTTCTTATTCTTTACAGCACAAACCTTTTTGAAAAACTCTTTGTAGTCAAGATTTTCATTTCCGGCAATATAGCATTCGCCCAGCCTGCCAAGCTTTAGCGCATTAACAGCAGCTATTGCTACATCCGTTGAGCTAATAAAATTTTTGCCACCAGCAGTATAGCCAGGAATCCTGCCTTGTAGTAATTCGATAATCATTTTCCCGGATGAAGGGCCAGAATCAAAAGGGCCTATCATATAGGTCGGATTTATGATAATAATTGGAAACCCATCTGATAAATGTTTTTCAAGCAACATTTCTTGAGAAGCATATTTGCTGTCGATATAATCTAAACCATACTTGCCAAATACAAATGGCATTGTTTCATCACCGGGTTTTTCTTTAGATCCATGGCCGAACGAATTGGCAGTACCAATATGAACCATGCGTTTCATATTAAGTTTTTCAGCAACTTCCATTATGTTTTTAGTGCCCTCGAAGTTAACATCCATCACCATTTTTGAGCGACTGGGCCATACTGATGTTGATGCCGCTGCATGGATAACAAAGTCGCAAGTGCGCATAACTTTTTGAAGTAGCTCTTTATCCAGGATATTCCCTTCAACAATTTCAATTTTTAAACCGGACAGTACACTTAAATTTCTATCAGGCAAAATCATGCCTCTAACAGCGTAACCTTGCCTGACCAACTCCCTGCAAACACTAGAACCAAGCATTCCATCTGCACCAGTCACAAAAACTGTTTCGCTGTTATTCATATTCTGTTTATTTCAATGATTTTGGAGGCTTGCGGCCGAATCGTTCCGGTGTTAAACCGAACCCGGGTGGTGATGTAGTTTTGTTCCTTTTATGTTGCAGCTATTTATTTAAACTTTTGGATCACTTTCTGGCAATTCACAAATTCCGGCAAATGCTTCACATAGAGGTGGAGCTCGTCTTCTACCAGGCAATCTATGTTTTTTATAAAAGTTGAAGTTTGTCTTTTGGTTTTTGATGCATAGATAATGGCTTCTAAAAAAGAAAGGAGCCCTAAAATAGAACCCCTTTTTCTTTTACTTGTCCGCTAGCCACCTATGATTTGCCAAAAACTCATTACCTCCGAAAAGGAACGATTTGGTTAAACCGTTTGATGTTCCCTATTTCATCTCAGTGAATAAACTCATTCAGTGGGTTATTTAAACCCTCCCTTCTTCGGTGGAATTAATTTGATATTTGATAACTGAGTTACTTGTGTCTTGAGCAAATCGAAATCGGTTGAGATTTTGCTGATTTGCGTTACCGATTTTTGCAGCTCTTCAATTTGCTTGTCTCTCGAAGAAAGCGCTTTCAGATGTGCGCCCTGAACGGCTTCTAATTGTGTTTTCAAATTGCTAACTTCTGTCTGCAATGCCGTTACCTCTTCGATCTTCGCCTGTTGGGTGTTGATTTGCGTGCGGAGTTCCTCCACATTGGCAGGTCCTTTATCCTCCAGGGCATAATATTTCACTTTACCATTTTCTTCGTAAAGAACCACCCTCGAATTTTCTTTCAGGTTGGTGGGTGCCATGGTAAACTTCATCAGGTTTTTAGGGCCTTTCAGCGGGTCGAAGAGTTCTGTGCGGGTCACTTCAATATTTGCATTTTCCAATTTGGTCTTCACCTCATCCACTGGTTTCCCAACCATCGCAGCTTGCTTCACTGTTCGTTCGGGCGCCACCACTTGCTTTTTAGTGAGGTTGCCAAGCCAGTCGCCGGCCAGACCCTGAAGCACGTTGGACTGTGTTTTTCTTTCTTTGAATATTGTATCGAAATTGAAATTCTTTAAGCTCGCAATTCCATATTTCATCTGGGTTCCTTTCATGTTCACGCCCTTTTGTTTATCACCACCAATTTTGACGTTTCCAAAAAGATCGGGTAGCACAGCACAACACGCCGTCTCGACAGCTTTCCGAACCAATGGCCCGATGGGTATCCACGACAACCAGTAGTCGAAAGCAGGAAATGACTTCACATATTTTCGTTTCGAAAAATTACAGACTTTGTAAACCTGGTTTTCGCGTATGCTTACGCAGGCCAGGTACAATTTGCCTTCCTTATCACAGGTCGGGCATTTCAGCAGTAACTGATCGCAAATACAATCCTTCAGGTATTGGATGAGCTTACTGAACAAACCGATATAAGCCTCAAGTACATCCTTTCGGTAGGTTGTCAATACGTCGAGTGGAAAGATAGCATCAGGATAGAACCGTTTGGCCGGAATTATATTAAAAGTATTACTAACCCAGTTGTAAACGAAAACCTCTGGATTGTCGGGAGACTTGCTCATGGCGATGCTTTCGGGATAAATCTGTACAGGGTGATGATAAGTGTCCAAAAGTTGCGGAAATTCTGTGTTGAAAAGGCTGACAAGCCGGACACGGTAACTGTCCTCATAAATAACCATCAAAAATTCTGTTGACGTATTAAAAGCCAGTTTTATATCCGTATCGGCTCCCAGGTCAATCAAATAATTAGCATTAGCTTCGAAAGCTCCTGTATTTTCCGGGATCTGGTAAACTAACAGGTTTTTGTTGTCTGAAGTACCCAGTATGGCGTTGGAAACCACACAAAGTTTCGTCCCATTTCCTCCGTGTGCAATCTCTATGTCGTCTTCACCTACGAAGCTTTGCCCTTGTTGATTGAGCATGTAAAAGTATTGAAGCACCTCCGGCTTATCATTGAGATTTATGCCGTAAATTTGGTTGTACTGAAGCGGATCAGTTAGGCCTTCTCCCAAGGTAGCGTAGGCGATATGGGTTTTGTTATCAATCACCAGTTGGCCACTTGCGTTAAATGCTAAAGCAGGAGTTTGCACGGTTTCGATGGAATCGGGATCGATCGCATACAATCCTTTACCACGCGCGATTGCATATACAGTTTTGTTGCTATCGAAAATGGTAGCCAGCGTAACCATTAGGGTGCTACAGAATGTTTTGATGGGCCGCCAGACAAAAGTGAGTTGCTCCTCTTCTTTAATATCGGCCACCGCAAAAATGGTATCCTCATCATTTAGCATCCCGATGGCATACAGTTCACTTCCATTTGCCGAAAAGGCGACATCCTGCACTTTGATGCCTTTTCCGCCCGGGAATTCAACCTCAGCCACCATTTGTT
>CAZTCX010000016.1:32049-32992 GCA_964612515.1 uncultured Lentimicrobiaceae bacterium | reverse complement strand
ATCGACAATATCAATTTACGCCTACCATCGACATCGATTCGGCTTATGCATATAAATACAAAGGTGCTGTGCGCACAATTGGCGGCATCGTTTCGGCGCTTTCCAAACTTGAGCTGCGGGAAATTTCTGAACGCATCCGGGTAATCTTAGGCCTGCGCAAAGACCCTTTCGATACCTACAACTATCAACTGATGATACAAAGAAGGTATCAGCTTCAGCCGATTTACTTCATTCTTTTGGCCGATTACGGAAGACTCGACAAAAACCTGCCGGTAACCAACCGACACTTTCAGGTGCTCATCAAGTCGCTATCCGATTATTCACAAGTTGGCATCCATCCATCCGTGGCATCAGGAGAGGATTTTTCAAAATTGAAAATTGAGATCGATCGCCTCAATCGTATTCTTAATCGGGAGATCACCCAAAGCCGGCAACATTTCCTACGGCTTAACTTTCCTTCCACCTATCGCAATCTTATCCAACTCGACATCACCGACGACTACACCATGGGCTATGCTTCAGAGCCAGGCTTCCGCGCTGGAATCTGCGATCCGTTTTATTTTTATGACCTCGACATGGAAACGGTTACCAAGCTCATGATCCATCCTTTTCAGGTGATGGAAGGAACGCTCAAAGATTACATGAATAAAACACCGGAGCAGTCGCTGGCCATCATGAAACTATTGATTGATGAGGTAAAAGCAGTGGACGGAACCTTTATCAGCCTTTGGCATAATGAATCGCTGAGCGACCAGAAACGCTGGGCAGGCTGGCGAAAGGTTTATGAAGATATGATAGCGTATGCGGTACCGTAAGTGAAAGTTTGCCTTCTGACAAAGCCTTTCCCTCTAAATTCCAAAGGTAAAATTCCAGATCTAACATAACATAAAACCCAAGGTCAATCAATCAATTACCCATACCAGTAAACCAATTTGAATTTTGT
>CAZTCX010000016.1:6869-31949 GCA_964612515.1 uncultured Lentimicrobiaceae bacterium | reverse complement strand
TTTTTGGGATTTATTTGTTATTTGAATTTTGTTTTTTGGGATTTATTTGTTATTTGAATTTTGTTTTTTGGGATTTATTTGTTATTTATCTTTTGTAATTTGGCGCTTGATTTTCAAAAGGATTCAGTCGTTCAGCCACTATCAAAGATATCCTTCATCAGCCATCGAAAGAAATTTGTTATCGCCCAGGATGAGATGGTCGAGCACCATAATTTGTAAAAATTCCCCTGCTTTTTTAAGCTTCTGAGTCAGATCTAGATCATTTTTGCTTGGCTTTAGGCTGCCCGACGGATGGTTGTGCGCCAGGATAATGTTGATGGCGTTATTGGTGAGGGCGGTTCGGAACACACGCTTTGGATCAACTACAGTTCCGGTTACTCCACCCTCGCTTATACTTTCAACTTTAAGTACCTGATTGGCCTGGTTGAGCATGATGATGGCAAATTGCTCATAGTCGATATCACCAATGTGCATCTGCAATACCTCGTAGGCGTCGGCGCTGGAGGTTATGGTTTTGCGCTGCAGGGCTTCGGCACCCCGCCTGCGACGACCCAACTCCAACGCTGCCACAATAGTGATGGCTTTAACTTCACCCATGCCTTTGAATTGTGTGAGATCGGAAACGGCAAGCCTGGAAAGTTCTACCAAATTATTATTAACGGTCTTGAGGATTTGCTTGGAAAGATCAATTGCCGATTGTTTGGGAGTACCAGACCGGATAAGGATGGCAAGCAATTCGGCATCCGTGAGTGCTGCCTTGCCTTTGAGCAGCAGCTTTTCGCGCGGGCGGTCGCTTTCGGCCCATTGCGGGATGGCGCTGTGACCAGTGTCTGATTCCATAATCTTCGCATTTTAGGATAGAAATGCGAAAATACGAAAAAAGCCCCTTGCGCAAAGGCAGAGAGGCTATCATATTTTTCAGAAAAAGCTAGGCTAACTACAAAGCGGCTATGCGCCTGGAAAGCTTTGATTTCAGGTTGGCAGCTTTATTACGATGAATGATCGAACGCTTTGCGTTTTTATCGATGATCGAAGCCAGCTTGGGATACTGCTCCTGTGCTAATGCTTTGTCATCCAGACCTCTGAACTTCTTGACCATGTTACGCATCGTTTTTGCATAGTAACTGTTGAGGGTTCTTTTTGCTCTGGTTGCTCTGATGCGTTTTAACGCTGACTTATGATTTGCCATTATCCAATTAATTTTTTATGCTTCAGTAAAATGATACAGCCCTAAATTTTAGGGCTGCAAAAGTACAAATATTTTTTAGCTACACAAATCTCTGAGAAATAATTTCCTATTTTTTCTCGTATTTTTCTAACAATGTCGGCAGTTCTTTGCCGCTAAACCCTTTTTCGAGGATAATACCGTCGCCATCGATGAGGAAAGTTCCAGGCAGATTCTTTACGCCAAAGAAGCGAACATCCGGGTCTTTCCAGCTATCGAGCACATACACATGGTTTTTGTATGGGAAATTGTTGGCTTCGATGTACTCTTTCCAGGTGGCTTCTTCTTTATCAAGGCCTATCTGGTAAACATCGAAACCCTTACCAGTCGTAAATTGCTTGTCGTGAAACTGATTGTAAGCATCCTGATAATACTTGTTCTCGGTTACACAATGGCCACATTTGGAATTCCAAAGCACCAACAGCACCGTTTTGCCACGCAAATCCGATAGTTTTTTAACTGTCCCATCAATACCTTTGGCTTGAAAATCGCCGATATCGTTGCCTACTTCGTTTCCGGGTACTATTTCGCTGCCACTTTGTGCAACAACATGCAGCAGCATCATCGAGAACAATAAGATTCCTACGGTTTTAAATAAATGTTTCATCATTATGATTTTTTAGTTTTCGTTCAATTGTCGAACGCAAAAATAGAATTTTAGTTTAGGATCGAAAATATTAAAATCTTCAATTAACTAAGTTTAACGGTTATGTTAACCGGATGTAAACAGCCACTAGCGAGGTTTTCAAAAGATTTAATTTTAATAAATTTGCATTCCTTTTTTATTTTTTCATTAATTTTCAAATCAAAAACAAATGCCATGCCGCACATCACACTTGAGGTTTCTGATAATTTATCGTTCGCCGATGATCGTTTGCCAGTGTTCTTCGGCAAACTTCACGAAATGCTGGTTTCCCGGCTGGGCGTCAATTTACTCAATTGTAAGAGCCGCCTGATACGACACAAAAGTTTCTACATAGCCGATGGAAAATCCATTCATGCCTTTGCTCATCTGGAAATAAAAATTCTGGAGGGTCGTAGTGAAGCAGAAATTGGGGAAGTAGGCAACGCTACGATGGAACTGCTGATTTCGGCTTTTGAGCAATCTCGCCGGGGATTTACTTTCCAACCTTCGGTAGAAGTTGTCAGCATTGGCCGAAGCAGCTATTTCAAATTATCGGCTGAAGAGATTGCGGATAATTAGGGGGAAACAAGAATTATTCAACACCGTATTTGTATTCGATTTTTTCTATGTCAATAAACTCATTTTTCAAATGATCAAAGTCATTATCGAGTGTTAATAGTTTGGCTTTTAATACAGAAGCAGTAGCTGCTATCCATAAATCGTTTTTACCCATGTTTCTTGCGCTAACAGCTAAAGGTCGTCCTGAAAGCCTACCCTGACTGTAAGCATCTATTTCTGCATAGCGTTGAATGATGGTTTCAATATTGATGTCTGCAATTAAAAATTGTTGGAGGAATTCTTCGAGCAAATCCAGCCTTTTCTTTCCCCATTGATTCCTGATGGCAATGGATTTTAATTCGGCTTTGCTAACCACAGATATGATGGGAATACTTGGTGAAATTAGCGGCTGGAAGTGCTTAGTAATTTGAATTGACAAGTTGCTTCTCCGCAGATAAACCAAAAGAATACAAGTGTCGAGTAAATAATTCATCTTACACGGATTTCAGTAGTTCATCAAGCGGTTCGCTAATATCCATTTCAGCAGTAATTCTTTCAAAAACTTTAGCATCTATCCCATGGTAGTTTTGTATTTTAACCATCTCCGCCACGCTGATATCATGCTTGGAAGGCTTAAAAACATCTAAACTTGATTTGGCAGAAAAGGCAATTTCGTTTAATAATTTTTCTAACCTCCGTAAGACTATGTCATTATTAATCCTGTCGATACTTTGAATGATATTCTTTTTTCTAGCCTTCATCGTTTTTTCTCCTGAATAAGATTTGGTTTGATCATACCTTTCAACTGACTCGCTCATAATATTTGAAGCATCGTTCAGTTTCCTGTCGATTATGCTTAAAAGTTCAGAAAAAGTGAGTGAGGCTTCTCGTATTCCATATTTTTCAATTTCCTCTTTTGAGATAATGATATTCAATACTTTCATATTTCCTAAAGATTACCATTATGGAATTTATGAACAAAGCTAATAAAATCTTATGAAGTCGATTTCACTTAAAATAGCTGACCGACAAGCCATACTCCCTTACGTAATCCTCGTGAGCAATTGTTTTTTTCATGATTTGAAGCCCAACTACCTCAGCCGTTAATTCAATGTCCCTCCGCGTGCTTTTTTCAAGCCTTCCAGAAAAGGTTTGTTCAGGAAGCTGGTTTCGTCGAGCTGGCATAAGTTGTCGAACATGGGCTTGTTCACGGTAAAAGCCATAATATCGGGAGGCAAAAATTTACGCATGGCCAGGTCGGTGGTGCCAATGGTAGCCTGCGGATGTGCGACTTCGGAAACATGGGGAAGTAGTTCGGAGCAACCAGAGCCAAACTGCACTTTCACCGGATCAGGCATGGAAGGCGCGGAAAAGTAATTGGCAGCCGTAATAAAAACACTAAGCTGATCGGGGTTTACAAAAAAGGTAAATGTTTTGGAGTAAGCCGCGGCATTGGCATGATACGGCCCAATGAAAATGGAATCATGCTCGGGCTGATAACGTTTAGCATCGTCAAACCACTCGCCCATTAGTTGGTGGTTTGCTTTCAATCCTTCATCATCAGCCAGAAAGCTGATGTAGCTCTCGCGGCTGCGCCCTTGCACGCCAAAAAACCAGGTGCCACAACCGCCGCAGCCAAAATTGGTCGCCGTCAACCGAAGCGTTTTGCCATTCATCCAGTTTTTATAATGGGCGAAAAGACATACCCGGCCTTGTGCTTTAAGTTCCACAATCTCGTCAAAAGGAGTTTCGGAAGGGGCATCGTAAACCACAACCACGGGCTTGTTATAGTTCGTTTTTTCTATTAAATAATCTGGTGTAATATTTTTCATCAGTAACCAAAATTAAGATACAAACCAAAAGCGGCTATGCTTCCTTTGTAGGGGGTGCCATCGCTGTGCTGGCTGTCGTCGAGTTTGAATTCTACGAAAACCAGGCTGCTTTTAGAAAATGAATAACTTCCACCCACATCCAAATAACGTATGTTGTAATCGCCCACAGGCTGGCCACTTTTGGGCTTCAGAAAGTTAAAGCCGGAATAGACCGACCACCTTTCGAGAAAGCGATATTGCGCGTAAAATTCAATCCCATAGCCATTAAAGTAAACGTCCTCTTCGTTGGTTTCGTGTTTGGTGAACGAGCAGGCCGTTAAACTCACGTTGAGGCGCTGATTAACGTATTGCACGCCTGCAATCATAGATTCGTCGCCGAGGCGGGGTTCGGTTGGATCAGGATCAACAACACCGTCGCGCACCTTGCTGTAGGCGCCACCAAACTGGAGATTTTTCACAGGGCTTATCAATAGTGATGCGGCATAGGCATCAGCGTAATTTTGGCTGTTTGGTGAAATAGACCTGTTTTGCGCCTGAAGGCCAACTTTGAAATAGTCGTGCTTAAAACGATATTGAACGGAGTTAGCCGCGCGTCCGGTGCCGGCAGTAGAGCCATCCGTTCCCGCGGCATAAGTCCCCGTTGCATCACCACCAAAGGCATGAAATGCATCAGTAAACTCAGCGATATCGTAATAAACGGACCACTGTTTGCCCCAGGTAAATTGGCCAAATTTTGTATTGATGCCCAGCCAGCCTAACCGCGACGTAAAAATGTTATCCACTTCACCAACAGCACCACCCGGATCAGCACTAAATACAACTTTTGTTTTGGTGCCAACCATATTTACACCCACCTCCAGTTGCCCGATGGCATCGATGCCTTTGGTAATGTTGGTATGAAGTCTCATTCCTAACCTGCTCGACTGATCGCGAACTCCAAACTCGCCTCCAAAGGAAGCACCGGCTTTAAACCGCAGGCTGCCATAAACATCAGCTATGGCATCAAGCTTTGAAAGAAATTTAGAAGCACTCATCGTGCTGTCAGTTGCCTGGCTGGCCTGTGCTTTCAATGGATTCGCAGAGAGAATGAAAAACAACAAAACCACACCAAGGCATAAAAGGTCATGCAAATTAGTTCGGAAAAGGGTGTTTTTCATCTCATCTTTATTGTAATAAATCTATAGTTATGAACAGGCTGTTTTGTCGTCCACACTTTCTCTTCCCTAAAGCTGCTCTATTCGATGGTCAGCTTTGTATTGTATGAATTGCTTTGCGAAATGAGCCTTACAAAATAAACGCCGCCGGGCACACCTGACAAATCCGTTACATGCACGATTTTCCCGTCAACGGGAACTACTACTTTGGTGTAAACAGTCCGGCCATAAATGTCGTAAATGTTGAGTGTGAAGCGTTCCGTTCCGGCATTTTCGAGTCTAACGTTCACCAGACCGCTGGCCGGATTGGGATAAAGATTTAAAACTCCCGGACCGACATTGAGATTTGCAATTGCAGTGATGTCGGTGATTGCGATGTCGTCAATTGCAAGGTCACCGCGCTGGCCTCCAGCGGTAAATACTCTGAAACGAAGGCCGATCTTTTTACCGTTGTATTCGGTCAGATCAGCCACTACGTTTTTCCATTCATTGCCCTGGTTGCCAATGATTGGTGGCATAATATCGCGATGAATATTAGAGCCATCGAAAAGATCCACATGCAGGCGGCCAATATCAGCACCGTAAGCATGTACCCAAAAATCGAGCGTCGGACTCACGCCGCCGGTAAGATCGATACACGGCGACATCATGATGGCTTCCTTATCAAAACAGATAACCGATGGCTCGGTGTAAAGATATTTTCCGTCGCTGGTGCCGGTGGTGTGGTCGGCTGATGGGCCGGTGTTATATGTGCTGGTACCGCCATGCCAGACGCGCCAATCGACATCATCCTTTTCAAGATTGGGCAAATTGATCCAGTTTTCAGTAAGCGGGCAATCGAGCAACTCGCAAAGTGGTGCCGGAACACAATTCTCAAAATTTTCAAAAGTCTGTATATTTCCAGGCAGGAAAAAAGCGCCTTCAATTACCTCCAGATTTGTTATGAGTAGATCGTTATCCGGATTATCGTCGGCAACGCAGTTAACCCAGGTTTTGAGCACGTAGTCACCAATTTCGAAAATGCTGACAGGATCACTAAAAGTGAATAAAATTGTAGAGTCGGGTTGGATGGTTCCAAAATAGGTTTCTGTATAGATAACCCCGGCATCAAGCTGATATCCAAATTCCGGATTTGTGATCGGCTCGAGGCCAAAATTTTTCATCTCCACTGTTACATCAAGTGCTTCCAGTTCCATGCACGACTGGAAAAGTCCCCAATCGACCGACGGAGCAGCCGTAAGCCAGGCATCAATTTGATGACATTGGAAAGTTCCCGGACTTTTTTTAATAGCATTGGTTCGCTCGCTTTCGGCGCCGTCAGCAGTATTGGCGCTTACGGCGTACCAATATGTGTTGGATGAATTGATATTATCAACAATAAAAGAATTGATGGCAGTGGTGGCGATGGGCTCCATGTATTTTTCGCCAAGTTTGTAAATGGTGTATCCTGTAGCTTCAGGCACTTCTATCCAACTCAGGTGAAGCGCATTATCGCATGCCCAGTCGATATTCAGGTTGCGGGGTTTTGACATGATGGTAAAGGCTCCCGCAGTTTGCGAAGTGTATTCGCCACGTGTAATGCGCATCCATGCCTGTCCGTTGGCAGCATTGGGAACTCCCCATTTAAAACTCCGGTCGCCACCGCTAATGTTATCTTTCACCACTTCCCAGGTCGCTCCATTATCCAGCGACAGCTCTAAATTAAAAAGTCCATCATTACCAAAGGCATCCCAGCGAAGCAACTCTTCGGTACCCGGCTCCAGGCGCTCGCCTCCTGCCGGATAAGTCAGAACAACTGCCTGGGGGATAAATTCATAAATAATATAATATTTCTGCGGTCCCTGTGGCACGATAGTTCCTTCCACGGAGAGAGTGTACGTCCCGGCTGCTGGCATATCCAGAGTCACCTGCTCCATATTATTTCGGTCGTCGATGCCTCGGATAGCAGGCTTGTTCAGGCTATCGGGATGTGGATAATGATTTAAAACCCAGGGATGCCAAACCGTATTTTCGGGATCACTCACTGTGATGTCGAGGTTGTTTACCAAGGCCACATTGGCATTAACAGACGCCTGGTAATCGGTCCAGTAAACCATAACACGCATCTGGGCGGTATTTTCGGGCACTTCAAATTCATGGGTGAATGTTTGGCCTGTTTCGATGGTAGCTGAGTCGTAGCGATGTTCTTCGAGAACCTTGGCGGCACGCAGTGCATTGATGCGTCCCCAGCCAAAACGAAAATCGGGACCTTTATTTCCCAGATCTTCGGCTGTATTAAGCACTACCGCTTTGAGCAATCCACCAAAAGGATCGGAGCCCCCGTTGAGCTGACGATAGGCGTCGAAGAGCTGCGCCATCACGCCGGCCACGCCCGGGCACGACATGGAGGTTCCTGTTTTAAGGCCATATCCGTCGTCGGGCAGGGTGCTGTAAACGTTGGTTCCCTTGGCGGAAATATCAGGTTTGATACGTCCATCGTGCGCGGGGCCACGGCTACTCGATCCGGAGAGGCCATCCGTTTCATTCAGGTTAGCTACTGTTATCACATTTTTCCCCACCTTATGGCCACCGGTAATATTTCCCCATCCGTTGCCTGCGCCATAGCCGCAATCACTTGTTCCGTCATTTCCTGCCGAAAACACATGCACCAGTGCAGGATAAATATTAAGCTGCACGTCGAGCATTCGCGCAAGCGAAGTATAGCCTGCATTACAGCCATCGCTATAGGATGTGGAAGTAACACGTATTTGATTATTAAAATAATGAGAAGGTATTTGTGTAAATCCAGGATATTGAGGCGCCGCATTATAAACATAAAGCGTTGCACCAAAAGCATTGCCCCGCCCCTTTGGATCAAGATTCCCCGCGGCAGCAATAATCCCGGCGCAGTGGTCGCCGTGATCGCCACCATAATAGCCAGGGTACTGAGCGCCGATGCGCCCCGTAAAGTCGATGTGCGGTCCTACATCGCCGTCGTCCTGAAGCATCACATTAACACCTGTACCATCATAGTGACGCCCCGCCGAAAGATCGGAGGCGATGACGTTGCCACGATGCAATGTGCGTCCGGTATAGTTTTCGGGCACCGGCTCCGGATACATTGGTTCCAGATAGACCACAAAAGGTAACGAAGCCAAATTCCGGATTTGATCGATATCGGCATTAATGCTAAAAAATTCCGCGCCTTCATCCGGAGCACTCACTTCTACATTTTGCGCAAGCAGTGCACGATAAGCGGCTTCCATGTCAACATCAGAAAAAACGCTTACGAGCAATCCGATTTTTCCATTGGCACGCAACGCATAATCAGGATAACTTTCGGCGTAAAGCATTGGTGCCAGTTTTATGTCGGGCGATATGTCGATGATACTGCGCAGCGAAAAGGCACTCGCATCCACGGAGCTAAAGCCATTGCGAAAAGCTGCGAAGTAACCCTTTTCGGGAATGTAGTCGAGCAAACGGATGCCAGCCGAGGTGAGCTCCTGGCGTTGATCGGTAGTAGGAATTTGATAGAACTGAACGATTTTATAAAAACTTCCGTTAAAGAGTTGTTCTTCGGCGACATTGGCTGTAGCCAAATATTGATCAGCATTGGCTTGTGGCGCAACGGTCAGGTTTTTAAAATGCAACTCCACAGGTGAAGCCTCCTGGCCAAGTAAAGCAAAGCTGACAGATAAAAAAATTGCCGACAAAAGAAGCGGCAGCAGCGTAGTACGTAGTTGTTTCATGATAAGTGCCTTTTATATTGATAGAATTTGTAACTGCAAATTAAGTAAAAATAAAACTCAGGGGCAAGGGAAGCGACAAACTACCGGCTGGTTTTCTGTAATTTTGCCAAAAGTGACAAGGTGCCGGAAGCCTGCAATTCGCTAAATTTTTTATTAGAAAACGAATCAAATCATGACCAAAGGAAAAGATGCCAAACCCCATATCGGAATTTTCGGGCGGCGCAACTATGGCAAGAGCTCCATCATCAATGCGCTGGCGGGGCAGGAAGTGGCCATTGTAAGCGAGACGGCCGGCACCACCACCGATCCGGTGAAAAAGTCGATTGAGATTCCTGGCATCGGCGCTTCGGTGCTGGTGGATACCGCCGGAATAGATGATACCGGCGACCTTGGCAACAAACGAATTGCCCGCACACGCGCCATCATCAAAACCATCGACCTGGCCGTTCTTGTCATTACCAACAACATGTTTGGCGGATTTGAAAAAAACTTGATTGACGAATTCAAATCTTTTGATATTCCATTTTTCATCATCCACAACAAAAGCGATCTGGAACCCCTTTCGGAAATAGCGCGCGAAAAGATTACAGCTTCTGAGCCTTGTACGATTATCGACTTCAGCGCAATACAGCCCGATGATATGCCGGAATTGATAAAAGCCTTGCAAAGACTGGTGCCGGAATCGGCATACAAAACCAAGTCAATGCTCGGTGAGCTGCTTGCTCCTGACGACGTAGTACTGCTGGTGACGCCCATCGACAGCGAGGCGCCCGAAGGCCGGATGATATTGCCACAGATGCAGGCCGTGCGTGATATTCTTGATAATTATGCCGTGGCAATCCTCCTGCGTGAAACCCAGTTAAAACATTATCTAAAATACGCCAAACCGCAGCCAACTTTGGTCATCACCGACAGCCAGGCTTTTGGCATGGTAAGTAAAATCGTTCCACGCAGCATTCCACTTACCAGTTTCAGCATCATGCTGGCACACCACAAAGGCGATTTTGGCAACTATCTAAAAGGGACTCCCAAAATTAGTAACCTGAAGGATGGCGACCGGGTTTTGATTTTGGAATCGTGCACACACCATGTTTCCTGCGATGACATCGGACGGGTAAAAATCCCCAATTGGATGAAGAAAGAAACCGGAAAATCGCTGGAATTCGACACGGTAGCAGGCCTCGACAAGCTGCCACGCGACATCCATGACTATGCGCTGGTGGTGCAATGCGGCGGCTGCATGATCACCCGCAAACAAATCACCAACCGCTTGCGACCTGCTGTGGAAGCAGGAATCCCAGTGACCAATTACGGAATGGCCATCGCATGGCTGCACGGAATTTATGAGCGATCCGTTGCTCCATTTTTAAAAATTTATAACGAATAATAGCTTCTGCTGACCACCAGCAGTAAGGGATCTATTGAAACAACATGACATTAGAAAATTTTAATAAAGATAATCTCACCCATCTTTTGATGAGCCAGGGCGCCGAACTAGAAGCATTGTACCAGCAGGCACAGCAGGTGAAACTGCAGGCGGTGGGCAACAAAGTGTACTACCGCGGACTGATTGAATATTCGAACCGCTGCGCAAAAAACTGCTATTACTGCGGCGTGCGGCGCAGCAATAAAAACGTTCCGCGCTATACCCTCACCGATGATGAAGTACTCGAAGCAGCTTTGTTGGCACATCGCAAGGGCTTTGGCTCATTGGTGCTACAATCCGGCGAACGAAGCGATAAAATATTTGTCGAAAAAATTGCTTTTCTGCTTTCGCAAATACGCGAGGCAACGCAAGGCGAACTGCACGTAACGCTTTCGTTGGGCGAGCAAACCACTGAAACGCTAAACCTCTGGCGCCAAAATGGAGCGCATCGTTACCTCTTGCGCATTGAAACTTCCAACCGCGAGCTTTATAAAAAAATGCACAACAACGATTCGCTGCACAGCTTTGACAAGCGCCTCGACGCGCTGAAACGTTTGCAGGATTGTGGATACCAGACCGGCACAGGCGTAATGATAGGGCTGCCTTTTCAAACCATCAGTCATCTTGCCGAAGATCTGCTTTTTATCAAAAATCAAAGCATCGACATGGTGGGCATGGGTCCCTACATCGAACATGAAGAAACGCCATTGTATAAATATCGCCATCTACTTTTGCCCGCCGACGAACGCTTTGAGCTTTCGATGAAAATGGTGGCGCTGCTACGAATCATGATGCCGGATATTAATATCGCTGCAACCACCGCCATGCAAACGCTTCATCCGAAAGGCCGCGAAAGAGCACTCATGATAGGTGCCAATGTGATTATGCCCAACATTACACCACTCAAATACCGCGAAGGATATCAGCTTTACGCAAATAAGCCCAACCTACACGAGGAAACGGAAAGTCATCTGGCCGACCTGAAAGTCTCCATCGAAAGCGCTGGCTGCGAGGTAGCACAAGGCGAATGGGGCGATCCGCAACATTATTATAATCGGCGGCAGAATGTCGGAGAAGAATGATGTTTTTAATAAAATCCAAATCTCAGTAAACGCTGGTGAAATATATTGATGAATACAGAGACAAGAAGCTGGTGCTGGCGCTTGCTGAGAAAATCAAAACCCTCTCCACGCGGCCTGTCAATCTGATGGAGGTTTGCGGCGGCCATACCATGGCCATTCGTAAATATGGCATTCCGGCACTGTTGCCGCCAACCATCCGGCTGCTTTCTGGACCCGGCTGTCCGGTGTGCGTCACCAGTCGCCGCTTCATCGATCATTCCATTGCACTTGCAAGACTTCCCGACGTAATCATTGCCACCTTTGGCGACCTCATCCGCGTGCCGGGATCATCCTCCTCGCTCGACAACGAGAAAGCGCGTGGTGCTGATATCCGGATTGTTTATAGCATTCTCGACGCCATTTCGCTGGCACAAAGAAATCCAGAAAAGCGTATTATTTTCCCGGGCATTGGTTTTGAAACTACCACTCCGGGGAGCGCTGCAGGAGTTAAAATTGCGCATCAGCAGCAGATTAGGAATTTCTTCTTTCTAAGTTCTCACAAAGTAATGCCACCCGCCATGGCAGCGCTTATCGACGAAGGAGTAAACATCCACGGGTACATCGGGCCGGGACATGTGAGCGCCATTACCGGCAACGGCATGTACGAAGAGCTGGCCGTAAAATATCGTGTAGGCGTGGTGATATCCGGCTTCGAGCCGCTTGATTTGTTGCAGGCCATTTACATGTTGATAAAGCAAATTGAAGAGGATTCCCCACGGGTGGAAATTCAATACCGACGTGCCGTTCCTCCCGAAGGCAACCGCAAAGCCCGGGAGCTTGTCGCTGATGTTTTTGAGCCACGCGACGACTGGTGGCGCGGGCTGGGAATACTTACAGGAAGTGGTTTGAAACTTCAAGAAAAATATAGCCATCTGAATGCCGAAAACATTCCGGTGACCATCGAAATGACTCGTGAACCCAAAGGCTGCATCTGCGGACAAATATTAAAAGGAGTCCAAGCGCCACCAGACTGTAAGCTTTTCGGCACTGTGTGCACGCCGCAAGATCCGGTGGGCGCCTGCATGGTTTCGAGCGAAGGGGCGTGTCACGCGCATTTCCGTTACAGTCAGTAGGAAAAACCATTGCGCTAAAACCTCACCCCCGACCCTCCAATTGGAGCTACGGTGTACACACAAATAAAAGGGTGCAATTACTAACCCCGGCCTTCAGGCCGGGGATCAAAGGATGCGAGAATCAGTAGGGCTTTAGCCCCAAATATAAAAAAGGTAATGATTTTATAAAAAAATACGGATTTGAAAAGACTGCGGGCTAAAGCCCGCGGATAATGGAGCACTTCACCTGAGCCCCGCCCTAAAGGGCAGGGTTAGTGAAAGATATTTATCCTCTATAGCCAATAGAAAAATCCATTGCGCTACAGCGCGAAAAAAAACGCCTGATATTGTGTAGAACACTTAAACATCAGGCGTTTTTAATAATAAATTCTAAAATCTTATTCCTTCAAAATACTTTTTGAAATCACCAGTCGCTG
Source organism: uncultured Lentimicrobiaceae bacterium (assembly GCA_964612515.1). Lineage (GTDB taxonomy): Bacteria > Bacteroidota > Bacteroidia > Bacteroidales > 4484-276 > SABY01. The sequence continues at coordinate 18,791 of CAZTCX010000016.1, read as the reverse complement.
AATTTGGTTGGTACCTTCGTAAATCTGGCAAAGTTTGGCGTCGCGCATCATTTTCTCCACAGCGAAATCCCATGTATAACCGTCGCCACCCATGGCCTGAACGGCGTCGGTGGTAACTTCCATGCCGATGTCGGAAGCATAAAGTTTAGCCATCGCCGAGAGCTTATTGATTTTTTTGGGATCGTTGTCGTAGGCCCAGGCGGCATACCAAGTAATCAGGCGTGCATTTTCGATCTTAGTTGCCATATCGGCCAGCATAAAAGCGATGGCCTGGTTGGCGGCGATGGGTTTGCCAAACTGCTTGCGGTTTTTGGTCCATTCTTTAGCTGTTTCATAAGCAGCACGGGCATTGCCCAGGCTTAATGCCGCTACTCCTGTGCGGGTGCGATCAAAGGTTTTCATGGCAATGATAAAACCATAACCCTCGTCACCGATGCGGTTGGCAACGGGAATTTCTACATCCGTAAAAATGATTTCATTTTGCACGCTGGCCTTCTGTCCCATCTTTTTCAGGCGGGGCTTCATCTCTATTCCCGGCGAATCGGTAGGAACCAAAAACGCAGTGAGGCTGCGCGATCCTTTTTCAGGATCGGTCATGGCAAAAACGGTGAGAAATGTAGAAGCCTCGGCATTGGTGATAAAGCGCTTGTGACCGTTGAGAATGTATTTATCACCATGAAGGATAGCGGTGGATTTGATACCCTGCACGTCGCTGCCGGCATTGGGCTCGGTGAGACAATAAGCCGCCACGCCCTGCACTTCGTTGATGAGGCCGAAATATTTGTTTTTCTGCTCGTCGCTGGCTGCCAGATATAGTGGCGTAAGTGCCAGTGTATTTGCATCGATGCTAATGCCGATGCCTACGCAGCCAGCGCCAAGCTCTTCGCTGGCAATGGTTCCGTCGAGCAGGCTGTGGTTGTGGCCACCATATTTGACGGGCATGGGGCCGTTCATGATACCTTCGCGATAAGCGGCTTTAACGACATCCCACGGAAACTCCGCCAGCTCGTCATATTTAAGCCGGTTGGGGATAATCCATTGCTGAGCAAAATCGCGGTATTGCTCTTTGATTTTTTCCTGCTCCGGAGTGATTGAAAAATTAAGCATAGTTCTAAATTGTATTAGGTGAGTCAATAGTTTTAATACGTCAGGGAACAAAAATAAATAAAAACTGTTCGGAACCACAAAAAGCTACGCATTCGCCGGAAGGTATTTTCCTTACTTTTGCAGCTATGAGAGAAACTGGTAAAGGGAAAAGATTTATTGACATGCCCGAATATCCCGGCGGCAAAAAAGCTTTCCGGGAGTTTATTCAAAAGCAATTGCGGTACCCGGCGAAAGCAATCGAAAATAAAATAGAGGGTCGAGTTTACGTGCGGTTCAGGGTTGACGGCAACGGGCGCGTAGTTTTTGCCGAGGTGACGCATGGCATCGGACATGGTTGCGACGAAGAAGCGCTGCGCGTAGTAAACTTGCTGAAATATGGCAAAGCCAAAAACCGCGGACTTCGCGTTACGGCAACCATCCGCACACAGATCGCTTTTAAACTTCCGGTGCAAGCCGGCATTAGCTATTCCTACACCAAAAAAGCAAAAGAGGAGCCACCAACGCCGACGCCACCAGCCAGCACTGGGTATGGCTACACCATCAATTTTTAAAAATTCTCGTTTCCTGTTTGGATAAACAAAAAAACCGGGTTGCTCAAGGCAATCCGGTTTTTTATGAATAAATCGACAACTTCCTAACAACGCGCGCTGCACCCCGCGCCTCGTGTTTGTATTTTACTCCAACCTTAGCTTTCGCAAAGCGCCGGTTTCCGGATCGAAAGTGGCGTCGAATGGCTGCGCCGGCAAGTAGCGGATGGCGCCAAATTGCGTGATGGTCATCGGCTGATAAAAAAGCTCCTGCTGATTGTAAACTACTTTTACCCAGGCGGTGCCGGGCATACGATACGCAAGCCGGTTGGCTGCTGGGGCCTCGGCAAATTGTGCTGCTTTTTGACCTGCCTCACCCGCAGTGAGTTGCAGTTCGACGGGCGTTCCAGTGGCAGCACGCACACTCCCGATGCCCGACTGTTCCGAAAATTTGAATATTGCATTATTGCCCGCACTCGATGGCGTATAATAAAAGGTGTATTGCTCCAGGCGTTCAACTGTTTTCCCACGGAAAAGGTCGAGGTAGTCGTTTTCGAGTTTTTGCAGTCCGGCATCCATATATTTCATTGCTTCGGATTGGTAGGCCGTTTCCTGGAATCCTACCAAAAGATTGAGCCGTGAGGTACGGATGTCATCAATCTTTTGCAGCGCCTCCAGCGCCATTTCTTCGGTGGATTTATCGGCAGCTCTGATGCGGTAAAAGTTGCGTTGCGCTTCAGCGGTATCCACCGTAACGCGCCGTATGATGGTATCTACGGTGGTATTTACTTTTCGTAACGGCTGGAAAATTTGCTGCAAATCCACACCATCTTCTGTTTCGAAACGAATTACTTGTCGGCTTTGCTCGCCAGCTACCGGAGACGATGTAGCAGAAGTACCTGCTGCCAGTAGAAAACCCCGTGAATCTGTTTCGAGTAGTAAAGGCTTATAATCTTTGGCATCGCGACTGGCTGGCTCGACAAAATAGAGTTGTGCCGGATCGGGTTCGGCAATGGTATTGACAACCACATCCTGCAAATAATAACTTTCGGTGTTGTTACTGATCGGATCATCAACACCCAGAAACCGTGCATAATCGCTGTAAGGACCTTTGTATTTATTGGCCACCCGCACCACAACATCTACTTTGAGGACAGTACGCGGCAGAACGTACATGGCGCCGTTGCGTGCGGGAGTGCCGCTATATTCGCCAACATGAAAAACGTTAAACTGGCCGTTGGCAGCCTGAAGCATGCCTAGGATTACCAATATGAGAAGGGTTTGTTTTTTCATAAATAAATTTCTAAACGGATAAAGCGCAAAAGTAACTAATCCCGCACGATAAACGACTTGCCGGAGCAGCAACGAAGCAAAATTTCTGCGTAAGCAAATTTACCTGATAAAGAGCAGCTCGCGGTATTTTGGCAGCGGCCAGAGTTTATCGTCCACAAGCATTTCCAGTTTGTCCACGTGGTAGCGGACGATGGTAAAAAATGGTAGCACGTCGCGGTTATAGGCCAGCGCCTGCTCAGTGGCATCTTCGATTGTATTGGCCTGCTTTCGCGCTTCGATCATTAGTTGTACCTTTTCTTTTATCCCGCCGATGTGCTCGGAAATTTCCCGAATCGACTGGAGCTGGTTTTTGGAGAGTTTTGCAAAGGTCTTGTTGTCGAGCACTTCCTGCAATCCTTTCACATTTTCGATAAGAATATTCTGGTATTGAATAGCCACCGGGATGATATGATTTGTGGCCAAATCGCCCACCACACGCGATTCTATCTGAATCTGCATGGAATATTTCCGCATCTTGATCTCCTGACGCGCTTCAAGTTCGCGGCGGGAAAGGACGCCATGCTTTTCGTACATCGCGATCATCTGTGGCGTAAATGCTTTTATGAGCGCCTGAGGTGTGCTGGTGATATTGGACAATCCGCGTTTGCGGGCTTCTTCGACCCACTGCTCTCCATAGGAATTTCCTTCAAAAAGTATGTTGGCTGACTCAATCACATAGCGACGTAATATCTGCAGAATGGCAACATCTTTTTTAATTTTTTTAGCGATAAGCGAATCAACTTCCTGCTTAAAAATCTGAAGTTGATTGGCAAGGATTAAATTGAGCGGAGTAGTGGCTTTGGCACAAATAGACGACGAACCGACGGCACGAAACTCGAACTTATTGCCGGTAAAGGCAAACGGTGAAGTACGGTTGCGGTCGGTGTTGTCAAGCAAAATTTCGGGTATTTTCGGGATGTCAAGGTTCAGTTCACGGCCATTGCGAATCAGACTTTTGTCCTGCTTCTCAAGTTCCGACAACGCTTTGGTAAGTTCGCTGCCAATGAAAACCGACATGATGGCGGGAGGCGCTTCGTGGGCACCCAGGCGATGATCGTTGTCAGCGGTAGCAATGGCAGCTCTTATGAGGTCAGCATTGTCGTGTACAGCTTTTAAAATATTAATAAGAAAAGTAAGAAAACGCAGATTGGATTTGCTATCAGTACCGGGCGAAAGCAGATTTTCACCGGTATTGGTTATCAACGACCAGTTGTTGTGCTTCCCCGATCCATTGACGGCGGCATAGGGTTTTTCGTGCAGCAACAGGGTAAAGTTATGGCGGTTTGCCACGCGCTTCATCACGTGCATCAAAAGCTGGTTGTGATCCACAGCCAGATTAGCTTCTTCGTAAACCGGAGCGCATTCAAACTGACTTGGCGCAACTTCGTTGTGGCGCGTTTTGACGGGAATGCCCAACTTGTGGCACTCTGCCTCAAACTCCTTCATATATTCAACTACCCTTGCGGGGATGGTTCCAAAATAATGATCGCTAAGTTGCTGATCTTTAGCCGAAGCATGACCAAACAGCGTGCGGCGCGTGAGCATCAGGTCGGGGCGGGCGTGATATAATGCTTTATCCACCAAAAAATACTCCTGCTCGATGCCCAGCGTGGCGGTGACTTTATTAATGTTTTTATCGAAATAACGACACACTTCTGTTGCAGCTTTATCAACGGCATACAGCGCCTTTAGCATGGGCGTTTTGAAATCGAGCGCTTCGCCGGTGTAGGATACAAATATCGTGGGGATGCACAATGTGCTGTCGAGGATAAATGCCGGTGAAGCCGGATCCCAGGCTGTGTAGCCCCGTGCTTCGAAAGTGTTGCGGATGCCGCCACTTGGGAAGCTCGACGCATCAGGCTCCTGTTGCATAAGCTCGTTGCCACGGAAGTTCTCGATGGCTTTACCACCTGCAACAGGATTGATAAAAGCATCATGTTTCTCAGCAGTAGCTCCGGTGAGCGGATGAAACCAATGCGTGTAATGCGTGGCATTTTTGCTGATGGCCCACGCCTTCATCGAGGCAGCGATCTGATCGGCAATACTCCGGTCTATTCTTTTACCCTCATCAATGGCGGCCATCACCTGGCGGTAAGCCTCAGCGGTGAGGTATTCGCGCATGGCGCTGTCGTTGAAAGTGAGCGTACCGAAATATTCAGATATCTTGCCTACAGGCGTATTTGCCGGCACCGGCTGACGTGCCGAGGCTATTTCCAGAGCTTTAAATCGAAGCATGTGATCGATGTTTTATAATTTTATTATTTATGAAAATAATTTTTCCCGGATTTTTTTGGAATGCAGAGACGCACGGCCGTGCGTCTGTACATTACCAAATCCATTATGCGTCTGTACATTCCCAAATCCATTATTCGTGTGAATTTCTAAGCTATTAATAGCGTTCGAAATCCTTATCTAATTCATCATCGTCGAGGCGCAGGTTGATGCCTCTTTTTTGGTTGCTTTCGATGGTGAGCGGATGGTTCTGTTGTGGGTAATGGTCGCTGTATCGCTGATAGTGCTGTTCGTGCAGATGTTTTTGATGGTATTCTTTTCCTGTTTTAAAAAAGCTCATTATGTCCTTCATCTGCTGTGCCTGGCTGGCGAGCTCTTCGCTATTGGTGGCCATCTCTTCGGCGGCAGCCGCATTTTGCTGTATCACCTGATTAAATTGTTGAATCGAATCGTTTACCAGCGAGGCGCCCGAATCCTGTTCCAGGCTTGAGGACGTAATTTGTTGCACGAGGCGGAGAGTTTCGTCGATTTTGGGCATAATTTCACCGAAGAGCTGCTGCGAATGCTCGGCAAGTTTAACACCTGCCCCCGATACACGGTTGATTTCGGTGGCTGCTTTCTGACTTCGTTCGGCAAGTTTTTTCACCTCATCGGCTACTACCGCAAAGCCACGCCCCTGCTCACCGGCACGTGCTGCTTCCACTGCAGCATTCAACGAGAGTATGTTGGTTTGATAGGCAATGTCGCCAATGATGGTGATGCGTTCTGCAATTTCCCGAATCGCCTGCGCCAGTTGCTGCACTGTCTCTGACCCCTGTTTCATTTTTCCGGTTGCAATGTCTGCAATATGTTCCGTGCGCTGGGCATTGGAAGTGTTGTGAGAAATGCTGGCCGACATCTGCTGCATCGATGCCGAAATCTCTTCGGCCGACGAGGCCTGGCGTGTGCTGCCGTGCGATACATTTTGGGAAGTCAGACTCATTTGGTTACTTGCTTCGGCAATATATCCGGCGGCAGCCTGCACCGAAATGATGACTTCACTGAGTTTGTCTTTCATCTGCCGCAGCGTTTCGGCAAGCTCACCCAGCTCATCTTTTTGGTCGATATCGATGTTGGCTTGTAAATTCCCGTCGGCAATTTCGCGGGCGAAAGCGACGCCTTTTTTAAGGGAACGGGTGATGCTGCGCGATATTTGCCAGCCAAGCAGGATGCTGACAATAATGGCGATGACAAGGCCTGCGAAAAGTATGCGCAACGACGACTGTGATTTGAGGATGGTATTGCTCGTAAATTCGAGCGACTCATGAAGGCTGCTGGCCGCCAGGTCGCTGAAAGCTGTTTCCAGTTCGGCACCAATGTTAGTAACCTCTAAATTGGATTTTTGTAACTGGTTGTAATTTTCCACAAAATCTCTGGTGACATCATGATAGCTTTGCGTGGATTTTCGGATATTCCCAAGCAGCATTACACTTTGATTATCGACAGTACGCGATTCAAGGCTGATGAGCAGCATCTCGATTTCGTCAAAATGCTTGTTCAACCCGGTCACCTGGGAATAGGTTCGCCTGGCTTGTGTTTTGAAATTCTCAATGCGCATCTGGTTGGCGCGATCTATCAGGTTATTAATAAGTGAAATATTTTCGAGTTGTCGCTGCTTCGGGTTTCGGTTATCGATCTGCCTTGAAAGGAGGGTTTGCTGAATGCCCACATAGCTATAACAGTTGTCGAGGAAAGTTGCGGATGCCTGGTCCATCAGGTCACGGTCGGTCAGCAGCCTTTCATTTTGTGTCTTCATATCCTGCATCAGCATAGCAAATTCAGGCAGTGAGTTGCGCACATTGTCGAGCTGCTGCAGAAAATTCGTAGAAAGCCCGTATCCGTTATATTGCTGATCGGCATTGTGCAGGACATCTTCAACCTGCTTGATGATGGCAGCCGTTTTTTCGAGCATCTGCGGATCATTGTTTAGCGCAAAGGTGTTGAGATTTTTGGTAATCCTCATCGCCTGTCGCTCAAGGTTATTGGCAATTATCACTTGCGGAAGGCTGCGTTCGGCAATGCGCGCCGAGTCTGTCTCAATCTTACGAAATTGGAGCAGTGAAATGGTTCCCACCGTTACTAATATCAAAATGATGAGGCCAAAACCAACACCTAATTTTCCAGCTAATTTCAAATCTTTCCATGCCATAATTACTCCCGTTATTTTTGTAATTGATCAGATGAAGGTGAATCTTTATCTTGTGTCGCCTTGCTTTCCGTCAGGCTGATAATCTCATCAGTGGAGAAAACATGGTCAACATTTAAAATCATAATAAAATCGTCTTCTTTTTTCATCACACCATCCACCACTTCCGAGGAGTAGCGGCTGCCGAGTGTTGGAGCATTTTTAATTTCCTCTTCGGGATATTTTACCACATCCAGCACTGAATCCACGATGACGCCCACATGCAAAGCGTCGCCCTGCGTTTTTGTAGAAAGCACAAGGATGCATGTTTTCGAATCATAATCCTCAGCCTTCATCCCGAATTTCTCGTGAGCATCAATTACAGGAAGCACATCGCCACGCAGATTGATCACCCCTTTCATAAAAGAAGGCGCTTTGGGGACTTCTGTAATTTTTTGCATTTCTAATATTTTCACAATTTTACTTACGTGGATGGCAAAGGTTTCATTTGCCAGTCTGAAAGTTAAATACGACTGAAGGCTATGGTAATGCGTGCTCATTAGTTGGCTACTGATTTTGTTGGCAAAAATCGTGAAATTATTTCATTTGTATCTAATACCAGCGCCACGGTTCCATCGCCCATAACGGTAGCTCCCGAAATAAACTTCTGCCGCCGGTAGGCTCGTCCCAATGGTTTAAGAACTGTTTGCACCTCCCCTATCACTTTATCCACCACAAGCCCGGCCTCCTGCTGACCATAGCGTATAGTTATCACTTCACATCGTTCAGGTTCGGAGGTATCCAAACCAAAATGTTGCCGCAGCCAGAAAAATGGAATTTGCTTTCCTTCGAGGGCAATCATATTGTCGAAAGCGCCGGCAAGTGTTTGCTGTTGCACCGAATGAATCTGCTGCATCACACTGATGGGAATGATATAGCCAACATCGCCAATGCGCACGTGCATGCCGTCGATGATGCTTAGCGTAAGCGGCACCACCAGGGTAATGCTGGTTCCGGTGCCCAATTGGGATTGTACCAGAATTTCGCCACGCAAACCGGAAACGCTTCGCTGCACCACGTCCATTCCCACGCCGCGGCCGGAGATATCTGTCACAGCCTGCGCAGTAGAAAGTCCAGGTGCAAAAATGAGCTGAAGTTTCTCTTCGTGGCTTAATGAAGCGTTGGCGGGTATCACTTTTCGGTCGATAGCCTTTTGCATCAGCGCATTAGCATCGATGCCAGCGCCATCATCGTGTATTTCTATATGAATGGTATTGCCAACGTGGAGCGCTCGTAAACGGATGGTTCCATTTTCGGATTTACCCTGAAGCAAACGCTCGTCGGGGCTTTCAATTCCATGATCGATACAGTTGCGAATAATGTGCATCAATGGATCGGCGATACGCTCCACCATGGTTTTGTCGAGCTCGGTATTTTGCCCTTCCACCACCAGTTCAATTTTTTTATTAAGACTATCAGAAAGGTCGCGTACGAGTCGCTGAAAGCGGGTGATAATACTACCAAAAGGAACCATAGAGATGCTAAAAGCAGCTTCGCGGAGCTGCCTGGAAAGCGTGGAAAGGTTTTCGGTAAGTGTGGTCAGATCATCGTCGTCGTGGTGTTCGGAGTAGCGGTTCAGCCGTGCCTGCAATGTTACCAGCTCGCTTACCAGATTCATCAGCGTATCTATTTTGGGTGTTGCTACCCGGATGCTTGCAACGGTTTCATCTGGGACGGAGGAAGGAGTGTTGTTATTGGAAATTTTTAATTCTTCCTTTATTTCAGGCAACTGCTCATCCGCGGATGGTAAGGAATCAGCGGCAGCACGGCTGCTATGAATAATATTTTGTAGTTCACCCAGGTCTGATTGTGTGGGATCATCCCACAGCTTATCGAGATAATCGCGAAAACTGTTGTTGTCGAAAAGATCACCATCATCAATTTTTTGCACTTCGATATGTGAATCATCTTCCACAAAAATAAATACATCATTCAGCGCTTCTTTGGATTGCCGTGTGGCGATAAAAATTTCCCACCAAACGTAGCATTTCTCAGTGTCGAGGTTTGATAAGTCCGGCACCGGATCAGTGTGAGGAATTGTCACCGCATTCCCATAAGTATGTAACTCGTCGATGAGATAAAGTGGGTTGCTGCCATTGCGAAACAAATCTTCCTGCGGCTTGAAAACAATGCGCCAGGTTACCAACGGAATAGAAGTATCTGTAATAATTCCACCAATCTCCGCTGCACTTGCCTTATCAAAAGGCTCCACCTGCTGCTGTACAAAAACCTTAATGTCTGCAGTGAATTGCTTATGTCTCAGGTTGCTTTGCTCATCGATGTCGTCGCCATATTTTATTAAAATCTTCAAATGATCGACGGCTTGCAAGGTGATATCGAGGAGCGGCTTGGTAACGGCAATATCGCCATTGCGAACAAAGTCATAGATGGTTTCCAGGTCGTGGGTAAATTCGCTGATCTTGTTGTATCCAAACATGCCTCCGCTGCCTTTGAGCGTATGCATTGCTCTGAATACCGCTTCGATTTGCTGCTTGTCGTCAGCATTTTTTTCGAGAAGAAGTACGGCTTTCTCCAGGTCGTTAATCAGCTCATGGGCTTCCTCGGCAAATTTCCGCTTCAGCTTCACCATGTCGATGGCAAATTTGTCGTTTGGGGATTTTGTCGCCTGGCTCATAAGAAATTAAAGCAATTATTAATGAATAACACGGCGAATGATTGCCATAAGTTTTTCGGGTGTAAAAGGCTTCACCACCCAGCCCGTAGCTCCGGCACGCTTGGCCTCCATTTTTTGTTCAAACTGCGATTCGGTGGTAAGCACCAGGATGGGCAGATACTTGTACTGGCTGGTTTTGCGCAAGGTTTCTATCAAGGCGATGCCGTTCATCTGGGGCATGTGCAGGTCGGTGATAAGCAAATCGACCTGAGAACCATCAAAATATTTCAACGACTCCTCTCCATCGCCGGCTTTGAGAACCTCATAACCGTTTTGCTGTAGGATGAATCCAACCGCCTCGCGGATGCTCTCCGAATCGTCAACAAAAACTACAGTTCGTTTGTCCTGGCTCATGCTTATGAATTATTTAAAAATTAAACTCAAAACCGGCTCGCCTGAAAAGCTCCTCCTTTTCTTCATCCAATAATATCGTCGCCTCCAACTCCTTATTTTGCGTTAGCAAGGTTTGTTGTAAAGAAATCAGCAACTGATAAAAAGCCAGATCCATTTCATCCACTTCATCTATCAACAATCGAACGCCCTGAATATCATCCAGGTGCTGCAACAACTCCTCCTGCACCTGCGCTGCACTATCGATGGTAAGTTTGCCACCAAGGGTAACCGAGAGATACTGCCGGAGATCTCCCTCCCTTTCTATCTGAATTTGCGCTTGTTTTGTCTCAAACATTGTATATTAATGCTTTCTGTTTTAAATAGCAACTAACAAACTATCGGCAGAAAAGTAAACATCCGATGGGGACAAAATAAAAAATTTCGGAAGTCTAGTCTGCAATTTTATGATTTATTACCAATGGCAGCTACGGGTTGATCGTGTTTTTGGCTGCTTCGGGTAATGGCTCATTGCCAATGGTTGAGTACCGAAGATGATCAGCGTCAGGGATTTTCAGGATGTAAGCGCGTCCGCTGTGGTTGGGCAATTCATCCTTACGAATCCACGGATTGAAGATCCGGAGTGTTTTATAGCTTATTCCATTTTGTTGTGAAAAAATCACAAGGTCTTTCACAGAATGATTTACGACGACATCGCGGGTGGGAACAACGGGATAAAGCTCTTCAAATTTAACATGAAAGCCATAGGTGGTGGGGCTGGCAAAAATAGTTTTCAAGGCCAAAATCCGATAAACATACCGGTTGGTTTCTTCGGGAATTTGCAAGTCGTAGTAAGAAGAAACATGCTGACGCTTGAGCATATCGCCGATGCGCTTGGGGCCGGCATTAAAGGCCGCAGCAACCAGTGTCCAGTTGCCAAATTTTTGATACGCATCCAAAAAATAACGGCATGCGGCCTCGGTAGATTTTTCTACGTGATAACGCTCGTCAACATGGTCGTTTACTTCCAGGTTGTAATCGCGGGCGGTACCCTTGAGAAACTGCCAGAAACCGGAAGCTCCGGCGGGTGAAGTCACGTTGTCGAGGCCACTCTCGATAAGCGCAATAAATTTAAAATCTTCCGGTATGTTGTTCTTTGCCAAAATAGGCTCGATGACCGGAAACCAGCGGTGGGCCTTCTTCATTAGCATGAGCGTGGAAGAATGGAAATAAGTATTAACGATAAGCTCGCGCTCAAAACCTTCGCGTACATAAAAGGTGTCGAGCGGCACGCTTTCGCCGGCAAAATAAGCTACCGAAGGAATCTTCACACTCATGGCCGGCACCAAAACCTTGCGCACCACTTCTTTTACCTCCGGTACGTCCTCCTCTTCAGTCGGGAATTCAGGCACATAAATCATTGCAGGCGGTGGCGGCTGCGACGGCATCACAACCTGCTGTGCCGGCCTGAAAAACTCAAAAACAATAGCCAATAT
>CAZTCX010000016.1:3465-6859 GCA_964612515.1 uncultured Lentimicrobiaceae bacterium | reverse complement strand
CAGCAGCGCCAGCCAGGTGAGATATTTTAGCATGAAGTTGATTCGATCAAGTTTAGTACTTTTTTAAAAGCCACATTTAAAACCAAAAAAAAGCATCAGCAAAATCTCTGATGCGATCCGATTAAGGGCAAAAGTCGTACTATTTTGATAGATGCCATTCATTATGGTTCAAATATTCTTGAGTCAGGATTGCAATCAATACTGTAAATATTGTTAAAACGAATCTGCTCTGCAAAGCATATTTAAATCGCATTGTTCGATCAGATAGGCGGCTGATGAGCAGCGGTTTTGGTTGATTTCGCAAAAAGGTTGATTTTAGTATGATATCGAACGCAAAACTAAGGCGAAAAGTGATAATTTTGCGGCGCATCAGCACACAACTTTAATAATCTTTAGTTATGAATTTACATGAATATCAGGGCAAATCTATCTTACAATCTTATGGAGTTGCCATTCCCGAAGGCATCGTTGCCGACTCACCCGAGGCAGCCGTAGAAGCTGCCAAAGCATTACAGGAGAAAACCGGCACCACTATGTGGGTGGTCAAAGCACAGATTCATGCGGGTGGGCGTGGCAAAGGTGGCGGCGTAAAGCTGGCGAAATCGCTCGACCAGGTAAAAGAGTTAGCCGATCAGATCATTGGGATGAACCTGGTGACGCCACAAACCTCGGCACAGGGAAAGCTGGTACGTAAAGTATTAATTCAGCAGGATATCTATTTCCCCGGGGAAGCCGAAATTCAGGAATATTACATGAGCGTGCTGCTCAACCGCAAAACCGGTCGCAACATGCTGATGTACTCGCCACGTGGCGGCATGGACATCGAGAAAGTGGCCGAAGAAACTCCCGAACTGATTTTTACCGAAGAGATAGATCCACTCATCGGATTGCAAGGCTTTCAGGCGCGCCGCATCGCTTTCAACCTGGGACTGAGCGGTACCTCCTTCAAAAACATGGTGAAATTTGCATCAGCATTATATTCTGCCTATGTGGGCAGCGACGCTTCATTGTTTGAGATTAACCCAGTGTTGCGTGCTTCCGATGAAAGAATTTTTGCTGTGGATGCTAAAGTTGCTGTCGATAACAACGCTTTATTTCGTCATCCGGACATCGCACACATGCGCGACCTCTCCGAAGAAGACCCCATAGAAGTAGAAGCCAGCCGCTACGATCTGAACTATGTAAAACTGAATGGCAACGTGGGTTGTATGGTAAATGGCGCCGGTCTGGCTATGGCCACCATGGACATGATAAAAATGTCGGGCGGCGACCCTGCTAACTTCCTCGACGTGGGTGGAAGCGCCAACGCCAAGCGCGTGGAAGAAGGTTTCCGTATTATCCTCAAAGACGAAAACGTGAAAGCCATTCTGGTTAATATCTTTGGCGGCATCGTCCGCTGCGACCGTGTGGCACAAGGAATTGTGGATGCTTACAAAAATATTGGCGACATCAAAATTCCCATTATCGTGCGCTTGCAGGGCACCAACGCCACCGAAGGCAAGGAGCTTATCGACAAGTCGGGGCTGAAAGTCCATTCAGCTATAGCACTTGAAGATGCAGCACGGCTGGTAAACGAAGTTTTGGCGTAAAGGATTTCGAAGATTATAATCCTATTAAAACTATTGATTTGTTGAGTCGCGCGATCGTGCGACTCTATTGGCAACTTATACTTTAAGGAAGTTGTAATTCATTAATTCAACTGCCCTGATCTGGTTAATATCGGATGATACAAATATCCAATCATCTTCAGCAAACATCGCCCATCCGGCAACATGCAAAGCATCTAATGTACGTAAACCTACATCTTTTCCATATTTGTAGATGATCAATTTTGCTTCGAGGAGAACACCTGAATTCATTGGAATCATTATAAAATCATCCAATTGCCTGTTGATGGCAATATTGAGCGGCTTCAGATTCTCCTCAGGAATTTCATGATTTCGGAACTTCCGATAGATTGCGCTCCACAATTCAACCATTAACAACTCCAGAAAATAAATCTCACTATCGGGATTCAAAATAATTTCTTTGACCTTGTCAGAACCAGCCTCATTACTAAAAAGCTTGACAAGCGCAGAAGTATCAAAAAAGTATTTCATCTTTTTAAAACTTGTAACTGTTTTTTAAAGTCTCTCGTCTCTTTCCACTTGAATATCTTTAGACGTCAACCCAGTCGGTTGTAACAGTCTGATAATATCAAGATAAACTGGTGATTTGTTCAGTTTTTTTCGACTTCGCACCTTTCTTTTTTCTGATAAAGATTCGATTAATACTTCAAGTAATCTCAGATCATCCAGTTCGAGTGTGTCAACCTTTGTTTTGATGTATTCTTTGATTTTCATCGTAAATATTATTTATGCAAAGATAAGTACAAAAATGAAAGAATTTGCTGTCGCTGATAATCACCAAATCAGTATTTTTGCCCATCAAAAAACTCACAACAATGAAAAATACCGTATTTACTAAGATCCATGAATCTCTGGGAGCCAAGATGGTTCCTTTTGCTGGTTACAACATGCCCATACAGTACGAAGGCGTCAATGCCGAACACGAAACTGTGCGCAAAAGTGTGGGTGTTTTCGATGTTTCGCACATGGGCGAAATATGGGTGAAAGGACCCAACGCAGTTGAGCTACTGCAGCGCATCACTACCAACGACATTTCAAAACTCGAAGACGGCCATGCGCAATATTCGTGCTTCCCAAACAAGGAGGGCGGCATTGTGGACGACCTGATCATTTATCGTTTCGATGCCGAAAACTACATGCTGGTGGTCAACGCATCCAACATAGAAAAAGACTGGAAATGGATGAATGAACACAACACGAAAGGCGCCACGCTTTATAATGCATCCGACGAAACCTCACTCCTGGCCATCCAGGGGCCAAAAGCCATGGCCACACTGCAGAAAATTACCGACACCGACCTTAGCACCCTTGGTTTCTACACCTTCCGTCACGCAAAAGTGGACGGCGTGCCCGATGTCATCATTTCCGCCACAGGTTACACCGGCGAGAAAAACAGTTTCGAGATTTACTTTAGTAATGACGATGGATTAAGACTTTGGAAAGCCATCTTTGAAGCTGGTGAAGAATTCGGCATCAAACCTATCGGTCTGGGTGCCCGCGACACGCTCCGTCTTGAAATGGGCTTTTGCCTTTACGGCAACGACATCGACGATACTACTTCGCCCATAGAAGCCGGGCTGGGCTGGATTACCAAATTCCCCGATTACAAGCACTTCACCTTGCGCGAATATCACGAGAAAATTAAAAACGATGGCCCAAAACGCAGGCTGCGCGGCTTCGAGATGATCGACAAAGGAATACCCCGCCAACACTACGAAATCTGCGACGAGCAGGGCAACGTCATTGGCGAGGTAACCTCCGGAACC
>CAZTCX010000016.1:0-3455 GCA_964612515.1 uncultured Lentimicrobiaceae bacterium | reverse complement strand
ATGGGACGGGGAGTGGTTCCTGCGCTATTTCGACGAACAGGGCAATGCCATCGGCGAGGTAACTTCCGGAACCATGGCTCCTTCGCTCAAAAAAGCCATTGGCATGGGATACATCGAGAGCAAGCACGCCGGTTTCGATAATGAGATATTCATTAGCATACGGGGTAAGCTACTGCGCGCCAAAATCGTAAAGCTACCATTTTATAAAGGTTAACGAAACTCCACAAGCAAGGATGGTGTTGCTACGGCAGGCCATCCTTTCTTGTTTTTAATAATCAGTTGATGAATTTTAATGTAGATGTTTGTTTTACTCCCGCACAGGCCGAGCACCGCACCATCAGTAACAATACAGTGATAGTGGTGGTCGATATTTTGCGCGCAACGACCGCGATGATTTCGGCGCTGACGCATGGTGCCAGATCGGTGATCCCCGTTTTGGAGATAGAAAAAGCAATGGAGCTAAAGAAAGTTGGTTTTCCTGTTGCTGCCGAGCGCGATGGAAAGTTGTTGAGTTTTGCAAACTTTGGCAACTCTGCCTTTGCTTTTCAGAAAGGAGAGGTCAAAGACAAAAAGCTCGTTTTCACCACCACCAACGGAACTATAGCAATCGAAACTGCCTGTCGCCAAAGCCAGAAGGTTTTAGTTGGCGCTTTCACCAACATCAGCGCGCTGGCGCAATGGGTAGCAAAGCAGGGGAGCGAAGTGCTGGTGCTTTGTTCCGGCTGGAAAAACACCTTCTGCCTGGAAGACACCATCTTTGCCGGCGCTTTCATCGAAAAGCTGCTGGAGCTAAAGCAATACGAAATCGCCAGCGACTCCGCGCATGCCGCCATCGACCTATGGAATGCCGCCAAACCCAACGTGATGCAATACATCGAAAAAGCTGCTCATCGCGAGCGTCTGCGAATGCTTGGTGTGGATGACGTGCTGGAGTTTTCCTTCCAACAGGATTCTTCCACAGTTGTTCCCATCATGCGCGATGGCGAATTGGTGGATGTAAGCCAGGAATCGTAACAATATTATCAAACCCGTTTTATGTCTGAAAATAAAAACCAACGGATACACTTCATCGCTATCGGCGGCGCGGTGATGCACAACATGGCCATAGCGCTTCACAACAAAGGACACAGGGTAAGCGGCTCCGACGACGAGATTTTCGAACCGGCCCGTACCAATCTGAGCCGCCATGGCTTGCTGCCCGAAAAGCAAGGCTGGTTTGCCGAAAAAATCACCTCCGATATCGATGCGGTGATTTTGGGCATGCACGCCAAAAGCGACAATCCGGAGCTTAAAAAAGCCACTGCACTAGGATTAAAAATCTACTCCTTTCCAGAATATTTATATCAACATTCCAAACAAAAAACCCGTGTGGTGATTGCCGGAAGCCACGGAAAGACGACCATCACCTCTATGGTAATGCACGTGCTGCGAGAGACCGGAAAGGATTTCGATTATCTGGTGGGTGCCAAGGTAGAAGGTTTTGATGTAATGGTGAAACTCACCGACGCGCCCATCATGGTCATCGAAGGCGACGAATACCTTACCTCGCCAACCGATCTGCGCCCCAAGTTTTTGCATTATCATCCGCACATTGCGCTCATCAGCGGCATTGCGTGGGATCATATCAACGTTTTCCCGACGTGGGAAGGCTACAAGCAGCAGTTTGAGCTGTTCATCGAAAGTATCGGCAAGAAAGGAACGCTAATATATTGTGAAGAAGATGAGGTGCTGCAGGAAGTTATTTCGCGCTGTAGCGTAAATAATATTTGTCCCAACAAGGTGCTACCGTATCATGCGTTTCCATCTAAAATTGAAAATGGAACAACTTTTCTTTTGCCAACTGATGACAATAAAGCCGGCATTCCGCTCCGCATTTTTGGCCGCCATAATCTGCAAAATCTGGCTGGCGCCATGTTGGTTTGCCGTGAGTTGGGAATTTCTGATGCTGATTTTTATAACGCCATCAGCACTTTTACCGGGGCAGCCCGTCGCCTGGAATGTATTGCACAAAATGACACCACGGTGGTTTACAAAGATTTTGCCCATGCTCCTTCCAAGGTTTCCGCAACTGTAGCTGCCATCCAAAATCAATATCCTGAGCGACGAGTGGTTGCCGTGCTTGAGTTGCACACTTTTAGCAGCCTTAGCAAACATTTTCTCAATCATTACAACCACAGCCTCGACCCGGCGGATATTGCTGCAGTATTTTATAGCCACCACGCGCTGGCGCTTAAAAAACTCCCGCCCATCACGCCGCAGGAAGTGATTGATGGTTTCGGACGCGACGACCTGAAAGTTTTTACAGAGGCCGATCAGTTACAGGAATTTTTGCTTTCGCAGAATTATGTCGGCAGTAATCTTCTGTTGATGAGCTCCGGAAGTTTTGATGGGATGGATATACAGATGCTGGCTGGACAAATCATTGGCGCTCCAACAAAATAAGCACTTTTGTAACGTCGATGATGATCATCCAACCCAAAATAAAAGGCTACGTCTTAGCTTTGATTGCTACTGTTTCAGTATCGACGGTTTACATTTTCAGCAAGGCTGCCCTGCAGGAGGTGAGCCTGCCGCAGTTTGGAGTTTATTGGTTTGCCGGCGCATTACTCTGGAATACATTATTCACAATGCGATCGGCTGAACACCGGCGTTTTCATCGTATTTCCATCAAATCATTTAAAATACTCCTCATCCTTGGCGGAATCGAACTTGTTGCCACCACCACATTTTACGGAGCCATCGAAATAACCGAAAACCCTGCGATACCTTCTTTCCTGCGCAACATGGAATATGTTTTCGTAACCCTGTTCGGTGTTTTTTTGCTCCGTGAAAAGTTTTCAAAGGCTGAAATTCTGGGAATTATCCTCACATTTACGGGCGCTTTCGTAATCAGCTTCCAGAAAGGCGCACCGTTATCATCCTACTTTACAGGCACATCAGGACTAATGCTTATCACCACAGTGTTTTACGGTGCCCGCACGATAATTGCCAAAAAGAACATCCAAGTCGTTACGCCCACCATGCTGGCCATCAACAGAGCTATTTTCTTGCTTTTATTTTCGCTGTTGATTTTTAAAATCATGGGACAAAGTTTTATCATTCCAACCTCAGCATTGATAAATATTGCCGTTGGCTCTTTCTTCGGGCCGTTTATCACTTCTATCAGCCAGTACAGCGCGCTCAAATACATCGAAGCCTCACGCGCGGCCATTATTCAAAGCACAACGGCATTGTTTGTTTTGGTGGGAGCCTATTTTATTTTTGGCCGTTTCCCTGCCGATTACCAGCTTGCTGGCGGTGCGCTCACTATTTCGGGGGCAATGCTGCTGGTGCTGGGGAAAAGGTTAAAGTGGAAGCACCGTTGATGCATCACACTTCCCCGCTTCGCAAAAGCTTGCTTCCGATGCTGCATCGCAAACATTGGCGGGTGCGGCAATAGTTATTTTTAAGTTCGA
>CAZTCX010000015.1:0-33181 GCA_964612515.1 uncultured Lentimicrobiaceae bacterium | reverse complement strand
GTGAAGAATCTATTTAAAGGAAATTATCTTTACCGGACCAACAATGATTCCCAATATTATCAGGATATTTGCAACTTCAAAATCTGAAGTCGTTTTTATTACTATTAATAAAAAAACTAATGAAAAAAAGCTACCTCATTATCCTGTTTATTTTAGCGGCGAGCTACGCCCATGCGCAGTTCAGCATATCTGCGCAGCTTCGTCCCCGCGCCGAATTGGATCGCGGTGTTGCGCAACCCGTCAACGATACCATGAGCGCGTCTTATTTTGTGTCGCAGCGCACGCGCATCAGCCTCGACTTTAACCAGCCGAAGTATCAGATGCGTTTCACCCTGCAGGATGTGCACGTGTGGGGCGATGGCAATGTTTATACACCCACAGGCATGCTTGCCTCCACCAACAGCCTCAATGTGTATGAGGCCTGGTTTAAGATCAAATTTGGCGACTACAGCAACCTAACCGTCGGACGGCAGGAGCTCAAATACGACGACCAGCGCCTGATAGCATGGCGCAACTGGAACCAATACGGCCTTAGCTACGATGCCGCCGTTTTTAATTGGCTTAAAAATGATGTTGAAATTAATGCAGGCGTTTCCTACAACAATGCGATGAACCACCAAAACGGAAAGCCAGACTTCCAAAGCACTCTTTTTGATGCTACCAATCTGATGAAAACGTTGAGTTTCGTGCGCATACATCGCAAAATAAATGAAGCCGTTTCAGCTTCGGTGTTGGTAACCGCGGCCGGCTATCAGAAAGATGGCGATAACCGCATCATTTACCTGATGCCCACCGGAGGCCTCTGGCTCGGTATCAATAGCGGCAGTTTCGATGCCACCATAAATGCCTATTATCAAACAGGCAGGGCGCAGTCAGGCAAAGAGGTGAGCGCGTTTTTGCTAACAGCAAATCCGGGCATCCGCGCCGGGAAACTCCGTCTGGGCGCTGGAATTGATTATGTTTCCGGCGACGATGCTTCGGATATAAATTATAACAAAAAGGAAAAAACTTTCAACCAGATGTACGGCGCTGTGTTTACTTATTTTGGCTCGATGAACCTCTATTCGTACATGAAATCATCCACTGCAAATGGCGGGCTCATCGACATCTATCCGAACATCGAAATGAATATTAATAAAAAACATTCTGCGCGTGCTTTTTTCCACCTTTTTAATCTTGCCAATGATGTGATGATTAGCAACCAGCTCATCACCGATAAGAACCTGGGGCAGGAGATCGACCTGATGTACATCTACAAATACAACCAAGACCTGATGCTGCAAGCAGGGTTCTCTTATTATTTTATGACAGACACCTTTGAGCGCGTCAAAAAATACGACGTCGGACATACACAGGAACCTTTGTGGGGCTGGGTGATGCTGACCTTTAAACCCACTTTATTTACTACCAAAAGCCAATAAAAATCATGGAATCACTAATGAGCAAAAACGAATTTCTTGCCCGGCCAAGACCTGAGCAGGTACACCACTTGATGAAAGATGGCGAGGAGTTGATGAGTCGCATTTTTGCTTATTACGACATAAAACTTTTCAAATATTCCGATTTTTTTGTGGAGATATGGTACCAGCAGCTTTCTAAGACAATCGACCAGGTTGTGGTTGCCGACGAGGATGACGTGCTGCATCTTTACGACAAAAAAATCGACATCTCAGACCTTTTCCGCTAATGCCCGACTTGTCATTCCTTTCGCACATCAGCATCGACGATTACGACTATCCGCTATCTGCCGATCGCATTGCAAAATTCCCCCTGGCTAACCGCGACGCTTCCAAGCTTTTGATCCACCGTGGTGGTCAAATTTCTGAAGATCATTTTTATAATATTGCCAACTTTCTCCCCACCGATTCGCTGCTTGTTCTCAACAATACGCGTGTGGTGCGGGCGCGGCTGCAATTTTATAAACCGACAGGTGCTGCCATCGAAATATTTTGTCTTGAGCCAATGCATCCCATTACCGAAATACAACTGGCTTTTGCGCAGCAGGGGCATTCGGTTTGGAAATGCCTGGTAGGCAACGCCCGACGCTGGAAAGATGAGACCTTAAAGCTGGAGATATCTCATTCAAATGGCAACGTAATTCTTGAAGCTGAAAAGCAGGGTCGTGATGGCGATGCGTTTTTGATTTTATTAAAATGGCAACCTGAAGAATTAACATTTTCGGAAGTGCTGGAGCTGGCCGGACAAGTGCCGCTGCCTCCTTATCTCAACCGTGAAGCTGTGAGCAGTGATGCTCAGACTTACCAGACAGTTTATGCCCGGCACGATGGATCAGTGGCCGCACCTACGGCAGGATTACATTTTACAGATGCTGTTTTTAAGCAGCTTTCCGCAAAAAATATTACCACCAGCAACGTTACGCTTCATGTGGGCGCAGGCACTTTTAAGCCTGTCGGGCAGGAAGGAATCACCCGCCACCAGATGCACACCGAGCAGGTGCTTGTCAGCCGGCAATTTATAGAGGAGTTACTTTCGCAAAAAGGAAAAATCATTGCGGTAGGCACCACCTCAGTGCGCACACTCGAAAGTCTTTATTGGTATGGCGTGCAGCTTGTCAATAATCCCGACGCGCCATTTTATGTTTCACAATACGACCCTTATCAAAAGCATTCTGAAATTACATCGCTGCAATCTCTAACGGCGATAGTAGAAATGATGGACCGTCGGCAAAAACAACTTCTTTCCGGAGCAACACAGCTCCTTATTGTGCCTGGTTATACATTCAAAATTATCGATGGGATGATCACCAACTTCCACCAACCACGCAGCACATTGCTATTACTAATAGCAGCCTGGCTGGGGCCAAAATGGGAAGATATCTATCAATACGCGCTTGACCATGAGTTTCGCTTCCTGAGCTACGGCGACAGTTGTTTGTTTCTGTAGAAGGAAGAAGAAATTGTCAGGTTGTCAAGTTTTCAGTCCATCCCCGCGCTCCAACTTCTTCCACAAAAAAACCCCGACAATCCAAATGGACGCCGGGGCTCGTCATGAAAAAAATTAAATCTTTATTTAATAACCACCTTGCGAATGGTCACATTTTGATCGGTTTCTACGCGCAGGTAATAAATACCCGCTGCAAAATTGGTGATGTTGAGTTGCTTTGCAGCAAATCCTGATAATTTCCCAATTTCATTGCTATACACAGCGCTGCCCTGATAGTTAAGCAGCGTGTAACGCACTGAAGTGGCGGCGCCTGTAATATTGATATTCAGAATAGTTGAAGCCGGATTTGGATAAACATCCAATCGGAAGGTATTGCCAAGATCATCGATATTAACACATGGATCGAAAACGACAATAATATCATCTTCGCCAATACAGTCGTTGGCGTTAGTTACCGTCAGTGTAAAGGTAAAGGAACCTACTCCAAAGCCGGTAGTATCCACTTCGATTATCGGGGTTGTGTATCCACCTGGCGTCCACAAATAACTTACTGCTCCTACAGTGGTACCGTCGATAACAGCGGTGTGGTTGGCACAAACGGTGATGTCGTCGCCCAGATCAACAGCCGGCAATGCAAATACGGTCACGGTAACCTGGTCGGTCACGATGTTAGCACCATCATTAATGGTAACGGTGTAAGTGGTAGTTACATCGGGAGTAGCCACCGGATTCATGGCGGTGGGATCGTTAAGCGAAGCTGCTGGTGACCAGATGCAACTGTAGGTACCGGTACCACCCGAAACCATAGCCTGCAAGAGTGATGACTCGCCGGCACAGATTTCTGCCGGAGTAGCCAATACTGTGCAGGTGAGAACGCCTTTAGATACAAAACTGGCTACCCATCCCGTTTTTGTCACCGAAAAGTCAGAAGTAAATTTAAAAGTAATAGCACCAGTTGCGTGTGTGGAAGTGAGTGTACCGGGGCTGATGGTTCCCGTGAAGGGGCTGCCTGAAAATTCCGGCGAAGTGGCGCTAGGTCCGTTATAAGCATATAGCTTGTCGTAATTATTTTCTATTTCGAAAGCTGTAAAGACGAACTCCATATGCTGACCCTGCACAGCCGGTGTAAATGTCATTGTATAGTTTTCGTTGCTGCTGTATTGCCCATTAGGGCCGCCCGAATCGTAGAACATACCATTGGTAACGGTTACCGAGCCGTTGGTCATCAGATATTCTGGTCCGCCGGTAGTAAACGACCAAACGGGGCAATCTTCGGCCTGACCGTTAGCATTCTTGGGAATCACTTTCCAGTAATAGGTTGTATTGGCCAGCATATTAGGCAAATAAGTATTGTTACCCACTGTCGCAACGAAAGGAGGATTGGCAGTAACACCAAAATAGATATCAAATTCGACAGCATCAAAAGAAGCCCATTGAAGCGACGAAGCAATACCCACATTTGTGGCGCCGTCAGCAGGTTGTGGAGCAGAAGCGCACTCAGGAGTACCGGAGATATTATGACAACTTATCGCAGCCTCCCACCCTGTTTTGGTTACGGAACCATCCGAATGAAATTTGAAAGTCAGCGCACCAGCACTATTCAAACCTACAACGGTGCCAGGGTTTGTAGTGCCGCTAAATGGGCTGCCGGAAACCTGTGGAGCCGAAGTACTGTTACCATTATAAATGTACAAGAAGTCGTAGTTGCTTTCTGTCTCGAAAGTGAGAAACTCCGCTTTGATGATAGCATCTGTGGAAGCTGGCAGGAAAGTCAGCACATAATCTTCGCTGCTTCCATACTGACCGGTGGGGCCGCCTGAATCGTAGAATAAACCTACACAGGTGGTCACCGTTCCGTTTGACATGAGATATTCAGGAATCAAACCGATTACAACCGTGATCGTCTGCTCGGCTGTGTAAACTCCCGATGGGCCGCCAGTAGCGTCAAGGTCAACATTTACAGGCCATCCAATGGTTGCATTGGCGTTAGCGGTAACGTTGATAGCAATTTGTGCCGAACCACCGGCTGCAAGTGAAGCAACGTTAAGATTCTGTGAGTTGATCACAAGCATTGGATCGTTGGAGGCGATGGCAATATTGATATTGCTAATGGTGCTGTGGCCGATATTAGAAACGTTGAGTTTCACCAATCCGGTTTCACCGGGATCAAGGATGCCGTCACCATTGCCACTTTGGGTATCATCAACTATAAATTCTTCAGCAATTTTTAATACAGGAGCTTGTATGGTAATGAAAAGGTTGGATGTCCAGGTGTCGCTGCCGTCGGTAATCTGCATCACAAACTGAGCTTTGTGCTGATCGGGAACGAAGTTGACGATGCTAAAGCTATATGCATTAGTAACCGTAGCGGATTGTCCGTTAATAATCGAACCAAAGGATTTTGTAGCGCTGCTGGTGAGCGCAATGTATGGGTCGCTGCCAGTGATGGTAGCCGTTACGTTAGCCGAAGGATCTGCGCCAACGTTTTTGAGGGTAACGTTCAGGTTGATGTTTTCGCCATAATCAGCCAGGCCGTTGTTGTTTCCGGAAGCATCGTTGATAGTAAAGTTATCGAGAACTACATACGGTCCTTCGAGAGCCGCTGCCGGAACTTGCATCATGTAAGGTTTGTATTGCGGTTTGGTAACCACGATATCAACCAATCCAGAAGAAAGCACAGGAGTAAGCGGTACATCTACCACGCCGGTTTCATCTACAAGCGCTGATCCGTGAAGTACACCATCTTTAGAAATTCCTACATACGAACCAGGCAATGCGGTAACTTCATAAGTTTCGAGACCAATGGGCAGAATGGCCATATGCGACACAGTGTTGTCGGCACCTTCAGTATAAAAAGGAACCAATGAGGGATCGCCCAACACGTTATAGGCCTGCCAGTAATAAAGGGGGCTGCTGTGGCTGGGATAACCCTGAACATGAACTTCGGTAACGGCAAGGTTACCCACCAAAACGGTTCCTCCGGTAGTTACATAATCACCATTGAAAGGAGCATCGTACGATCCCCAGGTGGTTTCGGCAAAAGTCGGAACATAGCCGTTGTTATTTCCCTGGAGTGGGAAAGCACCGACCGACCAATAGAAATCTTCAAACCAGTAGCTGCTGGGCGAAGAGCCGATGTAAGCTACCGAGCCTTTGTTAACGCCGCGTTGCCAGGTTTCGCCCATACATTCTGAATAACCGAAGTCGGCTGCCAGACAGCAGTTGCCGACGGCTACAGGATATTTCCCATTATTAACAAAAGCATTTACTGCGCTTTGCGATAAGCTGGGATCGCCCCATGAAGTCTCACTGCAGTGTGCGGTGTAATTGATCATCGCAACAGCAATCTTTTCAGGGCTGTAACAACCAGTGTAGGGGCTGGTGGGGAAAGCATTGACATTTACAAAACCATGGGCAGCGTTAAAATAGTTTCCGGTACCATAGGCAACAGTAGCCTGGCCAATCCGTGGGTTCCAGGTGCCATCAGCGCCAGCGATGAGGGTAATGTTATTGAGATATCCCGGATCGGTAAATTCATACTTTTCGTAATAAAGCGTTTTAGCAATTTGCGTAAGCAACTGAGCCGAATTGGTGGCCGAGAACCTGCCGTAATACATCTCCGGGAAGTAGTCGCCATCGACGCTGGCATAATACAAGTCGGTCATTTTGCTGGATGATGATCCCATGGTAGCCGGAACTTGTGGCGTATCGCCAACAAACAAAACAAAACTCGGTGCCGGATCGGTAGGCGTTCCTGCATTGTATTGGGCATGAACCCAGGTTTGAATGGCCGAATAGGTAGTTCCGATAACGTCGGTGTAACCTACGATCACTTCGAAACCCTTCATGGTTTTCCATTCGATGAAAGTTTGCAGATCGTTCTCGAACATACGCGGAGCAACGATTAGATATTTCACCGGATATTTGGTAAGATCGGGATGTGCGGGATAACCACCACCGCCAAGGGTATTCATGAGGCTCTGGTGAACCACATCAAAATACGGCGAGTAAGTGGAGGTTTTAACATATTCCGTCAAAGCCTGATCAACGTTTTCAAAAGTAACTTCCACTTCCACGTCGTTGTATACACGGATGATTCCTTTTACAGGATTGTAGCTCACGGGAGCCACCGTAACGCGGGCAATGCGATAGCCGCGCAACACGCCAAGCACTTCTACCGATGCCAGCTCGGGGCTGATAAAATGATCCTTCTGATAAATCTTTTCATCGAATTCAAAAGGCACATCCGAAACCTCCTGATCCTTACGCAGCGACGGCTGCACCGGCATGATGGGGCTGGTAAGACCATAATCGGCCAATTGGTATTCGGTCACCGAGAAACTTTTAACTTTTACCGAAACTTCGGCGCCAAAAGGTATCTCGATAAGTTTTTTAAAAGCCGGCAATTTTGGCGTTCCCAACGTTCCGGTAGCATAAGCACCCGGAAGATAAAGCTCCGTAAATGTACCGCGATCGGTCTCTACATTGAGGTTGCTGAGGCCTTTTAAAGTGAAAGTAGCCTCGAGCTGCTGCATGTTATCAGTGGCAACCTGTACCTCAGAAGCCTGTCGGTTAAAATCGATGGCAAAGTTCTGTGCCTGCACATGAAGGCTAAAGAGCAATCCGGCAGCAAAAAAAATAACTACCAGGATGCGAGTTGTAAAACTTTTCATAATAAGAATTTAAATTTGAATTGTTAATTTGTTTTAAAGCAAGTTTACAAAAGACAAAATTACTTTAATTTAAAACTATTTAATGTTTTATTTCAAAACTTCTTCACAACCTGACGTTCTGATTTGCGAATCCAGTGTATGCCCACCTAACAGCCCACCCCACTACTTTCTTCACAAAAAAAACCCCGACATCCAAAAGGACACCGGGGCACATCATGAAAAAAAAATCGAAATTATTTAATCACCACTTTCCGAATGATCACGTTTTGATCGGTTTCGATGCGCAGGTAATAAATACCAGCAGCATAGGTGGAAACGTCGAGTTGCTGTGTTGCAAATCCCGAGGGATTATCAATTACATCACTGTGAACAGTGCTACCCTGATAGTTGAGCAATGTGTAACGCAACGATGTAGAGGAGTTTGTGATATTGATGTTGAGAACCGTTGAAGCCGGATTGGGATAAATGCTCAACCCTTCGTTGTCGGTTTTGCCAATGCCGGTTGTGGTTCCTTCTTCATAATTATCGGCAGCGATCAGGTAGAAGTTCACCGTGGTGGTACCGCCATTTTCGATGGTAATTCCGTTGGTTGTAACTGACTGGTATCCGATGGCGTTGCAGATAACGTTGTAGGTGCCGCCCATCAGGTGGAGCGTGTAATAATGTCCGAACGGCGTACCATAGGAAACCGCGCCGTAATCGCCATTGACGGTAGTTATCCATGCATCATTTATCACGAGGTTGGTGGCTGCATCACGAATGAATCCCTGCAATTTACCTTGAATGGCTCCTACTTCAATATGCACTGGCTGTGCAATTTCCGATTCACCTTCAGGATAAACGGCTGACACTGAGAACCAGTGGCTACCGGCCGGGCAATTGTTATGAACATAGGTCATCCCGGGTTGATTTGTTGCGATCATCTGGTTGTCCATGTAAATATGGTAGCCGATTACGACTGAAGTCATTGGAACTGGAGCTTCCCAAGTCAATGAAACATTGCTTCCGGTTACTGTGCCTGAAACATTTTGTGGGGGCTCAAAATACATGGGTGCACCTATCAAAACGGTATAATCCTCTACTTCGCCATAGCTTGAGTTGCCGCAAGGCTGCGGGTCGGAGCTGTAGGTCATGCGGATGCGCATACGGTACTGGCCGGATTGCTGCCCTACTGGAGCTACAATGTTTCCGGTAAAGGTTGCTCCGCCTCCATTGCTTGTCAGCACAAATTTTTCGTTAGGGTTATTGCCCAAATCTTTGTCGAGGTTCCAGTCGATCCATACCGTTACTTTATCGCTGCTCCAGGCATTTCCGTTGGTGATAGCAATGGGTATCGGAACACCGGGTTCAAGCGTCGTAGTTAGGTCGGTGTAATTGGCTACGCCACCTTGCCATCCGCTGCTGTTGCTGATATCGCCGAACACAACTTTTGAAATATATTCGTCCTGATAGGTAGTTGAAGCTTCGCAATAATCAGAAAATTCTATCGTAAGAACATCCTGCTGGCTGATACCCAGGGCGGCGGTCATGTTAAGGTTCAGCTCAGAGGTATGGCCAAAAGGAGTGTTGGCAGCAGCATGAACCGTATAGGTAGCTGTACCGGTAATACCGGGAGCTAAGTTGCCAAGTGACTGCGGCGCTGAAGTAAGCACAGAAACGTAAAGATCGGTGCTGGTGAGCTGCGCCATCACAGAAGAAGCATTTGAGGAACCGGCATTTTCGATGGTCACCACCATCGAAGCTGTTTCGCCCGGATCAAGGAAGCCATTGTTGTTGCCGCCGGCATCATTGATTACGTAACTCGAGAATTTCAGCTTGGGAGCATGTGCCACCACAGTCGCGTAACTATCCCAAACCACCGTACCATTGGTGGCGCTAAGTTTCAGGCTTACATTGTGTCCGTCGGGGATGTTGTTGGAGGCCTGGATCGCAAAAGCGTTGTTGATAGTTTTGGTAGCGCCGGCGGCGATGTTTCCAAAAGTTGCACTTCCGTTGATGATTGTAATGTATGGATCGGTGGTGGTCATGGTAACAGTGACATTGTTTGCAGCAGCTATACCCACGTTTTTCAAAGTTGTGTTCAAGGTAACACTTTCGCCATAGTCGAGCAGGCCATTGTTGTTACCGGTCGGATCGTTGATGGTCAAATTATCAAAAACTACATACGGGCCTTCAAGTGCTGCGGCGGGAACCTGCACCATGTATGGTTTATATTGCGGTTTGGTAACCACAATATCAACGTTACCACCGGAAAGTACCGGAGGATTTAGTGGAACCTGCACGATGCCGGTTGCGCCAACCAATGCGGAGCCATGCAATACGCCATCTTTAGAAATGCCTACATAAGAACCGGGCGCTGCAGTAACTTCATAGGTCGGGAGACCGATGGGAACAATGGCCATGTGCGACACGCTGTTTACTGTGCCTTCGGTATAAAAAGGAACCAATGAGGGATCGCCCAACACGTTATAGGCCTGCCAGTAATAAAGGGGGCTGCTGTGGCTGGGATAACCCTGAACATGAACTTCGGTAACGGCAAGGTTACCCACCAAAACGGTTCCTCCGGTAGTTACATAATCACCATTGAAAGGAGCATCGTACGATCCCCAGGTGGTTTCGGCAAAAGTCGGAACATAGCCGTTGTTATTTCCCTGGAGTGGGAAAGCACCGACCGACCAATAGAAATCTTCAAACCAGTAGCTGCTGGGCGAAGAGCCGATGTAAGCTACCGAGCCTTTGTTAACGCCGCGTTGCCAGGTTTCGCCCATACATTCTGAATAACCGAAGTCGGCTGCCAGACAGCAGTTGCCGACGGCTACAGGATATTTCCCATTATTAACAAAAGCATTTACTGCGCTTTGCGATAAGCTGGGATCGCCCCATGAAGTCTCACTGCAGTGTGCGGTGTAATTGATCATCGCAACAGCAATCTTTTCAGGGCTGTAACAACCAGTGTAGGGGCTGGTGGGGAAAGCATTGACATTTACAAAACCATGGGCAGCGTTAAAATAGTTTCCGGTACCATAGGCAACAGTAGCCTGGCCAATCCGTGGGTTCCAGGTGCCATCAGCGCCAGCGATGAGGGTAATGTTATTGAGATATCCCGGATCGGTAAATTCATACTTTTCGTAATAAAGCGTTTTAGCAATTTGCGTAAGCAACTGCACCGAATTAGTGGCAGAAAATCTCCCGTAATACATCTCCGGGAAATAGTCGCCGTCAACGCTGGCATAGTACAAGTCAGTCATTTTGCTGGAAGACGAACCCATGGTAGAAGGCAATTGCGGAGTGTCGCCAACGAGCAGGACAAAACTTGGAGCCGGGTCGGTAGGCGTTCCGGCATTGTATTGTGCATGAATCCAGGTTTGGATAGCAGAGTAGGTGGTTCCAATGACGTCGGTGTAAGCTACGACCACTTTAAAGCCTTTTTGAGTTTTCCACTCGATGAAAGATTGTAGCTCATTTTCGAACATGCGCGGAGCAACGATAAGATATTTCACCGGATATTTGGTAAGATCGGGATGCGTAGGATAACCGCCGCCGCCCAAGGTATTGATGAGGCTCTGGTGAACTACGTCAAAATAGGGTGAGTAAGTTGAGGTCTTCACATATTCGGTCAAGGCCTGATCAACTTTATCAAAAGTGACTTCCACCTCAATGTCGTTGTACACACGGATGATTCCTTTTACAGGATTGTAATTTACAGGAGCTACCGTGACGCGCGCAATCCGATAGCTGCGTAACACGCCGATTACTTCTACCGATGCCAGCTCGGGACTGATGAAATCGTCGTTTTGATACACCTTTGCGTCGAATTCAAAAGGCACGTCCGAAGCTTCCTGATCTTTACGCAACGACGGCTGCAGAGGCATGATGGGGCTTGAAAAACCATAATCAGCCAATTTGTATTCGGTAACGGAGTAGCTCTTGACTTTTACCGAAACTTCGGCGCCAAAAGGTATTTCGATAAGCTTTTTAAATGCAGGCAATTTAGGAGTTCCCAATGTGCCAATGGAATAAGCGCCGGGAAGGTAAAGTTCGCTAAAAGCGCCACGCTCGGTTTCTACATTCAGGGTGTTCAAACCTTTTAAAGTAAAGGTAACATCGAGCTGCTGCATGTTGTCAGTAGCCACCTGAACCTCTGAAGCCTGCCGGTTAAAATCGATGGCAAAATCCTGTACTTGCGCCTGAAGACTGAAAAGTAGCCCGGTGACGAAAAAGATGATTCCAAAGATTCGAAGAGTAGTTTTTTTCATAATAAAAATTTTGGATTAAAACATTGATAATTGTTAACAAAACGCAAAGCTACATTATTTAAAAAATACCTCCCATTTTATTTTGTCAATTTCTAATAAAATACTCTTTGCCTGCAATTGTAAGGTTAGCGTAAAGTAATTTAAAGCCGGCAGGACAGGCCAATCCGATTAATCGTCGTTATTTTGCAGTCAGAAATTGTATCACTTTTTTGTTAATTGTATGTCTAACAATCTTTACATCGCTGCCGCCGAATCAGGCGCAGGAAAATCACTCATCGCATTAGGTTTCATGGAGTTGCTATCACGTCATGTGAAGCGGATCGGTTTTTTCAGACCTGTGGTCCACGCCAACAGCGAGCAAGATGCACACCTTCGACTCATCGCCACGCACTATCAACTACCTTTTAAATATGAGGAAATGGTGGGGATGAGTAGCAGCGAGGCGTTGGAACTCATGCAGGCCGGCGATCTCGATACACTCTTCACGACCATTATTAAGAAATATAAAAAACTGGAGAAGAAGTGCGATTTCATTCTGATAGAAGGCACGGATTTTAAAGGCACCATCGTGCCTTTCGAGTTTGACATTAATGCACGGTTTGCCAACAATCTGGGTGCGCCCATTCTGGCTGTAATCAACGGACACGGAAAGTCGCCGGTAGAGATTGGTGAAAATCTTCATATCGTCCGCGATACATTGACGCAGGAAAAGTGTGACCAAATTGGCACTTGTATCAACCGCGTTGACGAAAAAAACGTGGAGAAAATCAAAGCTATTTTTGCAAAAAAAGGTAAGCCCGGCGAAATAAACTTCGTGGTCCCTGAGAAGAGCCTTTTGCAAAAACTCACCATGCGGCAGGTCGTTGAAGCGCTTGGCGCCCGCCATATTTATGGAGCCGACCAATATCTGAATCATGATGTGATGGATTTTAAAGTGGCAGCCATGGGTCTGGAAAAAGTACTCGAACTATCTACCGACCAAATGCTCGTGATCACGCCGGGCGATCGCACCGATATACTGGCAGGACTTTTTATGAGCATGCTTGCCGATAATTTTCCACGCATTTCCGGAATCCTGCTTACTGGCGGCATACAGCCCAGCGAGCAGATGCAGCGACTGATGAAGGGATTAAGCCAATTGCCAATGACGGTTTATGGTGTAGATACGGATACTTACGAAACTGCAGTGCGGGTGGCAGCCATCCATCCTGTTCTTACGCCCGAAAACGATCGCCGTTTGACGGCTGCGCTCACCCACTTCGAAGCCAATGTAGATGTGGACGTGCTTGGACAAATCCTGCGCATCACCCGCTCGCGCATGATCACGCCCATCATGTTCGAATATGAACTTTTTGAGCGTGCCCGCGCCGACCGAAAACATATCGTACTGCCTGAATCGGAAGATGAACGCATCCTCCGCGCCACCGAAATTCTTCTCAAACGCAATGTTGTGGATATTACGCTCCTTGGCAACAAAGAGCAAATAATGAAGCAGGCACACGCGCTGCAATTAAGCCTTCAGGGTGTTAATATTATCGATCCTTTCGACAACGATCTGACGCAGAAATATGCTGACGAATATTACCGCTTGCGCCAACACAAAGGCATTAGCAAAGAACAAGCCTTCGAGCTGATGCAGGATGTCAGCTATCTGGGAACCATGATGGTGCACAAAGGCTACGCCGATGGAATGGTGTCGGGAGCAGCACATACCACGCAGCACACCATCCGTCCCGCTTTTGAATTTGTGAAAACCAAACCCGGTGTTTCTATCGTCAGCAGCTCATTCCTGATGTGTTTCGACGACCGCGTGTTGGTCTATGGCGACTGTGCCGTAAACCCCAACCCGAACGCCGAGCAGCTGGCCGACATCGCCATCAGCAGCGCCGAAACTGCCAGCAACTTTGGTATAGAACCGCGCATAGCTATGCTCTCATACTCTACCGGCGAATCGGGCAAAGGCGAGGATGTGGAAAAAGTTCGCAACGCCACGCGCATTGTCCGTGAGCGGCGCCCTGATCTAAAGGTTGCAGGCCCCATACAATATGATGCTGCCATCGAACCCAGCGTAGCTTTACAGAAAATGCCAGGCAGCGACGTGGCCGGCAAAGCCACCGTTTTTATCTTCCCCGATCTTAACACCGGCAACAATACTTATAAGGCCGTTCAGCGTGCTGCAAATGCCGTTGCCATTGGCCCGGTGCTGCAAGGCCTCAACAAACCCGTGAACGATCTCAGCCGCGGATGTCTCGTCAAAGACATCGTCAATACGGTGGTGATCACAGCCATTCAGGCGCAGGGGATAAATAGCTGATTTTCCAGCGATACGTCTTAATAGAAAATCCATAAAATAAAAAAGGCCGCTCGTTCAGAGTGGCCTTTCTTTTAGCTGGTGATTCGCTCCAGCACCAAATCTATCAATTTGTTGATGGCTTTATGATAATCTTTGGAATAGGTACTGTTGGCGCGGTTGGCGATTATGGCACAAACCGTTAAGGCCTGATGGCCGAGAAGTTTGCTCAGGCCATAGAGTGCTGAAGTTTCCATTTCAAAATTAATAATCCGATGGCCTTTATAACGCAATCCGGCCATTTTATCCATGAGCTGCGGATGTTGAAGTGGAATACGGATAACACGTCCCTGTGGACCATAAAATCCCGGCGCTGTAGCTGTGATGCCGCTATTCATGCCACCGGCGAGTTTTGCAAAAAGTGAAGGCGAACATTCCACGGCATAGGGATAAGGCAAATCTTTATGCCAGCCTGTTTGCTCAATAAAAGCATCCGAAAGATCCTGATCAGTCACATGGCGGCTGTCGTAAAACTTGAGAAGTCCATCGAGACCGATGCCATGCGTTGAAGCAGCAAACGAATCAACAGCGATGTCGGATTGCACAGCGCCACTGGTTCCCAATCGCACAATGTTGAGTGAAGTATGCTGTGGCTTGATAGTCCGCGTAGCAAAGTCAACATTTACCAAAGCATCCAGCTCATTAATCACGATGTCGATGTTGTCGGTGCCCATGCCGGTGGAAAGCACCGTTAGAAATTTATTATTAAAAAAACCTGTGTGGCATACCATTTCACGGTTACGACTACGATTTACAATCTTATCAAACCGCGCCGAAATCTTTTCTACCCGGTCGGGGTCGCCAACGAGAATCACATTTTCAGCCACATCTTCGGGATGAATATTAAGATGATAAATGGTTCCGGATGGATTGATGATCAATTCGGATTCGGCTATGCGGGGATTAGGTTTTGTCATGATCGAATAATCTTCTGAGAGCGTTTAGTTTCCTATTTTTGCGAAAAAAAAAGGACAAAGTTAATTAAATCGCTTTACGGAAATAAGCCATGACAAATAATCTGCATCCATGCAAATACCGTGGCTCATGGTTAACCCCATTCTTTACCTTTAAAAAAATTAAACATTAGTGAAATGAAAGCAGAAATCATAACGATAGGCGACGAATTGCTGATTGGTCAGGTTATCGACACCAACTCTGCCTGGATGGCAGAGCAGCTAAACCTTGTCGGTTTGCAGGTACATCAGATCACCAGCATAAGCGACGATCGCGACCATATCCTTTCGGCGCTTGCCCTGGCTGCTGAACGCGCAAATGTTGTGCTCATAACCGGCGGGCTGGGTCCCACAAAAGATGATCTTACAAAACCTACCCTGTGTGCGTATTTCGATACACCGCTGGTTTTTCATCAGCCAACTTACGACCACATAGCACAGCTTTTCAGCCAGCGTGGTTATCCCATGACAGAAGTCAACCGCCATCAGGCCGATGTTCCGCAATCGTGCACCGTCATCCCAAATCTAAACGGGACGGCTCCAGGGATGTGGTTTGAGCAAGACGGGATTATTTACGTTTCGATGCCTGGCGTTCCTTTTGAGATGAAGCCGATGATGCTGAATGAAGTTTTGCCCCGGCTGCTCAAGCGATTCGAAGGTTCCTTTATCCTACACCGAACCATCCTGACGCAAGGCATCGGCGAGTCGGCTTTGGCCGAAAAAATTGAAGCCTGGGAAGATGCGCTTCCCTCAAATATCAAACTGGCCTATCTTCCGCAGCCCGGCATCGTCAGGCTGCGCCTCACAGCTACCGGCGATAATAAACAAGAGCTTTCCGCGAAGGTCAAAAATCAAATTGAAAAATTATTACAAATCATTCCTCATCTGGTTTTTGGTTTTGATGAAGATTCTTTGGAAGCTGTGGTGGGCAAGCTGCTGCTGAAAAAGCACCGCACTGTTGCCACCGCCGAAAGTTGCACGGGTGGCTATCTGGCTCATCTCATCACTTCCGTTGCAGGAAGTTCCGCCTGGTATATAGGTTCTGTGGTGGCGTATCAAAATAGCATTAAAACGCAGTCATTGAACGTGCCCGAAAAAATGATAGAAGAATATGGCGCCGTAAGCCAGCAGGTGGTCGAAGCGATGGCCGATGGTATGCGTAAATCATTCGATACCGATTATGCTCTGGCGGTTTCCGGGATTGCCGGCCCGGATGGCGGAACCAACGAAAAACCCGTTGGCACCACCTGGATCGCACTCGCGACGCCACAAGGTGTAACCTCTCAAAAATTCCTCTTTGGAGAGCACCGCCAACGCAACATTCGAAAAGCAGCGCTTACCGCACTCAATATGTTGCGCCTGGAACTGCTCAAAGATTAGGATGTTAGTTAGCTTTAAAAAACTTCTCTTTTAAAATGGCAATAGGGCGTGCCTCCTTTGTTGTCGTAATAATTCTGATGATATTTCTCGGCGGGGAAAAACTCGACGAATTTCTCAAGTTTTGTGGCAACTTTAAAACCCTTTTTAGTTAGGGCGTCGATGAGTTTCTGAGCGGTTTCCTTTTGCTGGTCGTCGGTATAAAAAATCACCGAACGGTACTGATCACCAATATCGGGACCCTGACCACCTACCTGCGTAAAGTCGTGCGTCTCAAAATATAGCTTTACAAGTTCTTCGTATGAAATCTTGGAAGGGTCAAACTCAACCTTTACGGTTTCCGCGTGGCCGGTGCGACCCGTGCACACTTGTTCGTAGGAAGGATTTTTGACGTGGCCACCGGAATAACCCGAGATGGCAGACTTCACACCTTTGGCTTTTTCCAGGTAGTATTCAGTGCCCCAGAAACATCCGGAAGCAAAATAAGCTACGCCTTTTTCAACGGCTTTTTGTGCCGGAACAAATTCCATGGAAATGGAATTGACACAATGGCGCGTATCTTTAGCTGTCAATCTTTCGCCCATAAAGACGTGTCCAAGATGTCCGCCACAGTTGGCGCAAATGATTTCGGTGCGGCGTCCGTCGGCGTCGCGGACGCGTTTTACGGCGCCATCGATCTCATCATCAAAACTTGGCCAGCCGCAATCCGACGCAAATTTGTCCTGTGAACGATAAAGTGCCGCGCCACACTGACGGCACACATAGGTGCCTTCGGCAGTATTTTTATAAAACTCACCCGTAAAGGGCATTTCGGTTCCTTTATTCAATATCACCCGCGATTCTTCAGGTGTCAGTTGCTTGTATTTCATGGTTTGCTGTGCGTTGGTTTGTGTAAATATTAAGAAGGTCAAAAAAAAGAAAATAGTATGGAAAAGTTGTGTTTTCATTTTTGGTAGTTTTGATTAATAACTACCAGACCTGCCAAAATGTTTTTGATGTAAGATCAAAAAATGATGCAACAAATCATTATTTCCTTTGGCAAAAAGCCAGCGAATAGAATTGGCTAACCTCGAAATTTTAGAGAATGAAAGGTGTTGTTAAAGTTGGCTGATTGTAGATCTATAGCAGAGCAAAAACTCAAGCTGCACAATAGAAAGAGAAAATTAAAAAATAATAGGTTTTGCAGCAGGCTTATCCGCCGTTCAGATTTTGGCTTTATTTTTCATCCGCGTACACCTTATCTTTACTTACCACCTCAACGGCTTGTCGGTTTTCGAGCGTGCGCGACACGGCACGATAAGGACCCGTGATCACTTCCTGACCTTCTTCCAGGCCTTCTGTAATCTGGATGTAAGTATTATCTTGAATCCCTGATTTGACAGCAACCATGCGTGTTTTACCATCTTCAACCAGAAAAACATATTCAGTTATTTTCTCATCACCCGATTTCGCAATTACGGGTTTTACTTCACCATCACTATTCTGTGTTTTGGCTTCCTGCCGGTGGCTAACTGTTTTGCCCGTGGTATCGGCGCGGGTAGTAACTGCCTGGATCGGTACGGTGAGCACATTACTTTCGCGCTTGGTTTGTATATCAACGGTGGTGGACATTCCCGGCCGGAAAGGCGAATACATCGGATTATCTTCGGGGATGAGATCTTCGTAAGAGGCTTTTAGCAACCTTATCTTCACCTGGAAATTGGTGACCTGATCGGCGCTTACGCCTGTAACGTCAGCAGAGGTGGCTATTTCGGTAACGAGACCTTTAAATTTCCGATTGAGGTACGCGTCAACTTCTATCAGTGCGGTGTCGCTGAGATGTACGCGGACGATGTCGTTTTCGTTCACCTGCACCACAGCTTCCATGCTGTTGAGGTTGGCAATACGCATCAACTCGGTACCTGCCGAAAACTGCGATGCGCCCGAAACACGTTCGCCTTTTTCTACAATCAGTTTACTAATGGTACCGTCAGACGGGGCATAAATGGCTGTCTTAGTAAGATTTTCACGCGCTTCACGCAGCGATGCTTCAGCGCTGGCTACCTGAAATTCGGCAGATTTTACATTTTCTTTGGCAGCTTGAACTTCGGCTTTGGCCACCTCAAATTGTGATCGGGCTGTTTCGTATTCTGAATCAGAGATTACTTTCTCATCCCACAACGTCTTGCTTCTGTCGTATGATAGCTGTGAATTTGTAAACTGTGCTTCCGATTGTACCTGCCGTGCTCTGGAATTAGCCAAAGCAGCACGCTGCGACTGAAGTCCGGCTTCGCTGCGTTCGTAGGTGCTGCGATAAATTTCCGGGTCAATTTTGGCCAGCAGGTCGCCTTCACGCACTTCGTCGCCTTCGCGCACATTTAATTCTATAACCTCACCCGAAATATAGGGCGTTATTTTGACTTCCTTCTCCGGTTGTATTTTGCCGTTGGCCGAAACAGTTTCTATGATGGTGCGCCGCTCCACTTTTTCTGTGGTAACTTTCACTCCTGCTTTTCCGCCAATGGCACCTTTATTTTTTAATACAGCAAGAACAACAAGGATTGCAACAGCAGCTATTACAACAATGATCAGCGTCTTTTTTTTCATTTGATAATATGTGGGTGTAAATTTTGACGGCTCAAAAATATAGAAATTCTTTTGTTAAAAACTGATTCTCCTCACCACGATCACGATCGGTTATTGCGACAGTGTGAGCGGTAATCCCATGTAAAAATCCAAAATTTTCTCTTTAAAAATATAATCGTAACGGGCACGAATCAGCTCCGACTCAGCGGTGGCAAGCTGCGTTTTGGCAATGTTATAATCCAGCGAATTGGACAATCCTACATTAAATTTCTGCTCAGTGTACCGAAACGACTCCTGAAATGAGGTGACCGATTGTTTGGTAGCAATGTAGCTTTTGTAGGCAGCCCTTGCATCGCTATGGGCTTGTTCGATACTTTTGCGAAGCGTATTGAGCGTTAGCTGATAATTATATTCGGCATTGGTAGCGCCAATCTTTGCCAGACTCACGTTAGACGAAGCCTGATATCCATTGAAAATCGGGATGCTGAGGTTAAGCCCCAGGTAACGCGATTGGTTGTTACGAATCTGATCGCCAAAAGCCATTACCTGAAGAAAGTTAGCGGAAGCCGTATCAAGATCAGGGAAGTTACTCGAATAGTTGGTTCCCCATCCCGACACCAGACTCAGGCTCGGGCTCAACCTTCCTTTGGCAATAGCCACATCTCTGTAGGCACTTTCCACGTCGAGCTCTGCTTTCTTAACTTGCGGCAACCGCTCCGAAGCAAGGGTATAAACAGTGGCCAGCTCGGGTAATTCACCGGTAATTTCGATGTCGATCACTGGCACCGAAATCTCAAAGTCAGTGTCGCCGGGCAAATCAAGTATCTGTAGCAAATCGAGATAAGCCAAATCCAGAGAGTTTTCATAGTTGATCACCGAAAGCTGCTCGCTGGCATTTTGCGCCTGTATCTCGAGCAGGCTCCCGCGTGCCAGTGTGCCGGCCGCCACGAGCTTTTCGGTGCGGGCTATCTGGGAATCCGAAATGACCACCTGTTCGCGTGCAACTTTCAGCAGTTCACGGTTGAAAAGTATAGAAAGGTATGCCTGCGTAAGCATCAGCGAAATATCATCCTTCATTTTATCGGTGGCGTGCTTGCTGGCCAAAAATTCGATTTTTTGTTTCTTCAGCGTATTTTGTTTTTGCAATCCGGCAAAGAGCAACAAATTAGCGTTGAGGCCAAGATTCCCCTGGCGCGTTTCGCGATCTACATAAAGGTTGAGCGACTGGTCCAGGTATCGGCCCCAGTTGTAGCTGTAGCTTACGCTCGAATTGAGGCTGGGCAAGAGGCTCAGCTTACTCTCGAGCAACAACACGCTGCTTGATTCGATGTTGAGTTCGCTTTGCTTGATCTGAATATTATTTTTTAATGCGTACTCAATGCAGTTTTCAAGCGTCCAAACACGGCTTTGAGCCTGCAGAGAGCTTTGCATTAAAAAAGCAACGAATAAAATTAGCAATGGAAGAAAGTGTTTTTTCATCGTCTCAAAATTCTTTTTGTAATGACGTTTATCAAAATATTTCTAACTCTATTGTGATTTGATAGCGGTATCCTGATCTAAAAATATGCCACGCCACCAAGTGCTTTGTAATGAGCAAATAAGATATTTTTGTTGTTTTAATCTGTAAATCTTTTGCTTGCAGGTTTACACATCCGTTTCACCAGCGAGCGGACAAATTGATAAAACGCGAAAGTAGCTTTTTTGATTTGTATGCTCTCCTTTTCGGCTTTAAAATTATATTTTTACCGTTCTTTATAAAAGACAAAATCATGAAACACCTTATCCCGATTATTTTTATTGTAATAATACTTTTGGCCGGTTTCCCGGGAATTACTTCCGCTCAATCGGAAACGCTCCTCCAGCCAAATCAAACGTTGCTGCTAAGCGACACCCTCGATGCACTTCATTATACCATTTATCTTGATGAAATCAACACTTCGGCAAAAACTATTGACGCACGAACAATCGTAACGTTACAAAGCAAAGTGGACAATCTGCAAACGATTGTGCTGGAGCTGCGCAGCCTAACCGTGGATCAGGTGCTGGTAAATAACATCCCCGTGACCAACTTCACGCATGTCGCCGATTTTCTTACCATTCCGCTTACACAGCCGATGCAGAGCGGCGGACAGGCATTGGTTGAAGTGCATTATCATGGCGCGCCTTTTTACAGCAGTTGGGGCGGATATCATTTTGACGGAGCCTATTCCTTTAATCTGGGCGTGGGTATTTCCACCGACCCACACAACCTGGGCAAAGCCTGGTTTCCGTGTATCGACGATTTTCACGACCGTGCTACCTACGAAGTTTTTGCTACCGTTCCTAATAATCAAAAGGCTATTGCCGGCGGCCTGCTGCTTGGTGTCGCCGACAATGGAAATGGCACGCATACTTTTCATTGGAACCTCAGCACCGCCATTCCAACCTATCTGGCATCGATAGCCACCGGCCCTTACAGTAAAGTTGCGTACACGTTCAACTCAATGAGTGGCAATGATATCCCCGTAGAAATTTACGTAAGGCCAAACGACTCCGTAAAGGTAGCCGGCACTTTTTCGACTTTGTTGCAGGTGCTCGGCGCATACGAAAGTTATTTTGGACCTTACCGTTGGGAGCGTGTGGGCTATGTAGGCACGGCAATCGGAGCCATGGAACATGCCACCAGTATTGCCTTTCCACATTTTTGTGTTACTGGCAACCTCAGCTACGAATCGCTGATGGCGCACGAGCTTTCGCATCATTGGTTTGGCGATCTGGTAACGTGCGCCTCTGCCGAAGATATGTGGATCAACGAGGGCTGGGCGACGTTTTGTGAATCGATGTACCGCGAAGCGCTTTATGGTCCTGCAGCCTATCGTTCCGACATGTTTGCACGCCACAAAGATGTGTTGCAAACTGCACACATCGACGATGGCGGATTTCTGGCACTTTACGGAATTCCTTCGGCGCTAACTTACGGAACCACGGTTTATCAAAAAGGCGGACTTGTGGTACATACGCTGCGCAACTACATGGGCGACAGCTTGTTTTTCCCGGCCGTTCAGGATTACCTTGAAACCTACGCCTATAACGATATCGATTCGTGGGAGCTGCGCGACGTCCTGTCGGCAAGCAGTGGCATGGATTTAACCGACTTTTTCGATACCTGGGTTTTTGGTCCCGGTTTTCCGGAATATTCTGTCGATTCATTTCAGGTAGTGCCTGCCGGCAATAATTGGGAAGTGACAGTTTTCTCAAAGCAGAAACACCGCGGCCCCGGTTCGTTGGGTAATTCGGTGCGGGTAGAGGTCACTTTCGTGGATGCCCAGCGCCTGATGGAAACACGCCTGATGGAGTTTTCGGGCGAAACCGGTCAGCAAACTTTTACCATCCCAATTTTACCAAAAACGGTTCTGGCCGATTTTTACGATAAAGTTGCTGACGCTACCACCGACAAATCGCTAACCGCCAGCGCGCCTTTCTCACAGAGCCATTCAGATTTGTTTTGTAAAATAGGAATAACCGAAATAGCGCCCGGCGACACTGCTTTTATACGCATGACCCACCGCTGGGTGGCGCCCGATGATCCCAAAAATCCCATCAATGGAATCACACTCTCCAATGCACACCACTGGCGCATTGATGCCGTGGCCGCCGAAGGCACCCAATTGAATGGCAGTTTTATGTACAACAAATTTAACCATCTGGATGGCGAATTGATGAGCGACCCGAACGATTCCATTGGTGTGATGTACCGCGCTAACCGCGCTGCCGATTGGCAGCCAGTATTTGCCGAAAAAACCGGCTCGACCAATATTGGCTATTTTGACCTGCCCGTGCTGCTGCCCGGAGAATATACCCTTGCCGCCTGGGACGATCTTTATGTCGGCATGGAAGAGCAAATTATCGAGGATCAGAAAACCGAAATCTCTATTTTCCCCAATCCCGCTGATGATATTATTTTCATCACCCTCGGAAAACGCAATGCTACCACGGTGGAAGTTTTCGATACCAATGGACACCTTACCGATACCATCCAGAATTATCAACGGCTCAACAATTTGCAATACGACACGCGCCAGTTGGTTCGGGGAAGCTACA
Organism: uncultured Lentimicrobiaceae bacterium; assembly: GCA_964612515.1. GTDB lineage: Bacteria > Bacteroidota > Bacteroidia > Bacteroidales > 4484-276 > SABY01. Next base: position 10,023 of record CAZTCX010000015.1, on the reverse strand, counting down.
TTCTGAAGTTCCTGGATCACAATGGCCGTGAAATTGAAAATCACAAACTTATCGTCAATTAAGGCTGCTGTTTTAATATCCACCAGAAGTTTGAATCCCTACATCGAATCGCTGCGCGCTTTGCTGCAACCAGCCGGTGATGCCAGCATTGCTGAAAAGCAAAAAAAATACATGCGCAGCAAATTTGAATTTGCCGGGCTTCCATCGCCACTACTGCAAAAGGTCATGCGTCATTTTTTGGCTGAACACGGTATGCCGCCACCTGAAAGCCTCGGTGAAATTATTCGTGAGCTTTGGGATCAGCCGGAAAGGGAGTTTCAGTATGCCGGCATGCAGTTATTGGATAAAATGAAGAAAGAGTTCGGAGCCAGTCATCTTGGGCTGCTGGAATTTATGATCACGCAAAAATCGTGGTGGGATACAATTGATTTTATTGCAGCTAATCTGGTGGGAACGCATCTACAAAGATTTCCAACATTAAAAACTTCAGCTATTGAAAGCTGGATGGCCTCGCAAAACATCTGGCTGCAACGCACCGCGCTAATTTTTCAGCTCAAATACAAACACGATACCGACACTGAGTTGCTCTTCGATCTGATTGAACGCCTCTCTGGCAGCGATGAGTTCTTCATCAGAAAAGCCATCGGCTGGGCACTTCGCGAATATTCTAAAACTAATCCCATGGCTGTGATAAAATTTGCGAATTCACACCAGCTAAAGCCACTAAGCCGCAAGGAAGCGCTACGCAGAATTGACCCGGGTATTCTTTCTGGTTGTTAATAAAAACCTTTTTAATTAAAAATGTCATGAATTGTTTAATAAAACAATGAATTCATTAAACAATTAATTCCATTGCTTGTTATTTGGCAGATTTATTAGGGAAGTATGCGCAACAGCATGCTGAATGAATAACAAATTACAAAAAGCTATTTTTGCCGAAAATTATTCGAGATGAGTTCAAAACAGATCATACACGGATTTTCAAAATATAACAAGCAAGCTAAGCTGGAGCTTATTGCCAGCCGTTTCGATAACCCTGACCTAATCATTGATGAGCTAAAAAGCTACTGGCATGATGATGCCGCATTGCAAAAGCTTTTTGATGAATTCAGCGAGAACACCATCACAAACTTTTTCTTTCCGATGGGTGTGGTTCCCAATGTAAACATCAACGGATTTCATTATCTGGTCCCGATGGTCATCGAGGAAAGCTCGGTGGTAGCTGCCGCCTCAAACAGTGCCAAATTCTGGGCAGAGAAAGGAGGTTTCCACGCGCAGGTACTCTCGACCACCAAAATCGGGCAGGTACATTTTATCTGGAGTGGCGACGTGAAAAAACTGCATGCTTTGTTTCCGCAGCTTCGCCAGGAGATGTTGCTGGGCACACGGCACCTCACCGAAAGCATGGAAGATCGTGGCGGCGGCATCAGCAGCATTGAGCTGGTAGACAAAACTGGCGAACTCGAAAACTACTACCAAATCAAAGCTTCTTTTGAAACGGTGGATGCCATGGGCGCCAACTTTATCAATTCGGTGCTTGAGGAATTTGCTTCTATTCTTAAAAATCATTTTATCGAAAACGAACTTTATCAGGGTGACGAGAAAGATTGCCGGATTATTATGTCGATATTAAGCAACTATACGCCTGAATGCGTGGTGAAAACTGAAGTTGAGTGCGACATCGACTGTTTGCGCAATTCCGACATCGACGATCCGGCAGATTTTGCCTGGAAATTTGAGAAAGCAGTGCAGATTGCACAAATCGATGTGCATCGGGCTGTGACCCACAACAAAGGAATCTTCAACGGGATAGATGCTGTGGCCCTGGCGTCAGGCAACGACTTCAGAGCCATCGAGGCTGGCGGGCATGCTTTTGCTGCACGCTCCGGGCAGTACCGTTCACTCACCGACATTAATATTGCCAACGGTAAATTTCATTACAGTCTCACCGTTCCCCTGTCATTAGGAACCGTGGGCGGCCTCACCGCGCTTCATCCCATGGCCAACTTTTCGTTGCGGCTGCTTCACAACCCCACTGCTTCACAACTTATGATGATTGCAGCTTCTGTGGGTCTTGCAAATAATTTCGGCGCCATAAAATCGCTGGTAACCAAAGGAATTCAAGTGGGCCACATGAAGATGCACCTGATGAATATCCTCAATAGCATAGAAATGTCGGAACGCGAAAGAAAACTCGCCAACGCCCATTTTGTCAACCACAAAGTATCATATACTGCTGTCAGAAAGTTTATCATTGGGTTGAGAAAAGAAGAGAAAATCGAGAAATTTTAATGACCGAAACCAAAATCTTTTCTGCTCACGGCAAATTTTTGCTTACTGCCGAATACCTCGTCCTTAAAGGAGCTACAGCTCTTGCAATTCCATTGAAAATGGGACAGGATTTACAGGTAACGAGCATCCCACAAAGCCCGGAAGGAAAAATTTATTGGACTGCCAGCGATCAGGAGAGGGTTTGGTTTGAAGCAGTTTATGATATTAAAAGTCAAAAAGTAATCCTGCACAGCGACGCTGATAAGGCTGCCTACCTCGAAAAACTTTTGAATGAAGCCCGCCGATTGCATTCGCTAATTTTAAATATTGATCAAAATTATAAAGTTGAAACAACGCTTGGGTTTCGTCCCGAGTGGGGCCTTGGTAGCAGTAGCACACTGATTAGCAATGTTGCCCGCTGGTTCGATATGGATCCTTTTGCCCTACATTTTGCGATAAGCAATGGCTCCGGTTATGACATTGCGTGTGCCAATGCTGAAGCACCACTGTTTTATACGCTTTCACCTGAAAAAACTCCAATGATGGAACCGGTGGATTTTTACCCTTCTTTTGCCGATCGGATATTCTTTGTTTATTCGGGTCGTAAGCAGCAGTCGGAAAAGAGCGTGCTGCATCATCGTTCAACTATTGAGGCATCATCGGCAGAAATTGAACACGCCAGCCGTTTATCAAAAGCAATGGCACAGTCGGCAAGCTGCGAAGAATTTGAAGAAATCATTGATGAACACAATCAAATGATGTCGCGTGTGTTACGGATGCCCTCAGCCGCAGAATCATTGCTTCCAGGCTTTCCGGGAGCCGTAAAATGGCTGGGTGCCTGGGGTGGCGACTTTGTGATGGTTACCTGGCAACAAAGCCTTGAGGAATTGAAAAACTATTTGAAAAATAAAGGATTGACTACCCTATTTGCCTTTCGGCAAATGGTGCCCCTGAATGACGTTATTGAAAAAAGACTGTACTGAAAAAAATGAATTATTTTAAAAAAAGAAAATATGACCAGCGATCGGGAGCGGTTTCCTGGCAAAGCCCGAGCAACATTGCGCTGATAAAATATTGGGGGAAGAAGGGTTTTCAACTGCCGGCTAACCCGTCGGTGAGTTTTACGCTCAGCGAATCGGTGACACGAACCACCTTGGCTTTTGCTCCCACCAGCGATCCTGATCATTTTAAAGTGGAACTAATGTTCAACGGGAAAATCAACCAGCAGTTTAGCGAAAAGGTGAAGGCCTATTTTAATATTTTGCAGGAACAGATTCCTTTTTTAAAGTTTTTTGATTACGAAATTAATACCGTCAACACTTTCCCACATTCTGCCGGAATTGCTTCATCGGCCTCAGCCATGAGTTCGCTGGCTCTATGCCTCTGCGACATGGAGCAGGTTATAAGCAACGTGCCCGATTCCGACAAAATTAAGTTTTACGAAAAAGCCTCCTATTTCGCACGCATCGGATCCGGAAGTGCTGCACGAAGCGTTTACGGCGGATTGGTGAGTTGGGGCAAGATTAAAACCCTGCCTAAATCTTCTGACCTATACGCCACTCCGATTGAGGAAGGCGTTCATCCCGTTTTTAAAAATTATCGTGATTCGATACTTATCGTAAATCGTGGCGAGAAAAAAGTGTCGAGCCGCCAGGGACACAAATTGATGATACAACACCCATTTGCTGCCGCGCGTTATGCGCAGGCGGCGAATAATATGGAAAAACTGCTGGAAGCATTTTCGTCCGGCGATCTCGAAACATTCATCAATATCACCGAACAGGAAGCTTTTACGCTTCATGGCATGATGATGTCGTCGATGCCGGGATTTGTTTTGATGGAACCCAACACGCTTAACATTATCAACGCCGTCCGCAGCTATCGCTCTGAAAGTGGCGTGCCGGTTAGTTTCACGCTCGACGCCGGGCCCAATGTGCATGTGCTTTATCCGCAACAATACGAAACACAGGTACAGGATTTCATCAATCATGAACTTTTAAAATGGTGTGTGGATAGCACGCTAATCAACGACAAAATGGGCAGCGGCCCGGAAAGGATATCCCGCAAATGATTATAAAAGAAGGCGTTTTCTACGCAAAAATTCTCCTCTTTGGCGAGTACAGCATCATGTGCGACTCGATGGCGCTCACGGTGCCATACACACATTTCAAGGGAGAGCTGAGTTTTATTAATGAAGATAAATACACCAATCTCACTTTCGCGGAAGCGTCCAACCGTTCGCTGCGTGAGTTTTTGGTTTGGCTGCAAAACATGCACGACAAAGGCGAACTCATGGTAAACCTCAATCTGGAAGCGCTGACCGCGGATGTAGATGCCGGCTTGTATTTCGAATCGTCGATACCGCAGGGCTATGGCGTGGGAAGTTCGGGAGCTTTGGTGGCAGCTATTTACGAGCGTTACGCGACGCAACGCATCAGGCACTCCAACCGACTTAACAGCGAAGAATTTGCGCAGCTCAAGAAGATCTTTGCCAGAATGGAATCATTTTTTCACGGGGTGAGTTCCGGCATGGATCCGCTCAACTCATACGTGCGTAACCCTTTACTCATCAAACCTAACCACCACATTGAGCCAGTGGGCATCCCCCGCGACTTCTCCACAAATGGAGGCATCTTTCTTATCAATACCGGCAAATCGGGCAAGACGGGTCCACTGGTAAGTTTGTTTTTTGATAAATGCAAACAAGAGGCTTTTATGAAGCTGGTGAAGGATGAGATGATACCGCTGACTAACAAAAGCATCGAAGCCATCCTCAATGGCGACATCCGTGAGTTTTTCAAAAACCTGAAGTCGCTGTCACATTTCCTCCTATCGCACCTCAAACCCATGGTTCCGGAAGCCTTTGTAGATGTATGGAAAAAAGGCATGGATACAGGAACCTATTATCTCAAATTGTGCGGTTCGGGTGGTGGCGGTTTCTTGTTAGGCTTTGCCGAAGACCTCGACAAAGCGCAGAAGATGTTGCTTACGCAAAATGTAGAAATCATACCGGTTTCGCGGTTTCATTAATAAAAAACATCTTCCTCATTTATTCACAAAATAGAGAAGTGTAGTTGTTGCGTGAATTTTTTATGCTCCGGGGAGTGTCCTATTTTAAATTAGGACGGGCGGAAAAGTATGGCTCATGGAATGAATTTCAAACATTCAGAAATTGGATATGGCTCATCACACCACATAATATCGCCATGACCTTTGTGAAAATTAAGGCTATCCTTTGTGGAACAAGAATAATAAAGCCGGTATAAAATCCCTGGTTCGAATTTATTTTCATAACCAGGATATTGACCCAAAATGAAATGAAACTGTACAATACTATCTTTGGCAGAAAAGGTGGCAAGAGGCTTTAGCGTGCTATCAACGATACATCCTTTTACTTTTGCAATGCCTGAGAATCGAAAGTAGAAAGCAATAACCTGGGAAGTGGGATTCGGGTAAGCAACCACACATGTATTGCGTCGGCAATATGGAATTTCACCATCAAAATCCATGTAAGTGCCTTCTAATGTGATACTATCATCAAAAGAAACAGTTTCCAATTCTTTGGCTGTCCATACCGAATCATATTTCCAGTCTTCTGCATCAAAACCATCTTCACCAAAGTAGCCCATAAGCTGACCTTGTATGTCGGTGGCTGTCAGGCCTGAAAAATGCATGGTCTCCGGTTCTTTCTCAGTTTCCGAATCTTTATTACATGAAAAAAGAAAGAAGGCAAGAATCAAGGATAATGATAAAATAATCGTGAATGCTCTCATATTATTAAAGGTTTCTAATTGAAAATGTTTTGTCAAAAATAGTAGGTATTTCGGGAATTTTGTTAATTAAAATTTCAACCCAAAACTTGCCAATAGCATGGTTTGCTCTTCGGCAGAATAATACCTGCCGTTGATGGCGATAGTGAAATGTTGCACAGGTTCATATTGGATTCCGCCCAACAAATAATCGACAGTAATTTTAGCTGCCGAATAATACCGATCCCATCGGGCTAAAAGTTTGATTTGAGGCGCTACTCCCACCGATCCAAACACCGAAAAGGCATCTACGTTTTCAGTTGAATAATCGGCATTACTGATATGCGCATATTCAGCGCCAAGCATAAATTGCTTTTGGCGATAGCCTGAGAAAAAGTTGATCACCGATTTATCGCTCAGCACATCAGAAGGCGCTGGAGCAAAATCCACATAAAGTTTCAAAATCAACCCTTCCACCGGTGTGGCCTGCACATTGGCCGCATAGAGCATCTTTCCCTGCTGATCCTGATATCTGAAAGGGCCTTCGCCATTGGTTACCGATAGTTGAACGAGCACATTTTGGTGTGCCTTCACGTCGAGTTGTGCGCCAAAGTCAGCCGGCACACCCATCCTGAACTTTTCCTGCACCGTCACATCCACATACCTGAAACCCCAGAAAACATCCTGCACCGTGAGGTACTGCGTGGTGAGCAACTGGCCGAAACGAAGCGTAAGACGCGGGCTCATCTGCCATTTTATCTCAGCCATTTTCAGATAAGCCGTGTATTTGCTGCCTTCAAAATATTCCACGCCAAGTGAATCGGGCAGATGGGTGAAATGGGTAGTGCGCGTTACATCGAGCATTATTTTGCCACTCACCTTTTCATTGAGATCATGCTTGTAGCCAAGGATTCCCTGGTTGAAACGGAAAGCAGCGCGTGGCTCATTGGTCTCTTTGAGATTGTATTTAAAGTCGGCAAATACTTGTGCGAACACAATACCACGCGGAGCAGGCGGAGCCAACGTGTCGGAGGTAATTTGTGCACTCAACCGTTGTAAGCCAGAGCAGAACAGGCAGGCAAAGACAACAAAAATGATTTTTTTCATAGGCTCATTATCGCAAAGCAAAAAAGCAGCTTGAATTGCTTCTTTCCCACGTCCTGGCAAAAATAGAGAACTTTTAATCTTATTAAAGAAATCAGAATCAAAACTGAATGTTTGGATGAGACAGTGGTCGCTGAGTCTCGGTTGGTGGACGTCGGTGGCTGAGCCTCGGTGGCTGAGCGTAGTCGAACCCAGTCGAAAGCCCTCGTCCACTTTATTTTTACAGGCTCGGCCTGTTTTAATCGTGTGGTAATTTGTTTGTAAAAGCAGGCACAGCCTGCAAGAATAGACGCGACTTAGGGTTCGGACGAGGTTGCACCTCGTTCGTTCTATTTTTACAGGCTTAGCCTGTTTTTAATGCACAACGATTTCATAAAAAAGCAGGCACAGCCTGCAAGAATAGATACGACTTAGGGTTCGGACGAGGTTGCACCTCGTTCGTTCTATTTTTACAGGCTTAGCCTGTTTTAATCGTATGGTAATTTGTTTATAAAGCAGGCGCAGCCTGCAAGAATAGATACGACTTAGGCGCAGCCTAAGCCGAACTTGAGCCGAACGGAGCCTGTCGAAGCCAATCAAAGCTGAATTTACTTTAAACATTTAAAGTCGAATAAGCAGAACTATCGCCGTCTGTGCTTGTTAATTTCAAATGAAAGAAAAAAAGATGCTTTTTGAAAAATATAATTTGGCCGGAACCAATTTGGCCAATCGGATTGTGATGGCACCGATGACGCGTTGTCGCGCTGAGAGGCCTGATTTAACAGCCAATGCATTAACTGCTGAATATTACAGCCAGCGTGCCACCGCCGGATTGATTATCACCGAAGGCAGCCAGATTTCGCCGCAAGGCTACGGCTACAGCGGTTCGCCGGGATGTTACAGCCCAGCGCAAACAGAAGGTTGGAAAATAGTGACCAAAGCCGTTCATGCGGCTGATGGAAAGATTTTTCTTCAGCTCTGGCATGTGGGACCTTTTTCGCACCGGCTCCTGCAACCCGACGGCAAGCTACCACTTTCGGCCTCGGCTGTACAACCGCCCGGCACAGTGCCCATGCTTGAGGGACGCCTGCCTTACGAAGTGCCAAAACCCATGACTCTGGAAGAGATTTATCAGACCGCTCGTGACTTTGGTCAGGCGGCGCAAAATGCCATGACAGCCGGTTTTGACGGGGTGGAAATCCATGGTGCGCACGCCTACATCATCGATCAATTCCTCATGGATTGCACCAACCATCGCACCGACGATTTTGGAGGAAGTGTTGCCAATCGCTCCAGGTTTCTCTTTTTAGTCATCGAAGAAATCTTGAAGCACCTGCCATCTGAAAAAGTGGGTTTGCGACTTTCGCCCGACGGTTACCGCCCCGGCTTGTTCGATTCTGATGCACGAAACACGTTTAGTTATATTATCGGTAAGCTAAACGACTACCGCCTGGCCTACCTGCATATCAACGAGCAGATAACTACGGAAGAGCGCATTGCAAATCCTGAAAAGAGCTGTGTACCCTTCTACCGCAATATCTATCGCGGGACATTGCTTTCGTGCGGCGGCCACAGCGAAGAAAGTGCACGCCGGATGCTTGAAGAAGGCCATGCCGATCTTATCGTTTTTGGCAAACCTTTTATTTCAAATCCTGACTTTGTTGAAAGGCTGCGGATAAATGCGCCACTGGCTGTTCCCGACAGAGCTACCTTTTATCATGGCGAGGCGCATGGCTACACTGATTATCCGACACTGGATCAGACGGAGAATGGTTTGGATTAAATGGGTAAGAACAATTGCCTTTATGTTTTTTGAATTGAAATAAAAATCAGTGTACAAAAGTTATTGATAAAAAATAGAATAATGACATTTCAACTGGACGGACAGGAATACATCGAGCTGATGAAGCTGCTCAAATTCATGGGATTGACGGACACCGGCGGCGACACCAAGCAAGCCATCGATGATGGGCTGGTAGAGGTGAACGGCCAGCAGGAATTCAGGCGACGTTGCAAGCTGCGCGCTGGAGACGAGGTGGTTTTCGAGGATACCACGATTACCATCGAGCCTTAAAAAATTAAATTCCGTTCAAATTATAGTGCTACGCGCTATGCTAATAATGTCGCCCCTTTGGGGCTGAAATACAAGATTCCTTTTGACAAGCTGGCTTCGGTTAGGTGGCTTCAACAAGCTGGCTTCAACAAACTCAGCCACCACAGCCAACACAGCCGCTTCAATTACCTCAAACTAAACCGTTGCAACCTTTTCTTCAATCCACTTCCGGGCATTTACAAAAGCTTCAATCCAGGGCGTAACCGCGTCATTGGCTCGATCGGGTGGGTAATGCCCCCATTGCCAGGGCAGCATGCTGCGTTCCAGGTGCGGCATCACGGCCAGATGGCGTCCGTCGTCGGAGGCAATGGCTGCGGCCGAATAAGGCGACCCATTGGGGTTGGCCGGATATTCATCGTACGAGTAGCGCATCGGGATGTTGTATTTGGCTTCAGGTTCCGGGAAGGAAAATCTCCCCTCACCATGTGCCACCCAAATTCCAAGTCTTGAACCCGCCAGAGAACGGAGCATCACTGTGTCGTTGTTTTCTATCTCCACATTTACAAATCCCGATTCAAACTTCCCCGAGGCGTTGTGCAACATTTTAGGATGATTTTCATGCTTTGGATAAATAAAGCCAAGCTCGGTCATCACCTGGCAACCGTTGCAAACGCCGAGACTTAGTGTGTCAGAGCGATCGTAGAAATCCTGCAGCGACTGGCGTGCTTTTTCGTTATAAAGTAGTGCGGCAGCCCACCCTTTGCCGGCGCCAAGTACGTCGCTGTTAGAAAATCCTCCTACAAAAACGATGAGATGAATGTCGCGAAGTGTTTCACGTCCGTCGATCAGATCGGTGGTATGAACATC
>CAZTCX010000014.1:0-35175 GCA_964612515.1 uncultured Lentimicrobiaceae bacterium | reverse complement strand
TCCAGGGAGGGCTTAGTCGGCGGCGCAGCCGCCGACTAAGTCCTCCCTCCCTCAATTCGTCGCAAACCATTGTCATTCTGAGCGCAGCGAAGAATCTATTGTTTTTAAAGTGATAGTAGTGTTTAACAATCATAACCTCATCAGGCGCTGTAGCGCAAAATCTATTTAAATCTCAAAATTCAATAAAACAAAAAACAAATAAACCCCAATACGCAGAAATCAATAATCAACTTGTTTGTAATTTTTCATGTTGTTATTTGGATTTTATTTGTCATTTGGAGTTTGCGATTTGGAATTTACTTAACCTGTTTTCCGTTAAGTTCGTGTTTCAGGAAGCTGCCCGTAAAACCCTGCGTTTGTGCGGCAATCTCTTCCGGAGTTCCCTGCGCAACGATCTCGCCGCCACGTGAGCCTCCTTCCGGCCCCAGGTCGATGATGAAATCAGCCACCTTTATCACATCCATGTTATGTTCGATGATCAACACCGTGTTGCCCTTATTGGTGAGCTTGTCGAGTACTTCGAGCAGCACTTTTACATCTTCAAAATGGAGGCCTGTGGTAGGTTCATCCAGGATATAAAGCGTTTTGCCCGTGTCGCGTTTGGAAAGTTCGGCAGCCAGCTTCACGCGCTGCGCCTCCCCGCCCGAAAGCGTGGTAGATTGCTGTCCCAGTGTGATGTAACCCAACCCTACGTCTTTGAGCGTCCGTATCTTTTGGATGATCGACGGGATGTTTTCAAAAAACTCTACCGCCTGGTTGATGGTCATGTTTAGCACATCGTTGATCGATTTTCCTTTGTAACGGATCTCAAGCGTTTCTCGGTTGTAGCGGCGTCCGTTGCACTCTTCGCAGGGCACGTGCACATCAGGCAGAAAATTCATCTCAATTACACGCACGCCGGCACCTCTGCACGTCTCGCATCGTCCGCCTTTTACATTAAATGAAAATCGTCCGGGCTTGTAGCCGCGAATCTGAGATTCAGGCAGCGAGCCAAAGAGTTTGCGAATTTCATCAAATACTTTGGTGTAGGTGGCGGGATTGCTGCGGGGCGTCCGTCCGATGGGCGACTGGTCTATCTCGATTACTTTATCGATGTGCTCCAGTCCCTCGATGGATTTATAGGGCAGCGGTTTTTTCTCACTACGGTAAAACTGATTGCTCAGAATGGGATAAAGCGTTTCGTTGATCAGCGTGGATTTGCCACTGCCCGAAACACCCGTTACACACACGAGCATGCCCAGCGGGAGTTTCAGCGTTACATCTTTCAGGTTGTTGCCGGTAGTATTTTTTAAAATGATAAATTCCCCATTGCCTGGCCGGCGCTCTTTTGGAACGGCTATTTCGCGTGTTCCGTTCAGGTATTCGCAGGTGATGGTGTGGCATTGCTGCATGTGAGCCGGGTTTCCCTGCCCAACGATAAGTCCGCCTTTGCGTCCGGCGCCAGGGCCGATATCCACCACGTGGTCGGCCGCCAGAATCATCTCCTTGTCGTGTTCCACCACAATCACCGAGTTGCCTACGTCGCGAAGTTCTTTCAGTGCATGGATCAGCCGCACGTTGTCGCGTTGGTGCAGGCCGATACTCGGCTCGTCGAGGATATAAAGTACGCCCGTTAGCTGTGAGCCAATTTGTGTGGCCAGCCGGATGCGCTGCGACTCCCCACCCGAAAGGCTGCGCGAAGGACGGTTGAGCGAAAGGTAATCCAGACCGACATTGAGCAGAAAGCGGATGCGTGTTGCTATTTCGCGGATGATTTCCCGTCCGATGGTAAGATCGCGCTCGTCGAGGTGTTGCGGCAACGCTTCTATCCACGCAAGCAAAGCAATCAGATCCATGTCGGCCAGTTGTGCAATGTTTTTATCGTTTACACGATAATGCAACGATTCCTTGCGAAGCCGCGTGCCATTACATTCGGGGCAGGTGATGTGGTTCATGAAACTGCCGGCCCATTTTTTTATCGCACGCGAAGCATTTTCGTCGTCCTGGTTTTGGATAAAATTGATGATGCCTTCAAAGTTGAGCGCATACGACGAGGTGACACCCAGATAATCGTTCTTTACGTGAATCACTTCATTCGATCCATAGAGTAGCGTAGAAAGTCCTTCTTTGCTAATCTCTCCGATGGGCGTGTCGAGCGTAAAATCGAATTTGTGGCCGATGGCCTCTACCTGTTTAAAAATCCAGTTGTTTTTATATTCGCCCAACGGCACCAGTCCGCCTTTTCGGATGCTGACTTGTTCGTCGGGGATCACTTTTTTAAAATCTATTTCGGAAATCGCACCAAGCCCGTTGCAGTTTTTGCAGGCGCCATAAGGCGAGTTGAAACTAAAGGTGTTGGGTTCCGGTTCGTCGTAGGAGATGCCGGTGGCGGGATCCATGAGCAGGCGGCTGTAATGGCGGATGGTGTTGTCGTCATGATCGTGGATCATCAGCACGCCTTTGCCAGTTTTCAGCGCAAGTTGCAATGAGCGTTGCAGCCGCTCGGTGCTGTCGGTGCCCACTTTTAGTCGATCCACCACTACCTCGATGTCGTGTGTTTTGTAACGATCGACTTTCATCCCAAACTCCAGATTTCTGATCTCTCCGTCGATGCGTGCTTTGAGAAATCCCTGCCGGCGTATCTGCTCGAAAAGCTCACGGTAGTGGCCTTTCCGTGCCCGCACCAGCGGCGCCAAAATGTTGATGGCTTTGCCGTCGTAGTTTTGACTGACCAGGTCGATGATCTGCTTTTCGGTGTTGCGTACCATCTTATCGCCCGAAACGTAAGAGTATGCCTGACCAACGCGCGCAAAAAGCAGGCGTAGGAAATCGTAAACTTCCGTAATGGTGCCAACGGTGGAGCGGGGGTTTTTGTTTACGGTCTTTTGTTCGATGGAGATCACGGGGCTCAGGCCGTCGATTTTATCTACATCGGGTCGCTCCATGGTGCCGATAAATTGGCGGGAGTAGGCCGAAAAGGTTTCCATGTAGCGGCGCTGCCCTTCGGCATAAATGGTGTCGAACGCCAGCGATGACTTGCCGCTGCCACTCAGTCCGGTAATTACTACCAGGCTGTGACGCGGTATTTTTACATCAATATTTTGGAGATTGTGCACCCGCGCACCGTACACTTCAAGCATTTCCTGGCTGTCGGAGCCATTATCGCTGTCAGTTGTAGTCGCTTCGGGAGCGGTATGTTGGTTGTCGATCATTCCTTGCAGGAATATTTTAATAAAAAGTTTCTAATTGGAAAGCTGTTCAGTACCGAACAGGCATAAGTGTTAATAGTTTCATAACAAGCCATTCAAAATAAATATTGCAATGATAGAAAAAATAGTTGGGTGGGGGAGAGGCGAAGCAGTGAGAGGCGTAATTGTGGGCAGCAACCTTCCAAATCTTAATTTTGATCAAAAAGTGATTTCTAAATTACAATAATCTGTTTTCAGCCCCAACGGGGCGCTGTCATTAGCCCTGGGCAAAGCCCCGGGAATAAAATATGCCCCATACAGCCAAAGCCCCAACGGGGGCGACATCATGGACGTTTCGAGGTCCTTCGGACGCTCGAAAGTCAATTCATGGTTCCAACGGAGCGATATCTAAAACTTAACCTGTGGGTCTGAACCTTAGAGACGTCCAACTCGGGCATCTTTACGTAAGCAAATTCAGGAAATTTTAAATATCGAAGTTCAGCCCCAACGGGGGCGACATCATTGGACGTTTCGAGGTCCTTCGGACGCTCATAAGTCAATTCCGGGTTCCAGCGGAGCGATATCAAAAACTTAACATGTGGGTCTGAATCTTAGAGACGTTCCAACTCGGGCATTTTTACGTAAGCAAACTCAGGAAATTTTAAATATCGAACTTCAGCCCCAACGGGGCGCTATCATCAGCCCTGGGCAAAGCCCCGGGAATAAAATATGCCCCATACAGCCAAAGCCCCAACGGGGGCGACATCATGGACGTTTCGAGGTCCTTCGGACGCTCGAAAGTCAATTCATGGTTCCAACGGAGCGATATCTAAAACTTAACCTGTGGGTCTGAACCTTAGAGACGTCCAACTCGGGCATCTTTACGTAAGCAAATTCAGGAAATTTTAAATATCGAAGTTCAGCCCCAACGGGGGCGACATCATTGGACGTTTCGAGGTCCTTCGGACGCTCATAAGTCAATTCCGGGTTCCAGCGGAGCGATATCAAAAACTTAACATGTGGGTCTGAATCTTAGAGACGTTCCAACTCGGGCATTTTTACGTAAGCAAACTCAGGAAATTTTAAATATCGAACTTCAGCCCCAACGGGGTGCTATCATCAGCCCTGGGCAAAGCCCCGGGAATAAAATATGCCCCATTCAGATAAAGCCCCAACGGGGCGACATCAAAAAACAAAACGTGCGGGGATGAATTGTAGAGACGCCCAATTTGAAAGTCTTTACGATTGATAAGCGAATGCAATCCCAAATTAAAAATTACATAATTTGTGTTACACAATTTGTGTAATAATCATTGCAGAATTTATGTAACAAAAGCTTTTACATCTTTTAACTGGAATATCATATTTTAGATTTAATCGAAAACCCCCATCAGATTTCCCTATTGACAAAGCCCTTTTCCGCTAAGGAACAATCATTACTTTTGCGGCCTCAAAAAGTTATCGATGGTCTTTAGCAGCAGCTTATTCATCCTTTATTTTCTGCCTCTCTTTCTGGTGGTTTATTATGTGCTGCCTGTCCGGTTCAAAAATATCTTCACGCTGCTTGCCAGCATTGTGTTTTATGCATGGGGCGCTCCCGACTTCATTTTTATAGTGCTTGCCAGTTTGCTCATCGATTTTTATCTGGTGGATTGGATGCACAAATCCACGCTGCGCAAGGCACGGAGGATTTTGCTTGCACTCTCGGTGGTGCTCAATATCGGCATGTTGGCCTATTTTAAATACGCCAATTTCCTCATCGAAAATTTCAATGTGTTGCTTTCGGCGTTGCACATGCAGCCGGCGAGTTGGGCTGCCATCGCGCTGCCCATCGGCATCTCGTTTTTCACTTTTCAAAAGCTCACCTATTCGGTGGATGTTTACCGCGGAGTGCATGCGCCGCTGCGCCGCAGTTGGGATTACGCCATGTACATCCTGATGTTTCCGCAGCTCATCGCCGGGCCTATCGTGCGTTTTCACGAAATTGCCGATCAGATCGAAGAGCGGCGTGCCTTTGAACGCGTTGATGACCGCCTGCTTGGCTTCTTCCGTTTTGTGGTGGGGCTGGCCAAGAAAGTGCTTATCGCAAATGTGCTGGGCGAACAGGTGGACGCCATCTTTGCCATGCCCCACGCAAGCCTTTCTACTGCCACGGCCTGGATTGGCGTTGTAGCGTATTCTTTCCAGATTTATTACGACTTCTCGGGCTATTCTGATATGGCCATTGGTATTGGGAGGATGATTGGTTTTAAGTTTCCGGAAAATTTCAACAATCCCTATATCTCGCAAAGCATCACCGAATTTTGGCGGCGGTGGCATATTACGCTGGGCCGCTGGATGCGCGATTATCTCTACATCCCTCTGGGCGGCAGCAGGGTATCTGCAGTGCGCATGTATTTCAACCTTTGGGTAGTGTTTCTCATTTCCGGTTTGTGGCATGGCGCTGCCTGGAATTTTGTGGTGTGGGGCGCCTTTCACGGACTGTTTTTGGTGGCTGATCGAATGTTTCTGCTTCGTGTGCTCAAGACTGTGGGCAAAGTGCCGGCCATTGTCATCACCTATTTTATCACGCTCATCGGCTGGGTGCTCTTCCGCGCTGCTTCACTCGCTGACGCATTTGCCTATCTCGGTCGTATGTTTGCCTTCGATGGCCGGCAGTCGAACACAAATTATGACAATGAATTCATCTTTATGATGATTGTCGGGGCATTGTTTGCTTTCATTGCGGCGCTCCCACACATCGAAAAAAGTTGGATGAACCTGCTCACCACACAAAAGAAAAATGTGCCGATGGTGCTGATGACATTTGCTGCGCTGCTTTTCCTGATGGTGTGCATCGCATCCATCACCTCCTCGTCATTCAACCCGTTTATTTATTTTAGGTTTTAATATTTAAAAATATTTTGAAATCATCTTTGCCAAATAGCAGCTTTCCCAAAACTAACCGACCCCAAAAGACGGTGGTGAAGCAAATACTTTTTGTGCTATTGATGGTTTCGCTACTGCTGCCGCTGGTGCAGCATGGCACTAAAATATTCAAGCCGGAACCGCTCAATGGCGACTTCATTTTACAGCCACGCCCGTCTTTTGGCTGGAGCCAATGGATGGACGGAACTTTCCAAAGCAACTTCGACCGTTACCTTGAAGATCATATTGGCTTTCGCAATTTCTTCGTCCGGCTCAACAACCAGATCGATTTCTCACTATACGACAAAGCCAAAGCCGAAGGGGTGGTGATTGGAAAAGACAATGTGCTGTATGAATACGATTACATCCGCGCCTATACCGGGGGCGACTTTCTGGGCGCTGCCTATCTTACTGAAAAACTCAACCGGTTGAAATTTGTACAGGATTATTTGCACGAAAATTACAACATCGATTTTATCTTTATCCTCGAGCCAAGCAAAGCGCGTGTGCTGCCGCAATTCATTCCCGATCGTTATCTGCGGCAAGGCCGTTCAATGACCATTTACGAATACATTGCCGCCAAGGCCGATTCGTTGGGTATTAATTATTTAGATTTAAATAAAATTTTTGTTGCTGCTGCCGACACCGCTCGTTGGCCGCTTTATCCGCCTTACGGAATCCATTGGAGTGAAGGCACCATGCCCTTTGTTGCTGATACGCTGATTCACTTTTTGGAGCAGGCGCGCGGAATCGATATGCCCGAATACAGTGTTACATTCACACATACCGACAGCATCTCCGACAGTGACACCGACGTGGGACGCACTTTGAATCTCCTTTTCAAATTGCCCCATCCGCAGATGGCCTATCCACACTTTACCTTTTATGATCAGCCCGATAAAGAAAGGCCTCGCGTGCTGGCGGTTGCCGACAGCTACTATTGGAACCTTTTTAATACCCGCATCCCGCAACATCTTTTTGCCAACCAGGCCTTTTGGTATTTCAATGCCAAGGTTTATCCCGATTTTTATTTTGGTGAAAAATGGACACGTGATCTGGATATTGAAAAAGAGGTGCTCAGCCAGGAGATCGTTTTACTGAGCATCACTGAGCGCTTTTTGTATAAGTTCGACTGGGGATTTGTTGATCAGCTTTACGCAATGTTTACACCCTCCTACAGCGGTGATTTCATCGAAAAGCAGGAAGATGCCATTCGCACTGACGCTGCCTGGTTTGATGATCTGGTGAAAGATGCAAAAACTTTAAATCTACCCTTGCACACTGTGTTGCGTCAGGCTGCCGACTTTCAGGCTCTAAAGGAAAATCAGGAGCTTTATCTCACCTGGAATGGCCTGCAATATTATGAACGCACCATCAGCGGCGACGGAGCCTGGAGCCAGTCGGTGAAGGACAAAGCCACACAAAACAATTTAAGCTATGAGGAGCAGCTCCGCGACGATGCGCTTTGGACTTTCCAAAATGAGCATCCTGCCATTTATGCTAAATATAAAACGATTCATGAATTCATGGATCAGATTAAAACCGACAGCGAATGGTTGCAAAAGGTTACCGAAAAAGCCAATTTTTATCGTATGCCGCTGGAGCGGATGATTGCTATTGATGCGGAATATCTTTACAACCAGAATCAGCAGGACCCGCTGCAAGAGCGGATAAGCTATTACGAAAATCTGATACGCAGCACCCCCGAATGGCTTGAATCGGTAATCCGAAAAGCCGCCGAACAAAACCGCACGCCGGAGGAGATGATCAGGATGGATGCGCAATACATGGCGGAACAGGAGAAGAAGTAAGGAAGTTGTTTGGCGCATGGCGCGAGGCGCATGGCGAAAAGCGCATTGCGCAAGGCACAAATAAAAGGGTGCAAAGATTACTAACCCCGGCTTTCAGACAGGGAGTCAGAGGACAAGCTCAGCTATCGGGTTTCGGCGAGTTCAACCACATAAAAATAAGTATATGAAATATTCCAGAAACGA
This sequence comes from uncultured Lentimicrobiaceae bacterium, assembly GCA_964612515.1. Classification (GTDB taxonomy): domain Bacteria; phylum Bacteroidota; class Bacteroidia; order Bacteroidales; family 4484-276; genus SABY01. The sequence goes on along the minus strand of CAZTCX010000014.1, from coordinate 27,107 downwards.
AACGCTTCAATTGTTTAAGAAATACGCTGAAATTGGCGATCCCAACGGATGGTTTGAAGAGTTTTATGCTGGTGCTAATGGGGATTTCAGAAATGTTTATTGGGCCGATTTAAAACCCAATCCTCTTTTAGTGAGCTGGATAAACGGTAATCCAAAACCAGAAAATGCAAAGGCTATCGTAATTGGTTGTGGCCTGGGTGATGACGCTGAAGCCCTGGCAATGCATGGTTATCAGGTTACAGCCTTTGATATTTCACAATCGGCCATCGACATGTGTTTGAAACGGCACCCTGAAACCAGGGTCGATTATAGGCTTGCAGATTTGTTGAACCTCCCGGCAGAATGGGAGCGGGGGTTCGATCTGATTTACGAATGCAACACCATTCAAATATTAGTGGGGTCGGAGCGTAAGCACGCCCTCAAGGCTATTGCAGAACTTGCTTCACATGGTGGCGAAGTGCTCGTGTCGTGCCGAAGCCGTGAGTCAGATCAAGGTTTGGATGTTTGGCCTTTGGCATTAGACCAGGATGAAATTGATGGATTCAAACATGCTGGTTTAACCGAGATACATTTCCTGGCTTATGAGGATGACCAGAATCCTCCCGTGCCTCATTTCTTTGCTGTTTATCAACGGCCCACGCACCCCGAATAATTTATTTAGGAATTGGTGCATTTTACGCTACGCACCATGCGTCCTGCGCCACGCGTTCCGGTTAAGAATATTTAACAGCGGAGCTTTCAGAACCAAAAAATGATGCCGCCCTTTTTTTGTCTAAATTTGCAGAAATTAAAAAACTGACAACTTATGAATTATGATCTGATAGTAATAGGCAGCGGCCCCGGCGGCTATGTAGCTGCCATCAGAGCCGCTCAGCTGGGCATGAAAACCGCCGTGGTAGAAAAAGAATCTGTGGGCGGGATATGCCTCAACTGGGGCTGCATCCCTACCAAAGCGCTGCTAAAGAGCGCGCAGGTATTCAATTACATGAAACATGCAGCCGACTACGGGTTGAAAATAGAAGGGGAGCCTAAAGCCGACTTTCCCGGGGTGGTAAAACGCAGCCGTGATGTGGCTGCCGGCATGAGCAATGGTGTGACTTTTCTATTAAAAAAGAATAAAATAGACGTACTCACTGGTTTCGGCAAAGTAAAACCGGGCAAAAAGGTAGAAGTGACCAACGAAAAAAACGAGGCCACCACCTACGAAGCCAAACATATCATCATCGCCACCGGCGCCCGCTCGCGGGAGCTGCCGGCACTGAAGCAGGATGGTAAAAAAATTATCGGCTATCGCAAAGCCATGTCGCTCGAAAATCTGCCCGAATCGATGGTGGTGGTAGGCTCGGGTGCTATCGGATCGGAGTTTGCATTTTTCTATAATTCGATGGGAACCAAAGTTACGTTGGTAGAGTTCCTTCCGGAGATTGTGCCGCTCGAAGACGAAGAAGTCTCCAAACAACTGGGCCGCTCTTTCAAAAAAGCCGGGATCAAAGTGATGACTTCTGCCGAAGTTACGAATGTGGATACCTCCGGCAAAAAATGCAAGGTAACGATCAAAACTAAAAAAGGCGAAGAGGTGGTGGAAGCCGACATCGTGCTTTCGGCAGTGGGCATCGCTACCAACCTCGAAGGCATCGGGCTGGAAGAAACCGGCATCGAAATAGAATCCAACAAAATAAAAGTTGATGAGTTTTACCGTACCAACGTCGAAGGCTACTATGCCATTGGCGACATTGTGCACGGCCCGGCACTGGCGCACGTAGCCTCGCACGAAGGAATCACCTGCGTTGAAAAAATTGCCGGACTCGACGTGCACCCCATCGACTATGGCAACATTCCGTCGTGTACCTACACCAACCCCGAAGTGGCTTCGGTAGGCATCACCGAGAAACAGGCGCGCGATGCTGGCATCGACATCAAAGTAGGGAAATTTCCTTTCAGCGCCTCCGGCAAGGCCAGCGCAGCAGGCAACAAAGAAGGCTTTGTAAAAGTGATCTTCGATGCCAAATATGGCGAATGGCTTGGCGCCCACATGATCGGCGACAACGTAACGGAGATGATTGCCGAAGTGATAATCGCCCGCAAACTGGAGACCACCGGCGAGGAGGTCATCCATACCATCCATCCGCACCCCACCATGTCAGAAGCAATAATGGAAGCGGCAGCCGCAGCTTATGGTGAAGTGATTCATCTCTAGCCGCTGCATCAGCTTTTTTAAAATAATTTTTCCTGAAACCCCGGCCAACGATGTAAGTTGGCCGGGGTTTTTTATAACTGGATTTCAGCCCCAGCGCTGACAAAATGTGTTTGATGGCCTCGGAAAAAATTACCTTTCCAGCCCCAACGGGGCGCCATCACCAGTTTGGGGCATTGCCTCGGGTAAAATAGAAAATCCAATGCAACAAAGCCCCAACGGGGGCGACATCAATTTTTTTCCAGGTGGTGGTTTAGCGTGATGTGGAATAGGAAGCAGGCAAAGCCTGCGGAAATAAAGGCAGCTTAGGTGCAGCCTAAGCTGAACGGGGATTCGACAAGCTGGTTTCGACAAGCTGGTTTCGACAGGCTGGTTTCGACAAGCTCAACCACCGTAACCACTAAAGGACTCGGAATACTTAATGAAAAAAGTTTCGTGCTCGTTTGGACACACCCTATTCTCCTTGCTCCCCGCGCCATGCGCCCTGCTCTTCGCGTCCCGCGTCTTCAAAAATCCAGCGTAAGCTGAACTCCGGTAGCGGCTATAGCTGTGTCGAGATTGGAGATGCCCAGACCGAGCAGACGGATGCCAAGTGGCGTGGGTAAAATCTCGATCGTAAGTTCGCGGGCTAATTGCAAGAACGTTTTGTCATCGCGGATGCATTGCGGCAGACTGCGACTTCGTGTGATTTGCCGAAAGTCGGCGTACTTGACTTTGAGCGTGAGGGTGCGCCCGCAGATATTCTTTTTCTGCATGCGCTCCATCAGCTCTTCGGCAATCTCAAGCACGTGTTCGTGGATTTCTTCCGACCCGATGAGGTCGGTGTCGAAGGTGCTCTCGGTGCTGATACTTTTGCGTTCGCGGTCGGGGGTTACCTCGCGGTCGTCGTGGCCGCGGGAGATGTGGTAATAATAAATACCCGACTTGCCGAACCATTTTACCAGATCGACCAGCTCATGGCAGCGTAATTCCGCGCCATTGCTGATGCCACGTTGCAACATCCGCCCTGCGGTAACTTTGCCAATGCCAAAAAATTTGTGAATGGGCAGTTTGTCAATAAAGGCAAGCGCATGCTGTGGGTGGATAAGAAATTGCCCGTCGGGCTTCTGGTAGTCGGAAGCAATCTTTGCCAGGAATTTATTATAGGAAATACCAGCGGAGGCGGTGAGATGGAGCTCCTGTTTGATTTCCGTTCTGATTTTGCGGGCAATCTCGGTAGCGAGCGGCACCGACTGTTTGTTGTGCGTCACGTCCAGGTAAGCTTCGTCGAGCGAAAGTGGCTCCACCAGATCAGTATATTCATAAAATATTTCACGAATCTGTTCCGACACCTGACGATAGACATCAAAGCGCGGTTTTACAAAGATCAGTCCCGGGCATTTTCGGGCTGCAGTAATCGATGGCATGGCCGAGTGCACGCCAAAGCGCCGCGATTCATAGCTGGCTGCTGCCACTACGCCGCGCTGCCGGCTTCCACCCACCGCCACTGGTTTGCCGCGTAATGACGGATTGTCGCGCTGCTCCACGGAAGCATAAAAAGCATCCATGTCGATGTGGATGATCTTGCGCCAGGGAGAGCTTTCGAGCGGATGGTCGGGGTTGTTTGCCATGCTTTAAAAGAATCTTCTGATGACCCACAGCAAAATGCTTAGCAGCACGCTGGCGAGAATCATGGTGGTGATGGGAAAATAAAACTTCATGCCCGGACGCTCCACACGGATGTCGCCCGGCAGCCGCCCCAGCCAACTGAGATGACCCTGCACAAGCCAAACCACCACGCCGATTGCTATCAATAGTAGCCCAACGATGATTAATATTTTTGCTAATGGCGGCAACGTGTTGGTTTTTATCTAAATTTGAAAATCAAAAAAATCTTAAACAAAGTCAAATGAAAAAGGCTAACGTGAGGTTTGCGGTATTCGTGTGGCTTCTGATGTCGAATTTATTTGTTTCGGCACAATCAGGTGCGGCAGTTGACGAGGTGCGCTACCGCATCATGTTTTACAACGTCGAAAACCTTTTCGATCCACTCGACGATCCGCAGCACAATGACGAGGAGTTTACGCCAGGCGGCGAGCGTCGTTGGACCAACAAACGCATGTACGACAAGATCAACAAGATTTACAAAGTGATCATGGCCGTGGGCGAATACGATCCGCCGGCCATCATCGGACTGAGTGAAATAGAAAACCTGCGCGTGCTGCAGAAGCTGATTTATGAAACGCCTCTAAAAAACTATGATTACCGCATCGTTCATCACGAATCACCAGACCGGCGCGGAATTGATGTGGCATTGCTTTATCGCGCGGATCTTTTTATGCCTTTCGCTGACAGTGCCATCGCGCTCACCTTTGCCGACGACACTAACTACCGCACCCGCGACATCCTTTATGTGAAAGGGCTTGCCATGGGACGGGAAATGCTCCACATCTTCGTCAATCACTGGCCGTCGCGTTATGGCGGCTACATGAACACGGTCCGCCGGCGCAACGATGCCGCCGCTTTGCTGCTTCGTCAGGTCGATTCGTTGAAAGCAGCCGTGGCTTCGCCCGCCATTATTATCATGGGCGATTTTAATGATGATCCTACCGACGAAAGTATGACCAAAGTGCTGCAGGCAAAAAAGCCAGAGCAACCCGCCGATCCCGTTGCGCTTTATAACCTGATGCTGGTTCCCGATCCTGAATGGCCTTACGGCTCGTTGAAATATCGCGAAAGCTGGAATCATTTCGATCAGTTGGTGGTGACGGGGATTTTGCTGGCCGACAGCATGCCGACACATATTAAACAACAGCGCGCACATGTTTTTCATGCAGGCTTCCTGCTCGAGCCCGATGCTACCTACCTGGGTTACAAACCTTATCGCACCTACCTCGGCTTTAAGTATCAGGGTGGATTCAGCGACCATCTGCCGGTTTATTTAGACCTGTTGATCCGGCGATAGAAAAATTATTTTGTTAAAAAAGAAGGAGAAATGTTGCAGGTGATAAAGATTAACTATTTTTAACACTTTATTAACCCCAGAAATTCTAGAGCAACATGTCAAAAATTAACACCCATCGCAGTCGAAGAGCCGGATTGCAAATGGCTGATCTGGCTCCTCCGCCACTCGCGGAGAGCGGGGAGCAATACCATGAGCTTGTCGAAAACGTCCAGGCTGGGATGTATCTTGCTGAAAATGGAATTTTAAAATTTATAAATCCACAGGCCGCATGGATGTTTGGTTATAACAATCAGGAACCTGTTGGAATGAGGATTGGAGATTTTCTAAACATTGATAAGGCGGCGGAGATCGAAGATTTTATTAATAAAAAAATAGACGACAACGACCCTGCGCCGCTGGAAATGGAATGCCGGCGAAAAGATGAAAGCCTCTTTTGGGCAGAGGTGAGCATACGCTGTAGCAATGGTAAGGTTTTTAGTGTAGTTTCTGACATTACCAAGCGCAAAGCCATCACCAACGCACACAATATGAGCGAAAAACGTCTGATATTGGCCTTGCAAAGTACAAAAGCAGGCTTGTGGGATTGGGATATGAAAACCGATGAAATGGTGTTCGATGCGTATTGGACCGATATGTTGGGCTACAGAATGGAGGAGCTGAAACCAGAGCTTGCAAGCTGGAAGAATTTGGTGCACGCTGATGATTTCCCATTAATACAGTCGGCGCTGGAAGATTATTTACAGGGTCGTAAACCGTTTTATCGCTGTGCTTTCCGGATGAAAGCAAAATCGGGCGAATGGTTGTACATGCTGGGGAGCGGCATGGTGACCGACTACGATGAAGCGGGTGAGCCGGTGCGCATGGTGGGTACGCATCAGAACATTACAAAGCAAAGGAATACAGAAAAGCAATTGCGTGAGCTCAATGCTACCAAGGATAAACTTTTCTCCATCATCGCGCACGATTTGCGCAGCCCCTACAATGCACAATTGGGATTTCTCGAAACGTTGCTCGAAGAGGAGAGCCCCTATTCGCCGGAGGAGCGCAGGCGCATCATCCGCACCTTGTATAATAGTACGCGGCAGTCGTTTGCGCTGCTCGACAACCTGCTGATATGGTCGCGCGCCAATTCAGGCAAAATCGCTTTCCGTCCCGAAGTGCTGCTGGTGGCGCAGCTTTTTGAAGATGTAACAGACGTGCAGCGCTTTTCGGCGCAAGCCAAAAATATCTCCATCGAATTCACTTTATCCGACGACAACATGGAGGTTACCGCCGACAATGAGATGACCAGTACCATTCTGCGCAACCTGGTGAGTAATGCTATAAAATTTACACCCGAAAACGGCTCCATCATGCTATCGGCTGTGCAAAGCGATCCACTGCAAACGATTATAAGTGTGACGGATACCGGTGTGGGCATACCGGCTGATCAGTTGCCATGGCTTTTCGATCCGGAAAGTACCTATTCTACCGTGGGCACGCAGCAGGAGAGAGGTACAGGCCTGGGTCTGATTCTATGCCGCGAGTTTGTGGAGCGCAATGGCGGAAATATCTGGGCGGAGAGCACGCCGGGAAAAGGAAGTGCTTTTTACTTTACCCTGAATTCGGTGCTCAATCATCAGGTTTGCTTTCAAAACTGTGTGTGTAGCTTCAGCGAAACATTTCAACACATAAACGGCAACCAGCAGTTGTATCGCGATTTTCATCAATGGATAATTCCACAGTTTAAAAATTGCTACAAGCATACTTCTGCAGAACTTATCCAGTCGTTTATCGGAACATTGCAACAAACTGCAATCACGCATAACATCATTCCACTTCAGAATTTTTGTGACGTTATCACCAAAAGCTTGCAAATGGATAACCGGAATCAGATTAATATCTGCTTTACAGAATTTGAAAAACTGACGGACCAATTGGAGCTGCTGATGCCTGATCTGACTTAGGATAACTGAATGCTGCCGATAAAGCCGATACATTTAAAACAAAAAACCAAAAAGCAAAGTGAGCACGGTATGGCAGCAGTGACGTCATCAATAAAAAGCCGTTGTTGTACTTTCTGCCGTGGGGCTTCGTTATAAAAAGCCAAAGCTAAAATTATCACATGAAGCGATTTTTTCTGTCCATCAGCATAATTGTTTTTGTAGGATTTATTTCGAATCTGCACGCGCAGCGAATTATGGGTGCCGTTATTGCCGGATTCAATACCACCAATGTGCAGGGCGACGACGTGTTTGGTTTTCATAAGTTCGGTTTGAATGCAGGCGCAGCAGCCATCGTCCCTTTTACCGAAAAATGGTCGCTCACCGTTGAAGCCATTTACAGCCAGAAAGGCGCCTTCCATCGCGAAGGCGGACGCGGCATGGACTACCGCTATGAGCACGACTACAACCAATACAAACTCCAGCTCAACTATTTGGAGGTGCCCGTGCTTGTTCATTTTCGTGATAAATCCGGACTTTCAGCCGGAGCGGGTTTTTCCTATGGCCGGCTTGTGGGCGTAAAAGAATATGAAGACAACGTGCGCATTGCCACCACCACCCTCAACGATGGCCCCTACGATACCGACGAATATTCCGCAATGGTCGATGTTCAGTATCCTATCTATAAACAATTGAAATTTGGCGCACGCTACTCGTTTTCACTTTTCAAAATAAGAACCCGTACCTACGAAAATGTGCCTGACGACCAGGAGAAGATTCGCAAGCAATACAACCAGGTGCTTTCTTTCCGTGTGATTTGGGTTTTTAATGAGCAAGCCTCACGCGAAAGCCGATTAAAGGAAGGGTTTTAAACAGCCGCTTTTGGCGCTCATCCAACCCCTGCAATCATCAGTGCAGCTTTCACACCATCTACTGCCGAGCTGGTAATGCCGCCAGCGTAGCCACTGCCTTCGCCCAGAATATAGATATTATCAAAGCCTTCGCAACGCCGATGTTCGTCGCGAAGCACCTGCACCGGCGCGCTGGTTTTGGTTTCTATTCCTATCATTATGCCTGTTTCGAAACCTTTGATCTTGCGGCTGAAGTTGCTCATTCCTTCTCGGAGTGCCGCAATAGTTGCTGCCGGAAGCAACTGACCGAAATCATAAGGAAAAACCTCAAAGGGATAGCTATTTGCTGGAAGCCTGGCTGAAGTTTTATCCAATAAAAAATCAGCAATCCTGTTTCCTGGCGCAGCATAACTTTTAGTAATATCAAAAACGCGCTGCTCCAGTTGTTCCATCCATGCAAGCATTCCGGCGAAGTCAATTGTTTTGTTGCCTGGCACCTGATCAGGATGCAAACCCGCCACGATGGCAGCGTTGGCAAAGGGAGAGTTGCGGGCATAATCAGAAACGCCATTCACTATGTTTTGCATTTCGGCTGGAGCCGAAGGAACCACTTTGCCACCGGGGCACATGCAAAACGAATAGACCGGCAGTCCGTTGGACGCCGTGTGGGTAAGTTTATAATCGGCAGCTTTTAGCCCATGCAAATGCTCCGTGCCCCACTGCGAAAGATTGATGAGCGGTTGCGGATGTTCCACGCGAACACCAATGGCAAATGGCTTGAGCCGAAAAGCAATTCCGTAGCGGTGCAGCATCCTGTAAGTGCCGTACGACGAATGTCCGGGCGCCATTAGCAGCATATCGCAGGGATAGGATTGCTGCGCGGTGATAACTTCGGTGCAGCGCCGGCCGGTGATTTTGATATCGATCACTTCGCTGTCGAAGATCATGCGTCCGCCCAGAGATTGAAATTGCCGGCGCAGCTCCGGCACAATCTTCCGCAGGTTGTCGCTGCCAATGTGCGGACGCGCCAGGTAACGGATTTCTTCCGGAGCACCGGCACCGATGTAAGTTTCAAAAACGAATTGTTTCTCCAGCGCTATTCCTTTGGTTCGGGAAGTGAGTTTGCCATCCGAAAAAGTTCCTGCTCCTCCCTCGCCGTGGCAGTAATTGGCGTGGCTGTCGAAAGCTGATTTTCCCCGCTCAAAATCAAGGATCGACTGATAACGTTTGCCAGCTTCGGAGCCCTTCTCCAGCAAGGTTACATGAAACCCGGATTGCTGTAGCACCAACGCAGCAAAAAAACCTGCCGGGCCGCTGCCTACCACCACCACATGCTGTTGCCGTTTTTGGTAAGAGATTTTGAGTTGCGGAGGAGTTTCGTAAATTTCGCCTTTACGCGTCTCTGAAAAGATACGCACACGCGCCAGCCAAAAAACATCTGGCTTGTGCCGCGCATCAAGACTTTGCTGCAAAAGCTCCCAGGTGAAATTTTTAATACCCACTTTGGCAGCTACTTTCTTACGCAACTCCTCCTCATGGTAATTTGTTGGGAGTTTTACTTCAATATCCTGAAAATAGATTGGGCTCATAATTTTATTTTTCTTTATTAATTGTAGTCCGGTAAACATAATTTCCTTTAAATAGATTCTTCACTCCACTCCGTTTCGTTCAGAATGACAGGCTGTTAGGTTTTTTGGGAGGGCTAAGTCGGTGGTGGAGCCGCCGACTTAGCCCTCCCTCCTCCAACCCCTCGCAAACCCTTGTCTTTCTGAGCGTAGCGAAGAATCTATTGTTTTTAGCCAGACACCAATATTCTTAATTAATACACTGCCTTCGTTAAATTCCAAAATCCAAACAATCAAAATCCAAATAAATAACAATTTCAAAAACTCAATGGTTAAAGCCCGAAAGTGTGTCCGCATATCTCACTAACCCTGTCCTTTAGGGCAGGGGTTAGAAAATCAGAACCGGAACCCGCGGGCTTTAGCCCGCAATTCTTCTATCTCCATAATTTTGGGGGAAAGCCCATTAAAATTTGAAAACCTTTTAGCCTCGTCCTGAAGCCCGTGGTTAATAATCAGCAGCTTTACCAATTCATAAACCAACCACGGATTTAATAAAAAAGGCCGGAAACTAAGTCCCGGCCTTTAAAAACTCAAGTCATGAAAATTATTCTTTTATAATCTTTTCGATGATGGTTCCGCTGTTGTTGCGGATGTAGAGATAATAAACTCCCTGCGCCATGTTCGAAAGATCAATGCTGTGGGTGGCGGTTCCATTTAGCTGCAAGGTTTCGGTCATCACCTGTACACCAAGCGCATTCGTTAGCGAAAGCTCGTAATTACTTTCCTGTGTGGCGTTGAGGTGCAGGTTAAAGATGCCGGTAGTAGGATTGGGATACACGCTTACTTCTTTTGCAGAAATGCTGCTGATGCCCGTAGGATCCATCACGATAACTTCGAAGTCGTCAGAATATCCGCCCATGCCGCATTCGTTGCCACCGCAAACTTTTAGCGTAGCAACACCTACGTAGGTTACACTCCACGCAATTTCTACATGGTTTAGATTCATCGTCATTACGCCTGCCTCAGCGGGAGTAAGCACCCAATCGTAGCTGGTGCAGTTGTCGAGGGATTCGACCTGATAGGTTTCTACATCGCCATTTCCAACGTTTTCATCGCCGTCGATAATGCCAGGCTGTGCCGGAACGTCGTTCACATGGATGTAATTATTTTTGGTCATAACCTGTGAGTCGCTACCATCAGAAATTTCGAGGGTTACACTGTAATCACCTTTGGTATTATAAACCACTACGGGATTTTGCTCGGTGGAGGTTGCGGGCGTTCCGCCAGGGAATGACCACAGCCAGCTAACGGCACCAACAGAAGCATCTGCAAAGGTTACTTCCATTCCGGCGCAGCCTTGTGTAGCTGAAGCGGTGAAGTTGGCAACCAGCGTAGCGGGCATCATACCGAAGAAGTCGAGATAAGTTTCCATGAGTGCAGTACGTCCGGTGGAGATACCTCCAAATTCGTGCGAAGCGCCGATGGTTTTATACACGCCGCCATCCTTAGCAACTGCTGTAGTGTATTGCGGTGACTGATTATTGAGAATTGCAACACCGGTTGTTGGTGTCAGGCGGTCAATCCAGTTGTTGTCGCCAGTATAAGCCATCGACATGCCTTCGGTAAAAGTACCGGCAACGCCCACAATGGTGCCCAGATCGCCACTGCCATCGGCACTGCCGGTGAGTCCAAACATAGCATGAACTGCTGTGGCAGGATCGTAATACCAGCAATCGCCACCTTCCATGTACAAATTGCCACCTGCATTAAGATAGTCGGCGAGCTTTTGTCCGTCGGCACTGCTAAGCGTGGTATTGTTGCTATAAACGCCAAGCGACAGGAATATGGATGAATAGAGGTTTAGGTCGGCGGGGAGTGAAGTACCCTGATCGTAAGTCAGGCCAATCTCGGTGAGAGATTCGGCTACTTTGTTGGCTGAGTTGTGGTTTCCGTCCATATCAATGATTAATACGGGGATTTGTCCAACTACGATTATGAACCCGTCGGTTGCCGTCAGACCTTTGTCAGCAGTCATATTAAAACTGAAACTTACCGGATGTCCGGTTGGAGTGCCTTCGTCAGTGGTCACTGTAAATTCAGCTTCAACGCTTGCGCCGGCTTCCAAAGTTCCATAGCTCATCGAGGAGTTGGTGATGGTAAGATAAGGGTCGCTGGTAGTAAGTTGGCCCAGCACGCCATTTGCTATAGCGGCACCGGTATTCGTGATCGATACAAAAATCGAAGCTGATTCGCCCGGATCGAGTTTGCCATTATTATTGCCATTGATATCTGAAATATAAAATTCGCCATATTTCAATACACCAGCGGTGGCAGTAACTGAGAAAGTGCTTTCCCAGGTTTCAGTTCCGGTAGCAGTTACGTTGAAGGTAACGCTGTGGCCATCGGGAATATCGTTAGCAACTTCTACTGCAAAGGCATTTTCCATATTAACAATTGCGTCAGGCGCAATGGTTCCGAAGTTTTCGGTAGCATCGGTAATAGTCACATATTGGTTGTCGGTGCTGATGGTAACCAGTACATTGGTGGCATTGGCAACGCCCACGTTTTTCATAGCCAGGCTCAGTGTAGAAGCTTCGCCGTAGATGAGTTTTCCGGAAGGTGTATTTACAGTCACCCCGCTGAAGATTACGTAAGGGCCTGTTGGCGGGATGCACTGGATGGTTTCGTAGATGGTTTCGCCATTGAAAGCCGTAACAACCAGTTTCACGTCGCCAGGGAGGAACTCATTAGGAATGGATACATAGCCATTTTCATCAGAAAAAGCACTGGCGTACATTTCGCCTTGTGAAAGGGCAACCATTGCGCCTTCGAATGGAGTACCATTTAGATTTATGGTGGTTTCATAATTAGCACCAACCAGCATTACACTATTGGAAGTGGTAACCGGAGCAGGTACATCGGTTCTTATTTGTAAAGAGGCATCACCAAAGGTAGTCCACGTTTGTAATGTCTGCAAGTCAGAAGAGCCACTGCTTTCGGTGTACATCAGCACCATACCATTAACAACGATAGAGCCAATGATTGTGCGGCCTTCGGTGGTGCTGATGCCGTTGCCGGGATTGGTGGTGTAATCATAACCACCGGTAATGATATCATTAAAATAGTCCTGACCACGCATGGGCGGATCCCAGGGCTGGTTGATGGTAGCCATGAGTGTCATGATGGCGCCACCGTTAGCTTTACGCAGCCATGCTTCAGCAAAGCAGTCACCGCTATTATGGAAAGCACCATTAACACATGCTACTGAAAAGATGAAAGGCAATTTGTTGCCGTTGGTCAGCGCATTTACGTTGGAGTTGCTAAAGCCGGATGATCCCCAGGAAGTTTCTGAACCGTGGCCGGTATAATTTACAATGCTTGCACCTTGCTCCAGATAGTTTTTCACCATGGTGGAGTTGCCTGTCGGATCGTAGGCGGTGTACATATTATCGTATGTAAAAGGGTGGAGCTTGCTATTATAAATCACATTGATGTGCTCAAAATCCTTCTCGCCATCGTCGCCTGGGCCCTGGTTGGAGGCTACTCCAATGGCATTGGGATACCAGTCGCCTTGCGGATTCTTTTCGTATTCGATGGTCTTATTTACCTGAATGGTAACATGAGCCGGACTGCTTGCCGAAAAACGGCCAATGGCGATTTCAGGAATATTATCTGTACCAACCACACAACCGAGCATCGGATCCATTGGTGCATTGGCGCCGCCGCCCAGGTCACATTTGATGTCGGCCCAGTCGCCCACGAGTTGTACGTAAAGGATGTCGGTGTTCTCGGTGTATTTCTGCTTTATCAGACTTTTCACGTTGGTGCCGGTAGCTACAACTTCTTTATAAACATCAAAACCTTTTTCCTTTTTCCAGTCGATGTACGGCTGAATGGCAGCTTCGTCGCGGGCAGTGGTAATAACCAAAATGTCGCCGATCTCGCCCATGTCCATCACATCCTGCTGGTTTTCGTAGTTTATAAACAATGAAGAATAAAGACTTTCCATTGCAGGGAAATTTTTTCCTGTAGTGCTGTACAACGGATTAACCGGAGCAGAGGCGTCAGGGGTAAGCGTTACTAAAATATTTGTGTAAACACGAACGGTTTTCGTAACGGCATTGTAGCTGAAAGGATAGATGTAAACGGTGACACCACGCACATCTTTAACAATAAAAGGCTCGGTAATCGTGGCTATTTCAGCGGGGAAAAAGCTGTCGGTAATCGATTCGGGAGCGATGGTGTAAGGAACCGTGGAAGGATCCTGATTGCGGTAGATTACTCCACGCGAAGGTACCAGTGGCGCATCAACCGGAACATCAATAAAAGAAAGAGCCGACACCTGCATGGTCATGTTTTTTAGCGGGTCGAGCTGAATATTAGCATTAATAAATGGAAGTTCGGCAAAGCCTTTTTCCTTTGTAGTAACTTTGCTTTCGAAGGTGATGGCTGAAAATTGAGTGCCGTTGAGGGTAACAGGTTTGATACCATAATCTTTCATTGTAAATTGCACGGTAGCGCTACCAGCGGCACCTTGCTTGTACTGCAAATCATAACCGTTGTTCGCCATCAGGCCAACAAAAGCAAAGAGTAGAAAAACGTTTAATAAGAATTTTTTCATACGATGAAAATTTAAAGTTTGATGAGTTTGAAAAATTTATTTTTAATAGTCTGTGAATTCTAAGTTGATGATCATCTGAAATTATCTGCCTAAGATCAGCTTTCGTGTTACAATCTTATTGGCATTTTTCATAATGATATAATAAACGCCGCCGTCGAACAGTGAGAGGTCGATTGCAAAGCTGTTGATTCCCGAACGGTCTAAATCTTCTAAAGTTACTTGATACAAATTTTGGCCATAAGCATTGAGGATGGTAATGTCGAGCTTGCTGTCGTTTTCAGCCAGAAAGTCGATGTTTACTTTATCAATGGCCGGGTTAGGGAAAATCCTGAAATTTCCCTGGCGCTCAAGCTCAGCGATAAAAGTTGGTTGAAAGAAAATACTGTTGGAAGCAATCGATTCACATCCCCAAACATTGGTGATGACGGAGTAATAATTTCCGGCTATAGTGGGATGGTACGATTGGCCTACAGCTCCCTGCATGGCGCCTTCATCGTTATACCATTGGTTGCCAAACTGTGCGGACGACACCAGGTTTTCGCCCACTTGTGTAATCACAGGTGCGACGGGCATTGCATGCACTTCAATCTGTATCTCGCTGGTATAAACTTGTCCTTTGAGCAAATCGGTAACCGTCACCACGTAAAGGGTATTGGTGAGCGGCGTGGCCACCGGATTGCGCAAAGCAGGATTGCTAAGCGATTCGGCCGGAACCCAGTTGTAATAATAATTTCCCGATCCGCCATACACGCTCACGTTGAGCTGGGTGGTTTCACCGGCGCAGAGTTCGGCAGGAGCAGCCGAAATATTACCCGACAACGAATTGTTGGTGATTATGCCAAAAAATTCCAGATAATCTTTCATCAGGCTGACGCGATTGTTGCCAAAGCCGCCAAATTCGGCTGAGGTGCCAATAGTTTTGTACGTGCCGCCGTCGTTGGCAATAGCACAGCTGTATGCTGGATTTATATTTTTTAAAATTACAAAACCCTCATCGACAGGCCGCAAACGATCAATCCAGTTGTTGTCGCCGGTGTATTGCATAGAGAGACCCTGCGTCATGGTTCCATTTACGCCTTCTACGGTCGACAAATCGCTATGGCCATCCGAAACGCCATTGATAGCAAAGAGTGGACGTACCGCAGTAGTCGCATCGTAATACCAGGCATCGCCACCCTCAAGATAAAGTTTTCCACCGGCCATCAGGTAATCGTAAAGTTTCTGACCTTCGTCAGCGGTAAGCGCACGATTTTCGGGATAGATGCCCAAGCAAACCATGATGGAGGCGTACTTCACCAAATCGTCCGGAAGCGTGGTTTCGGTCGCAGCCGAAATATTAAGTGTTTGGATGGCTTCGGCTATTTTATCAGCCGAATTATGATTTTTGTCTAAATCTACAATCAGCACCGGCACCTGACCAACTACTATGGGAAATTCAGAAATGGCATTCCCGGCAAGGGCATCTTTAAAATCGAGTAGGAGGGTGGCAACCAAACCGGTGGGCGTATTTTCGTCGGCAGCGACTTCGTAAGTAGCCATTGCCTGACCATCCACACCAATATCGCCGAAAGGCAAATAATCAGTTGTCTTGACTGTGAGATAAGCATTGTCGGTAGTGAGCTGGCCCATTACTGAAGGGGCAGCAGCGCTTCCGTTATTTTTTATTAATGTGGTAATGGAAACGGTTTCTCCGGTGTCGAAGCGTCCGTTATTGTTGCCCTGAGAATCGTCGATGCTGAAACCACCAAAATAAAGATGTGGCGCATGACCTTTAATCGAAAAGTTACTTTTCCATTGCTCTGTCCCGTCAGTAGCCTGAAGCACAAAAGCTACCTGATGACCATCCGGAATATTTGCAGAGAAATGAATATCAAAAATATCTTCGAGTGCAACTGTTGAGTTCGGATTGAGATTGCCAAGCGTCGCATTAGCATTGTTTATTAAGACAAACTCATCAACTGTAGAAAGCGTCAGCGTGACGTTGCTTGCCGGCTGCAGGCCAAAGTTTTTCATCGAGACATCCAAACCAAATGTTTCTCCGTATTCAGCGAGGCCATTGCCATTGGATTGTAAATCATTTACACCAAAATCAGCAAGCAAAACATACGGAGCATCGGGAGCAGCCACGGAAATGATGGCGCTGTAGGGCTGCAGATTCTGGCCTGTGATTACAATATCAGCTTCGCCAGGCAGCACAATGGGGTCATCAAAAAAGACTTCGGCCAGCCCATCGGAATCAGCCAGTGCAGCGCCATTCAAGATTCCTTCTGTCGAAATTGCTACAAAAGCATAAGGGGCAGTGTTAACAACAAAAGATGGTTGTCCGGGAGTGATCAACGATGCGTAATCGGCGGTGATAGTTGGAGGTTGTGAAAAATAAACCATCAGCGACGGGTCGCCCATCAGGTGATAAATCTCCCAATAATATTTTTCAAGCTGAGCGCCTGCTTGCGTTACAGCCAGATTTCCTGCTACCGGCATTTGTCCTTGCGTGATGTACCAGTCGTCGTGGGTGATGCCCGGTTGGTCGTGGAATGTGCGGTCGAAAGCACCGAGGTGTGCAGGGTTAAAAGCTGGGTTGGTCGATATTGCCTCAAATCCTACCGACCACCAGAAGTCCTCGTCCCAGTAAGTGTTGTTGCTTGCACCGATATAGCCTACGGCACCTTTCAAGGGAGCACGCAGCACGGCTTCGGCCAGGCAATTTGCCTGAAACGCTGATGAAGAGCAGCAGTTTCCCACCATCAATGGATATTTGTGTGCATTGGTAAGTCCCGAAACGCTACCGGTAACAAACCCGGGATTGCTCCAGCCCGATGTGCTGCAGTGGGCGGTGTAATTGACATACGAAACGCCCTGGGAGATATTTTGAATTATCAGCGCCGAATAATTGCCACCAGCAGGTTCGGGCTGCAGATAAGTGTGGGTTTGCAATCCATGCGTTTCATTAAAATAGTTCGACGTTCCATAATTCACCTGCCCATTTCCCCACACCGATGCGTATGAAGCATCAGCACCGGCGATCAACACAGCTTCATCTAAGAAAGTGGGATCGGGAAACAGGTACTGCTCGTATTCAAGCGTCTTGTCGATTTGGGGCTGCAGCTCTGCCAAATTATTTGCAGAAAAGCGTCCGTAAAAAGCATCCGGAAAAATATCGTCGGTGTATTCTGCGTAGTAAAGATCGGTGACGTGCCCGCCTGTTGTACCACTGAAAGCAGGAACCTGCGCGACATCGCCCACAAGTAAAATAAAAGTTTGCGGAGAAAAACCTGATGGTGGATTATCGTAAAAATCTCTTAGGTATTGCCGGATGCTGGCGGTGGTGTTGCCAACCAAAGGATCGTCTGTGTAGGCTTCGACAACTTTAAAACCTTTGCGGGTTTTCCACTCAATGAAAGGCTGCAAAGCGTCGGCAAAAAGCGGGTCGGAGATGATGATGTAAGTTACAGGCTGATTTGTGGTCAGAAGTCCATCCGACAGCCCTTCTGAGTTAAAAACACCTCCCGTAACACTTTTAAAATATTGATTATCATTCTTTGTTTTCATCTGCAGCGTGGCTTGCAGATTGGCATTGGTGTAAACAATGTTAATATTCATTTGCCGGTAAACGCGCACAATACCTTTTACAGGATTGTATTGCACGGGAGCTATTTCTAAGCGTGCCAACCGTACGCCACGCATGATGCCCAGCGGCACCACCGTTACCAGATCGTCGCTGCCAAAGCCGTCGGTGCTGTACGCAGATTCACTGCGCGCAAAAGGTGCCAACTCCGGATTGTCGCTTTTCGACACTGGCGGCTGAACCGGAATGATCTGTGAATCGATGCCATAGTCGGCAAGGTTTACATCCAGATATTCCGATTTTATTATTTCGATGGAGATAGTGCAACCCAGCGGGATTTCGATCAACTTTTTCAAAACCGGCAACATGGGAGTTCCCACATGCGTGGAATAACCATATCCTTCGGCCCGAAGCTGGACATAATCCGTGGACAGCGACTTTACGTCGAAAGTTTCTATCTGGTCAATGGTGTTGCTCAGGGTAAGTTGCTGGTAGGTGCTTTTGTCGATAACGATTTGGGGAGGTTCATTGCCAAACTTCAACACTTGCGCCGTGAGTCCTGCACTTGCGGGGAGTAAGCCGGCTAAGAGCATCGTCAACATGAGTAAAATGTTGTTATTAAAGAGTTTGGTCATAAAGTGAAATCGTTTTATCAAAAAAAATTGGCAGCGAAATCAGATGCAAAATTATCTTTTAAACAGACACCATTCGAAGTTTTTTTAGAAAGTCGCCCTGACAAGGTTTAACAGGTATATCGTCTTGTAAATGAGTTTTTCTAACAAAAAACCAGTCCCTGATGTTCAAAATTGAAGCGTCAAATTTACTATAGTTTGGTGGTACAGCAAAAGATGAGCGTGTTAAATAATCGTTAATAAGGAGTAGATCAGCGAAAAACCTTGCTGAATTATCGGTTGAAAAACTTACGAATTTTTTGAATCGGTGGCTTCATTCTGCGCTCCATCCCATTGTAAAGCCAGCACCGTAATGTCGTCGGAAGGAGCCTGGGTGCCAGTGAACTTTTTGAGTCGTTGCATCAAATCCTTTAAAAGATCATTGATGTTGCCGGCGCTTCCGCTGGTGAGAGCAAGTTCCAGATTTTCTTTATCAAAAAAGACATTGTCGCTGTTTTCGGCATCGGTAACGCCATCGGTATAAAGCAGCAACTTGTCACCGGCATTCAACTTTAGTTTCCCGGTTTTGTAACTCACCTGATCAACCACCCCGAGCGCCGGGCCATGTGTGGCTTTCACTTCGTACAATTCGCCTTGCTGCAGCAGATACGGATAATTATGTCCGGCATTGCAAAAGTTTATATCACCCGTTCGGGTATCGAGCAGGCCGATGAAGAAAGTGGTAAAGACGGCATTTTTATTTTGACCCGCCAAAACCTCATTGATATTGCCCACGATCTGGCTGAGACTCTGCGTTGTGTAAGCCGCCGATCGTGTGAGGGTGAGCGCAATAGCCATAAATAGTGCGGCAGGAATGCCTTTGCCGGCCACGTCGCCCATGGCAAAACATACGGTATGTTCATTAATATCGAAAAAATCATAAAAGTCGCCGCCTATTTGAAGAGCTGGCTTAAGGATGGCCGCGACGCTAAAATTCCGATTGCTGCTGAAGGTAGTAAAATCGTCGCGCAAATACCCCATTTGTATGTCGTGGGCCACACGCAGCTCGCTCTCCACACGGTCTTTGTATCGCTCGTTGGCTAACAGATTGCGGACGTAGGTCTGTAATTCCGTCTGCATGGTTTCGAGCGAATCTTTGAGTACCATCACCTCGTCATTGGTTGCGACGGCAGGCATTTCCACGGCAAAGTTTCCCTGTCCGATTTCACGAGCGCTCTCAGAGAGCTGCTGCAGCGGCCGGGTGAGGCGCCGGGTGATGAGCAGGATGGTGAAGATGATCAACAAAATACCAACGATGCCTGTGGCGAAAACGATAAAGGTGGTGATGTAAAGGCTGCGAAGCAAATCGTGCTTGGGAAAAACTACGGCCACCGACCATCCTGTTTGCTCCACGGGCATGTAGTAAACCAATGAGTTGAAACTTTCAAACACTCCGTCAAGCGTAGCGAATCCGCTGCGTCCGGCCAGCATATTATCGGCGAGCGTTACCAGATCAGGGTTGTTTAATTCCTTAGCAGCTTCATAAATATCGTTTTCGTATCTGGCATCGCCTCCGGGTCGCACCAACGGTTTGCCCTCCCGGGAGATAATAAACACGTAATCGCGCTCATGTTGCTTTTGTGCTTCTATCACCTCGCGGAGCCAGCTAAGCCGAAGCTCCACGCCAATAAATCCGCGGATACGAATACGCGTGCTGTCATCCATCCCCAGAAACGCCGGCACCAGGTAAGCCACACTGATTTCGTTGCTTCCGGTTTTTTTGTAGGCTTCACTCCAAAATGGCTTGTTTTCAGTTTTTAGACGCTCAGCCCACAGGCGAGTCTTTTCAGCGAAAGCTGACTCAATTGTGTCGGAGTAGGTACCTTGCCGGTAATAGAGAATATTTGGTTTGCTACCAGCCGGAGGAGGCATCTCGTCAAAATAAGCAGCAAAGCTTCCCGGAATGCGCTCATTGTCGCCGGTAAGTAATTTCAGCAAAAAACTGAATTCATTTTTATTGAGTTGATTCTGCGAAAGGAGCTCTGCCAGGTATTTGGTTGGCAGCTCCACACGCAAAAGTTCCTGCTGTATCTGGCTCACCGTAAGCGCCGAAATATTGCGTGCATCCGCCTGTGCATCGTCGAGGAGGTTAGATCGTGTAATCCAAAAGTTGATGAATACGATGATCATGAAAATGGCCAGCACAATGGCAGAGATGGCAAAAGTAAGTCGGCCGGTGAGGCTCCTGAATTTTTTCATAATGCGTTTTAATAAATCGTTGGCTTTAAAACTTCAGCATGGTTTCCATTTCAATATTTTTCAAGCTTACGCTAATAGGTTCCTCAAAACTGCACACAGCAAGTTTGTAATCACGCTCCAGATCAATTTGTTTTAAATTTCCCTGAATCGGTTGGTCTTCGGCGTACAGCCTGAACTGTTGTGCTTCATGTCGCACCACAAAAGTATTGAGCGGACGGGTAAGACCAGTCCCTAACGCTTTGAGGTAGCTTTCTTTGAGCGTCCAAAGATCGAAAAAAAAGGATTGCTGCATTTCCAAAGGCTGCGCGATGAGCTGTTGATATTCTTCAGTGGCAAAAAACCGCCGTGCTACCGCCAGATTTACATTTCTCACCTTTTCGACATCCACACCCACCGGGGCTTCCGAGAGCGCCACCACAATCCATCTACCGCTGTGCGACACGTTGAAATGAATTTCAGGGTGCTGATCGAAATAGGGTTTTTCGTTTGGATATTTTAATACCGTCAACTGACTTGCCGGCAGCTCATAACGTTTTCCCGCAGCCCATTGTAGCAATAGTCGTCCCAGCACCTTGCGCTGATAAACCGCCCGGTAGCCATAGCGCCCTGCTTCCGGCCGCCGCGACGGCTCCAGCGCACGAAGCAGTTCCGGCTCCCTGGCCGCAAAAAGCTTCTCCTCAGGTAATGCTATTGCAAATAATTCCGTCATGGTTTATTTTTTTACAAATTAAGAAAAGGTTTTTCTATTCGGCATGTAAATTTTAAAAACAGAGCAGCTTATCTATCTCACAATTCTACCAATGCTGCATGCCAGACAGGTGGTGGAGCAAACGGATTCGTTCAAAAAAGTTTTCAAGAAGCATAAGAATTCAGGTTTTTTAGAAGTTAATAAAACGTCAAAACAAAATCTAAAAGTTATAAAGTTCTAATTAATTGTACATTTGCCACCAAATATCTTTGGGGGATTTTTTTTGAATATGATAAATCTTAGGATTTCCATACTGTTTTTTGTACTTGTACTGCTTAGCTTTAATGCGCCTACCAACCAAAAAGTTGCGCCTGACAGCCAACCCCTGACCATACCCGATGCTTCCCTTCCTCCACCATTACCCGCATCTTCCATAAGTAAAATAGATTCGTTGGTTAAGCGGGTGCTCACTTTAAACAGATTTAATGGCACAGCACTGGTGGCCATCGACGGATATCCGGTAGCCGAATATTGCAGCGGATATTCCGACCTCAATACAAAAGACACCCTGAATGATAACACCGTTTTTCAGGTTGCTTCGGTGAGCAAAAGCTTCACAGCGCTATCGGCACTTATCCTTTACGAACGCGGCCAGCTCGACCTGAACGCTCCGGTGGCAGATTACATCCCCGAATTTCCTTTTAAAAAAATTACGATTAAGCACCTTATGCAACATACCTCGGGATTGCCGAATTACATGTACTTTGTTGATAACCATTGGTCGGAAGACCAGCCGCTTACCAACGAAGATGTGTTGCAACTGCTGATCGAATATGCTCCGAAGCGCGATTGCCATCCCGGACAAAGGCATAACTATAGCAATACCGGCTATGCTATGCTTGCACTGGTAGTGGAACGCGTGTCGGGCAAGCGGTTTTGCGATTTTGCGCGCGACGAGATTTTCAACCCGCTTGGTATGAACGACACCTTTGCCTGGAATGCTACTGATATCGAAAGCTCCCGGGTGGCCATCGGATATGCCAGCCGATACCGCGGTAGCCGCCACACCCACAGCCCGCTCGACGAAGTATTGGGCGACAAAAGCATCTACAGCACAACGCACGATCTGCTCAAATACGACCAGGCACTTTATACCTCCCTGCTTGTAAGCGACACCACCTTGCAACAAGCCTTCAGCCCCACGGTTACAACCCGCGGACGCTCCTACAATTATGGCTACGGCTGGCGTTTGAAAGATATGGATGGCCATCACGTGATTTATCACAATGGTTTGTGGAACGGATTTACATCAAGCCTCACACGCTTCCCCGATCAGCGCATGACCATAATTTTGCTTAACAATACCAACGCCCACGTTTCCGCATTGGTGGAACAACTCTACCGTATCACCAACCGCGAAATGGAGCCACAGGGAATGCTTGCAAGCAAAAGATGATTTTATTTGTTGTAGAAAGAGAGCAAGGAAATAATTTCTATTTTTGTGGCTCATCAACTGACACATTGCAAAACATATAATAACAAAGTATTATGACTGAAAATATGAATAACCTCGTTTTGGTGCCCACAGATTTTACTGCTGTTGGCGACAATGCCATTAGCCAGGCCGCCGAAGCAGCCCGTTTTTTAGGTTATAAAGTGGTTGTACTTCACGTAATCGACAAGACTACCAAAGCCCAGCTAAAAAAGGAAAGCCTGGACGAAACTTCGGTGGAAGAAAAGCTGCAGGCCATCGTTGACGATGTCAAGGCAACCTATGGCATTGAGGCCGAAGGATTGTCGCGCGAAGGCAGCATTTTTACCACCATAAGCGATGTGGCCAAAGAACTTGGCGCCAACCTGCTTTATCTGGGAACACACGGCAAAGTCGGCGTGCAGCACCTTACCGGCAGCTATGCACTCAAAGTAGTGACCAGCTCACCCGCGCCAGTCATCGTTGTGCAAAAACGTTCTTTCAATGAAGGTTATCGTCATATCGTTCTGCCCATCACCAGCGACTCCGGTCCATGGGAAAAAACCAAATGGGCAGCACATATTGCCAAGCAGTTCCGCTCCGAAATTCACATTTACCAGATGAATGGCTCAGCAATTGACGAAGCCGTAAATCAGATTACCGAATTTTTTGATAAAAACGATGTAAAATACACCGTTCGCGAGGCTGCCAAAAACACCAACTTTGCCAAGCAGATCACCGATTATGCCACCAGCAACAATGCCGACCTGGTGATGATCATGACCGATCCTGACCAAAGTTTCGCTAAGTTTATCCTTGGCTCGTGGGACGAACAGATTATCTTCAACGCCGCACAAATACCGGTAATGTGCATCAACCCACGAAAGCTCAACTGGCAGAAAATTGTTTCTTACTAAGCTCATCGATAAGTTTCGAAAAAAAGAGCCGGATTACAAATTTCCGGCTCTTTTTGGTTTAATTCTAAACTGATCAACCAATAAAGTCATGGATTTTGAAAATCTGAAAAAGGATGTTTTACAGATGTTATCGCAAGAGCTGCGGCCCGGGCTCCATTACCATGGCGTCAGTCATACCCTTGATGTTTACGACTCTGCCGAACGGCTGGCGCGCCTCGAAGGTCTAAGCGCTGATGAAGAACTGCTGATAAAAGCCGCTGCACTGTTGCACGATTCGGGCATGCTGAGAACTTATGAATGGCATGAGAATGCCTCCTGTCAGATTGCGCGTGAAATGTTACCGAACTATGGCTATTCCGAAGAGCTCATTGGCCAGATTTGCCGGATGATTGTCACCACCCAGTTGCCGCAGAAGGCCGTCACGCTGTCTGAGAAAATTCTCTGCGACGCCGATTTGGATTATCTCGGAAGAGACGACTTTTTTATGATTGCCCAGCGACTTAGGCTCGAGTGGAACCAACAAAATATACGCGTAACTACCCTCAAAGAGTGGTACCAGCTTCAAGTGAGGTTTCTCGAAGCCCACACCTATTTCACAGCATCGGCTAAAGCTACACGTTATGAAGGCAAACAGAAAAATCTGAATCAAATCAAAGAAATTCTCTGTATTAAAAATTAAATATGAATCCCATCAAATGCCTTTCTGCGGGCGCTGATACCAATTTTTTCGTGTTGGCATGACTTCCATCAAAACTTCTATAATAAATTACTGGGATCACTATCCATTGCTTTCTGTGATGTGGGTGGCGATATTTCTTCGTCTGGTGGCTGTGATTTTTGCCCGTGGCTGGGGCATGCTCGACGATCATTTTCTGGTGATCGAGATTGCGCAGTCGTGGATCGACGGTGGAAACTTCAATCACTGGCTGCCGTGGGATGCAGAAAACACAGGCCCGACCGGTCACAGTTTTTTCTACGCAGGCCTGCATTTTTATTTTTTCCGCTTTCTCGAATGGCTGCACATCACCGATCCGCAGAGCAAAATGCTGGTGGTGCGTGCATTTCACGGGGCCTGGTCGCTGGTGGTGGTTTATTTGGGTTATCGCATTGCGGAGCGGTTGGCCGACGTAAAAGCGGCAAGGCTCACCGGACTTTTGCTGGCGGCTTTCTGGTTTATGCCGTGGATGAGCGTCCGCAATCTCGTCGAGGTTTTTGCCATTCCCTTTCTCATGATCAGTATCTGGATGCTGATGAACAAAGATCGAAAGCAAGCGTGGTTGTGGGTTTTGGCCGCTGGCTTTGTTGCAGGCCTTGCGTTTTCAATAAGATTTCAAACCCTATTTTTTGCCTTCGGACTTGGACTTGTGTTGCTTTGGCGCCGCGAAATCTGGCAGGGATTGCTTTTTGGCGTGGGTTATTTGGTAGCGGTGGCATTGCTGCAGGGGGTGGTCGATTACATCATTTGGCAGCAACCATTCTCCGAACTCACCGAGTATGTTCGTTACAATCTCGAAAATCGTTACGGCTATCTTACCGGCGATTGGTACAACTATCTCTTGCTGCTCTTTGGTTTTCTCATCCCTCCCATTAGTTTTTTTCTCCTTATCGGAATGTTTAAACATGCACGTAAGTCTCTGCTAATTCTGGTTCCGACATTGCTTTTCCTGGCATTCCATTCTTACTTTCCTAATAAGCAGGAGCGGTTTATCCTCACCATCGTACCCTTTATTATTACCATCGGCGTACCTGGCTGGCTTGCCATTGTGCGGGATTCAGACTGGCTGCAGCGCCAACGGAAATGGATCAAAGGAAGCTGGATATTTTTCTGGATTATTAATACCATACTACTTATTGCGGTAAGCACCATGTATTCCAAAAGGGCGCCAGTGGAAGCAATGAGTTACCTCAAAAAATATTCGGGCATCGAAGCCATCGTCGTCGATAACGCTACACGTGCCAATGTGCCATTGATGCCGCAGTTTTATCTGGGTCAGTGGATCGAAATTTATGAGGTTACCACCGTACATCCTGTTGAGCTGCTGCCGCGCAGTATGAGTTTTAAAGATGTTGAGCCCGACTTTATTCTCTTTGTCCGCGACGAGGAGCTGCCGCAAAGAGTGGAAACTATGCGCCGGTTATTTCCTGACCTCGAATACGAAACCACCGCCGAGCCTGGCTTTGTTGATAAAGTGATGTACTGGCTCAACCCGCATAACAAAAACGATCGGATTATGATCTATCGGAATATGGGGAAGAAACATTTATCAGGTCAGAAATCAATACGTTAGTAGCATTCGGAAATTCGCAATCTTATTTTTAACAAAAAACAAAACATTCCTTTATCTGTTGGTCGATTATAAAAAAATATCTGTTTATGAAACACTTACCACTTTATCTGATGATTTTGCTAATTGCCGGCTGTACGTCAGGCAACAAAAATGACACTAAAACCCCCGCTTCGGCACAGCTCTGGCAGCAGGTAGCAGGCAGTTGGTTCGGCGAAATGCCTTGCGACGATTGTGATGCCATCGCGTGGCAACTTACGCTGAATAATGACAGTACCTTCGACCAACGGCTCACCTACATCGGGAACGACAGACCAGACGAAATCGGCAGTGGCGCCTGGCGTCTTTATGCCGACAGTACACTTATCCTCGCTGGCACCGACGACGTCTCACTATTCTTTGGTGGTGCTTACCTCGAAAAACTGCGGGCAGAAAATGAAAGCTCAAAAGCCGAATCTGGAGAATTTTACAAGTTGTATCCCAAAACTTCGGAAACTAATCCACTCATCGATCTTCAAAAAGGAACCACTGGCATCGGTTTCAGAGCTACCGGCAACGAGCCTTTCTGGTCGCTGGAAATAGATTTTGAAAATAATATGACCTTTGAAATGATGGATGGAATCAGTATCACCACTCCGGCCGTCGCTCCCGAAGAAGCTTTCCTTGAAGATACCGTACAATACAAAGCCGAAACAAAAGAAGGTACACTGATCATCGACATTATCCGTCAATCCTGCACCAACAACATGTCAGGCGACAAAAGCGAATACAAAGTTGATGTGCAGATAAAATCCGCTACAGACAAAACTTTTAAAACCTATTCAGGATGCGGTAATTATCTTGGCAGCTCACGCGTCAACGGAGCCTGGCAACTCCAACGAATGGGCAACAGCAACATGGTGCCGGGTGGTGAACAAGAAATCCCCACGCTTTACATTTCGCTCAATCAAGGCATGGCCTATGGTTTTAGTGGCTGTAACCGCTACACCGGTAAAATTGAGAGAAGCGGCGACAGTCTCACCTTAAGCTATGTGGCTTCTACCCGTATGGCCTGTCCCGACGATACACTCGAAAATCAATTCCTTAAAGCTATCTCCGAAAAGACACTTCCCTTCCGCGTAAATAATTACACGCTACTTTTGGGAAGCGGCGACAATGTGCTTGTATTTGATAAAATGGAGGAATAAGCTGCAAAGAGGCATTATGCCTTTATC
>CAZTCX010000013.1:0-36219 GCA_964612515.1 uncultured Lentimicrobiaceae bacterium | reverse complement strand
ACTGAAAGGAGGAATCTATTGCATTCCAATTATTTACAAGAACTTGTCATTAGTAGCGAAACGTAGTGGAGCGAAGAATCTATTTGTGAAAAATTCATGTTTACCGAAAAACAATGTTTTTTAATTTCAATTTTCTCACATCTCGCCTCTTTCCTCCCTATCGGACAATTAATTTCTCTGTCAATAATTTCTCCGATGTGTTGAGCCGGAGCAGATAAATACCCGGCTGCAGCCGATTGTTAATAGAAATATCAGAACTCCCTGCCGGCAACCTGCCATTAAAAATTTCTGCGATACGCTTACCCGAAAGATCATAAATCGTAAGCGAAACCACGTCTGGACGGTCAAGATGCACAGTGGCGGTGGCTTCTGCGGTCATTGGATTTGGTGCTATCGATAGACGTGTTTCGAGCGCAACCGGCTGCCTTATTCCTACGGTGCTTCCGGTTATCGAATCGAGCCAGGCGACGGTGATGAGCGGCCCTTCTATGGTTGCCTGAAGCAGCGGTTGCCCGTATCCGGTGCCAAGCCATTTGTACTCCACATAACTGCGGGTGATGGCGGTGCCAAATTGCAGCGAATCCACATAGATGCTGTCGATTTCCTTTACGGTGGAGCGCAGCCTCAGCACATCGAAAGTGCCGTAGGAGGTGGTGAGCGTGCCCCAGCCGTCAACCACGTTTACGCGTTTGCGGTCGATGTTGATGTAGCCCAGATCGGGCAGGCCAAAGCCTACTCCCGAAATGCTCGAATCGGCATGGCCGAAGTTGAGCGGAAATTTATACACCACGTCCGCATTGTTAAACTTCAGTGGCACTGGAATACTGTTGAGCGTAAAAGCAAAACCGACATCGGTGAAAGAGCCGGTGGTGTTTTTAAAAAACCGATAAGGATCTGTCAATGAAACGCCGACAATCGTGTCGAGATTCAGGCCTGTATATTTCTGCGCCAGATTGGCTACCACGCCGGGAAAGAAGACGAGCTGGTAAAGAAAAGGCACGGAGCTTACGCTGACGAAAGTATCGACGGATTGAAACACCGGCTGCAGTTCCGCGAAATCCCAGTTGTAGCCTGCACCGGTAGCTTCAAAGTCGACGCCGGTGATGTCGAGGCTGTTGCTCTTGCGCAGCGTGTCGCCGACAATGGGCATGTCGCTGCTTTTGATGGTAATTTGCGCGTAAGCCGGGAGCATCATCCCCAGAGCCAGCAACAGCAACAAAAAGCGTTGTGTGATAAATAGTTTCATAATGATCAGGTTTTTAAATATTAGAAATTGAATGTCTAAAAAGATTGGCGAATTTACGTAAAACATGCGAAGCGGTGGTGGGAATTTTATCGGGATCAGAGGTAGTAGAGACGCATGATCGTGCATCTCTACGAACATATTTTGTAATAAAACAGGTAAAATTTTATTATTATCGTTTCAATTAATTGTGGATGTAAAAACATTCTGAATTTCATTGTCATGGTACTAAGAATAAAAAAAAGAATGAACAAGGAGGAATTTGATGCGGCATTGCGTAAGATCAAGCCAACGAAAGTTCTTTTGGCAAATCGTCATTTGGGTAAAGTGAAATGGAACGAAGATGCTCTTACTTTTCAGAAAAGAATGAGGGATGAATAAGGAAATATTTGGTTTTAAATTCAAAATTTTGAATTGGCAATCTATTTTCATCAAGTTTTTTTCGTTTCTCCATTTCAAGAATACGGGTTTGGTTGGGTTTCCCGATGAAGCCCACATTTATTTTCCCTACTTCCACCCAAACAAAATCATAATTTTGCAAATTGGCGTTTTAATATGATTCACAACGGGAATGGCCGCTCCATATCATTCGGCGACATAAAATAATATCATCATTCTGAAAAGGGTTTTTCATAGCATCATCTACCTGATTGTATTTGTGATTTCACTGCATCTGGTGGTGTTTATCTTGTTGCGTAATGCGGAGGTGCAGACGCTTGTTACGCGTTTTACAGCAGCTTTCCTTACACAGAAAACCGGAACTACCATTAGCATTGATGGAATTCAGATAGGATTTCCAGGAAAATTGCACCTTACGGGATTGGTGATAGAAGACGAGCACGGCAACGAAATGATCGTTGCCAAGGAGCTGTCGGTAGCCCTTTCGGGAATAAGTCGCGCGAAGCGGACAATACGTGTGCGCAGCCTGCAGCTTACCGGCGCCGAATTTGCCCTACGCTATTACTCCACCGAAAACCTCGACAACTTAAGTTATTTCCTGCGGCATTTCGTGAGCCCCAGCGCTGACACGCTTCAGGATGAACCATCCCCAGAGCCCTGGACGCTACAGGTAAACGACCTTCAGATACGCAACGCGCATTTTATTTACGAAGATGCCGATGCTAAAGTTGCCAGTCGTGGCATCGACTACAACGACATGGAGCTGCTCGATCTGGACTTCCTGGCGTCGTCGGTAATCATAGACCACGACACCATCAGCGCCAACATCCATAATCTGACTTTCGTCGAAAAAAGCGGCTTTGATCTCAAGGAGTTTTCAGGTATCGCCCGCTTTAGTCCCGTCGGGTTAGCCGTTAAAAACCTGATATTTATTACTAATAATTCCAATGTAAATCTCGACCTGCTGTTTACCTATCCCAACCTGAACGCTTTTAGTAATTTTATTGAAGAGGTTTCTTTTGAAGGTACCTTCAGCCAATCGAAGCTCGACATGAGCGACATCGGGTATTTTGCCGAAACGATGTTTTCGATGACCAACATCATCGGGCTCAAAGGGAACGTGAAGGGAACGGTGAGCAACATCCGCGGAAGCGACCTCGATGTAACCTACGGAACAGACACGCGCTTTGTGGGATCGGTGCAGATGAACGGCTTGCCCGACTTCTTCGAAACCTTTATTAATACCAACATAGAAACCTTTACAACGCGTACACGCGACATCCGCTCTTTTGGGCTCCCCGACGAGATGCCACCCATTGAAGTGCCCGACCTGCTGATGAAAATGGGAATGGTGAAGGTGTCCGGGAAGTTTGCCGGCTTCTACAACGATTTTGTTGCAAAAGCTGTAATACAAAGCCGGCTGGGACGCGTGAGAACTAATCTTGTGATGAAGACCAATCCGCACAGCCCTGTGACCTACAATGGTAATTTGGTGGCCAGCAATCTGGATATTGGTAATCTGTTCGACGCGCAGCCTACCCTCGGAAAAACGAGTTTTTCACTTGACGTGGATGGGGAAGGCTTCAACAAGGATTCGCTGCGTATTAATACAAAAGGAATCATTCAGTCGTTGCAGTTTAATGATTATGATTATCAAAACATCGCCATCAATGCCAGCCTGGATGCATTGATTTTTAAAGGTCGCGCAGCCGTTGACGATCAAAATCTCGACTTTCTTTTTGATGGACTCATCGATTTTAATGACGAAATTCCACGTTTCGATTTTAAAGCACGCATTGACCACGCCGACCTTTACGCATTGCACCTCTCATCCCGCGACAGCGTAAGTGTCCTGAGTACAGCAATCGATGCCGACATACGTGCCACCAGCATCGACGACATCAGCGGAACGCTGGCAATAAGCAGTACATCCTACATCGAAGGCAGCAGGGAGTATAAATTGAAGAAACTTCAGCTTTTGGCCTGGCAGGACACTGACGGCCTGGCGGGTATCAGCCTGGCTTCTGATTATATCGACGCACGGCTGGAAGGATATTACAAGCTGAGTACGCTTACGGCAACGCTTTCTAATTACATTATGCAATACAGCCCAGTGCTGGCGCGGCAACTTCCGTGGCAACAGCCGCCTGGCCAGGAGCAGCAATATCTCAACTTTAATATTGATCTTAAAAATACCGACGGCGTTACCGATCTTTTTATTCCTCAACTAAAACTAGCTCCACACACCATGATAGAAGGCGTAGCCAATCTTACAGAGGAAAAAGTAAGACTTCGCGGATATGCCGACTGGATAAAATACACCACGCTGAAGGCCTACGACTGGCGCATGAGTACCAGCAGTGGTAAGGATGGTTTTGAACTCTCCATAGATTTTAATAGAATTATGCTCAAAGATGTCAGCGCCTCCGACACGGCTGGGTATGGCATCGACAGCCTGCAACTCTACACACGGCTGTTGCGCGATACCGTTCGGTTTGAGTTACTTTGGAACGACCTCGACAACACCAACAAAAACACGGGCCAGGTAGGTGGTTACGTACATCTCGACAGCACGCGTATTATAGCCGCACTCACGGATGTGAATATGATTTTCGACAGCGCGGCATGGCACGTCCGGCCGGGCAACAGAATAGCAACCGATACGACGGGAATCTTTTTCGACAACCTAAGTTTTTACAGCGATTCAAGTCAGGTAGTTATTAATGGTGGCATCACTTCACAGCCCAGCGACAGTCTGCACCTGACGTTTGAATCACTCGACATCTCACATCTCGACCAGCTCATCCGTGGCGACCAAATCGACGTGAACGGTATCCTCAGTGGCAGGGTGACGTTGATAAATGTTATGAAGGAGCCAAACTTTCTGGCCGATATCAGCCTCGAGGATTTGTATTTTAATGGAGAAGAACTCGGGATGATGAAGCTGAAAACAACATGGAACGACGCTGCACAGCGGCTCAGGGTAAATACACGTATCTTTCGACGAGGCAACATTGGAACCAGTGAAGTGGTGGTCATCACCGGCGATTATTTCCCCACCGGCAAGCATACGAATTTCGATCTCGATGTGAAGCTCAACAACCTGGGCATTCAAATCGTAAATCCCTTTGTCAGCGATTATGTTGTGCTCGATCAGGCGAGCCTGGCCAGTGGCGACCTGCACATCAGCGGAAGCTACAACCAGCCCGTGGCCACCGGCACCATTAAGCTCATGCGTACTCAGTTTTTGATTAAATACCTCAACACAACCTATTCGGTAGCCGGCTCGGTGGAAGTAGCCAAAAACGCCATCAACGTTAGCAATCTGGTGCTATACGACACGCGACAACATACAGCAAACCTCTCCGGTAGCATCACCCACAACTATTTTAATGATTTTAAGCTCGGTATTTACATCGATCTTGAAAACCTTCGTGCCCTCAATACGTCGGCGCGCGACAATGAGATGTTTTATGGTACCGCCTCAGCCACTGGCAAAGTAGCCATTACGGGTCCCTTCGACGACATCATGATGACCATCAACGCCCGCACCAACGAAGGCACGCGCATGATCATCCCCATTAATACAGGGCTGAGCGTTTCGGAAAACGATTTTATCATTTTTATAAACGAAGCCGACACTTCACAAAAAAAGACGGAGAATTACAATGTAAATACCAAGGGTTTTACCATGAACATGCAACTGGACGTGACCCCCGATGCTGAAATCGAAATTTATCTGCCTGGAAATATGGGTAATATCAAAGGTAGCGGCAACGGAGACATTGGCATGCGCATCACCCCGCGTGGCGATTTTACTATCAACGGCGACTATATCATCACCGACGGGAATTTCTTTTTTAATTTTGAAAACATCCTGGGCCGCAATCTGAAGATACGCAGTGGAAGTAAAATTTCATGGACCGGCGATCCGCTTGATGCCACCGTCGATATTACGGCCACTTACACCGTGAAGACAAGCCTGGCCGGGCTGCGCCTGCAAACCGACTCGACGGCACTGCGCAACACACGGGTGGAAGTGCAAAGTAACATTCATCTGATGAACGCCCTATTTGATCCCGACATCCGCTTTTCAATGGATTTTACCAACGTGGCCGAAGACACCAAAGAGATCATCTTTGCTGCCCTCGACACTACGGACCAGTCGGCCATGAGCCAACAAATCATTTCTCTTCTGGTGTTGGGCAGCTTTAGCTACACCAGCGCCGGACCCAACCTCGGTGCTACTGGCTTTAAGCTTTTAAGCAACCAACTCAGCGGCTGGCTCTCGAAGATCAGCAAGGATTTCGATATCGGCATCAACTACCAGCCTGGCACCGAACTTACCGAAGACGAGCTGGAAGTGGCGCTGCGGACACAACTTTTCAACGACCGACTATCGATAGATGGTAACTTTGGTGTGCGTGGCACCACACAAGAACAGAACGCCAGCAACGTGGTGGGCGACATCAACGTAGAATACAAAATCACCGACGACGGACGCTTTCGTATCAAAGCTTTCAACCGCACCAACGACATCAGTTTTCTCGAAGACAATGCCCCTTACACCCAGGGCGTGGGGATATTTTACCGTAAGGAGTTTGAGACTTTTGGCGATCTGTTCGGCATCCGCCCTGGGAGTAAACCGCCAAAGGCTGAGCAGAAGCCACCTAAAGATTCAGCAACGAAAAATGAGGAACAGACAGAGGAAGAATAAACTATGTCACCCCGCTTTGCGTTACCACAAATCAGTTTAAACTCATAAATTCCATGACTTACATCCTCGGCATCGAATCATCGTGCGACGACACCTCGGCGGCAGTATTGGCCGACACCACCATGCTTTCTAATGTGACCGCCAATCAGGAGGTGCATCGCAAATACGGCGGCGTGGTGCCGGAACTGGCATCGCGTGCACACCAGCAAAATATCGTGCCGGTGATTCATGAAGCCTTGCAGGTGGCTGGCATCCGGAAAGATCAACTGCACGCGGTGGCTTTTACACGCGGACCGGGTTTGTTGGGTTCGTTGCTGGTGGGAACTTCCTTTGCCAAGGCTTTTGCGCTTGGGCTTAATTTGCCCCTCATCGAAACCGACCACATGCAGGCGCATATTCTGGCGCATTTTATCCAGATGCCCGGAGAGAAAAAGAAAGTGCCGCAGTTTCCGTTTTTGTGTCTCAACGTTTCAGGCGGCCACAAGAAGATCGAGTTGGTGAAGGATTATTTTGAGATGGAGATTGTCGGACCAACCATCGATGATGCAGCAGGCGAAACTTTTGATAAAGCAGCCAAAATTATGTCG
Organism: uncultured Lentimicrobiaceae bacterium; assembly: GCA_964612515.1. GTDB lineage: Bacteria > Bacteroidota > Bacteroidia > Bacteroidales > 4484-276 > SABY01. Next base: position 29,273 of record CAZTCX010000013.1, on the reverse strand, counting down.
TTGCCTTATCCCGGCGGTCCGGTCATTGATAAACTTGCTGCCGCCGGCGATCCCGACAAATTCAAGTTTCCACATCCGCAGGCCAAAGGATTCGATTATAGCTTCAGCGGGCTGAAGACCTCATTTTTGTACTTTCTGCGTGATAACCTCAAAAGCAATCCAAACTTCATCGACGAAAATAAAGAAGACCTCAGCGCATCCCTGCAAAAGACCATAATCAGCATACTGATGCACAAACTTACGCTGGCTGCCGAATATTATGGTATCAACCAGATAGCCATTGCCGGTGGTGTTTCGGCCAACTCGGCGCTGCGCCACGCCATGCAGCAGGCACAAACCGACAAAGGCTGGGAAACATTCGTCCCACCTTTTTCATTTACCACCGACAATGCCGCCATGATTGCCGTTTCGGGATATTTTAAATTCCAGCGCAACGAATTTACCACGCACGAAGCAGCTCCCTACACCAGAGGCGGTATTTGATGAGGATTTTGATTTAAGCGAAAAGCTTTGCCATCCTAAATTGATAGGTTTTATGAGCAATTTTTTGTCGCCATATTTTTGGATTTAAAGCCGCATCATATTATTACTTAAATAAAAACGATCTTCGTACTCTATTTTCAGAACAAAAAAATTCAAAATCATGATAACTTTTAATCATTACGAACACCCTTACGAAGCCATTACCGAAAGGGCTTCTGCAATTACTGCCAGATCATTGAGCGGTGATGAGCGCGCTGCAGCACTCAAAACCATCCTTGGCGGCATCGACCTTACCTCGCTGGAAGGCACCGACACCGGAACTAAGATATTTTCGATGTGTGAACATGCACAGAGTTTTTCACAGCAGGATTCGAAACTTCCCAATGTTGCCGCGGTATGTTTTTATCTGCCTTTTGTGGCGCAGGCGTGCAAGCAGCTTGAAGGTACCGGCATAAAGGTAGCCACAGTTGCAGGAGCTTTTCCACACGGACAAGCGCCCACGGAGATAAAGTGTGCCGAGGTGGCATTTGCGGCAAAGGCCGGCGCCCACGAAGTAGATGTGGTGATAGACCGCGGCTTTGTGCTGGCCAACAAATGCAACGAGCTGCAATCACAACTCGAAGCCATGCGCGAGGCAGCGGGCAGCACCACGCTCAAGGTAATTCTGGAAACAGGCGAGTTGGACACGGTTTATAAAATCCGACGCGCCAGCGAGATAGCGCTAAATGCCGGTGCTGATTTTTTGAAAACTTCCACCGGAAAAACCAAGCCGGCAGCTACACTGGAAGCCGTGCTCATCATGCTCGACACCATCAAAGAGTTTTATGAAAAAACAGGAAAAAGAGTTGGAATAAAACCTTCGGGTGGCATTGCCGATCCCGACGACGCCATCAAATATTACCTCTTGGTAAAAGAAATCCTGGGTGAAGCGTGGCTCGACAAAAAGTATTTCCGCATTGGCGCCAGCCGCCTCGCTGACAAAGTAGCAACGGAGATAAAAGGGTAGGGGAGCAGATCGGTTGTGGATTTGAAAGATTGAGAAGTTGATGGGTTCGAATCCTGAAATTTTGAAACAAGGGGGCGACATCGTTTTAATTTAGAACTAAAATTTCTAAAAATAGAAGAAATGGGGACCAACGACGACAGAAAGAATGATCCGGAAGTGCTGGCACAAACGGAAGAAATCATCCAAAGCATCGACAATTATGGTTCGGAGGGCTTTGAGATAAACCTTCACCATCAGGCCGAAACTTTTACCGCTGCCAGTGCCCGGAAAGGCGTGCTCAACAAGCATGGTTTAATCTCCCCAAAAGTTAGCCAGGGTTTTGATTATCTCAACGATCGTTCGCGAATTGTCCGTCCATTGCTGCGGCGCAACGGAAAATTGGAGGAGGTACCGTGGGAGGAGGCTTTTCGTATTATCACCGAACGCATCCGCGCAGTCCGTCCTGACGAAAATGCTTTTTATGCCGGTGCACGCCTTACCTGCGAAGAAATTTACATGGTGCAGAAACTAACGCGTGCCGGTGCCCGCACCAACAACGTTAACTGTTTTCATTACATGGGTCGGGGCATCGGTTATGGTCACAACGCCAGCCAGAGCGCGCCATTGAGTGCCATCGATTTCACCAAAAATATTCTTATCATCGGCAGTTCGCTACACGAAGATCATCCGCTGGTTGGTCAGCTTATCGCTAAAAGGCGCAGCGAGGGGGACGCATCGGTGCAGCTTGTCACAAGCGCGCTCGTGTTTTCGAACAGCAAAATCGCCGATAATATTACCACCATCACAAGCTACTATTGGTTTTTGCGTGCGGTAAATTATTTTATCCTTTCGGGAAATATGCTCAATGAGGAGCGGCTAAGGCACAAGATTGAAAATTTTGACGCATACAAAGCGGCTGTGATGGAGCAGGATTTTGATGAACTTTTTGCGAAAGCAGGCATCTGTTGCATAGACAGGTTGGCCGCTTTCGCTAAATCTTTTTGCAGCCAGCCGGACGCTCTATTGATTTGTTCCGAAAAGGAGCTTTCGTCGAACTGTTGCCTGGAAATTGCAAACCTTGCCCTTCTGGCCACTGCCGGTGCTTCTGATAATTTGTTGCAGCCGCGCCGCTACCTGGCGCTCAAAGAAAAAAATAATGCGCAGGGAGTTATCGAGATGGGTGGCTGCCACAAGGTGGCGCCCGGTTTCCGGCCATACGACTATCCGGGGGTGGTTGAACAACTCGAACAGCTTTGGAAAGTAGAAAACCTTCCCCGCGAAATCCTAAGCCCATACAAACTCCTCGATCAGGGCTTGCTGAAAAATATCTTTATTTTTGGAGAAGACCCGGTGGGTTGTGCCATCGATAAGTCAAGAGTTGATCACTGGTTGGATCAGGTTGAATTTCTGATGGTGCAGGATTATTTTATCACCGAGACAGCCGCTCGCGCCAATCTGGTGTTGCCAGCTTCATTACCTTTCGAGATGGGGGGAACCTTTATCAATACGCACCGTGAAAGACAAACCATCGAAGTGCAGAAGGCGTCTGCGCCAATTAAAAATTCACTGCAACAACTTGCTACGCTGCTGCACAAATTAGGCGTGAATGCTACCGACAATCACCACCAGATTATGGAAGAAGCCAATCAGCTCATGCCCGACCCTGAGCAACAACCCCCACCAATGCTGCACTTTACACAGCGCGACAACATGAACCGGATGTTTGATTTCGGCTGCGACGTGTTGCACAAAAGGATTGAGCTCGTAGGCTAATACACTCACAGCGGAGAAATTCATTCTTCATTTTGGTTTCGGCAAACAACTTACTTTTGCCTGCTTAACCATCGCCAATGCGCATTCGTAAAATTTATATTTCAGTAGTTTCAATGCAGGCATTTCTCGGTCTGGTGCTGTTGCTTTGGCTGCCGGATAGTTTAGATGCGCAGGAGGGTCGCTCGCGTTTTATCGATCGCGTCAGTATCGAAGGCAAAGCCAACTATGGATTTATCATCCCACATCACCAGGAAATATGGGCGCTTACCGATGGCTTTTTCCCGATTTGGGAAGCCAGTCTGCTTTTACAAACCGATGGGCGAAGCAATAGCCAATACCAGCGTCATTATCCACAATTTGGGCTCACCTACCTTTATTCGGATTTTGGAGGCTCCGAACCTTTGGGCGTGATGCATGCCGTAATTCCTAACCTACGGGTGCCGTTGTTACGTCGCGAGAAAGTGATGATAACTTTCGGTGTAGGCCTGGGTGTAGCGCATCTTTCCAAAAAGTACGACCGAATAGAAAACTATCAAAACCTGACCATTGGATCACATTACAATGCTGCCGTTAATTTCCAGCTCAAAACTTCCATAAATCTTGGCCCGCAGCTCAGCGCCAGTGGCGGTATTTCGATGACGCATGTTTCAAATGGAACCATCAAAACGCCCAATTATGGCTTGAATATGCCTGCGCTTTTTGCGGGATTGGAATATAAGATCACACCTCGGGAGGTTGTTTTTTTAAAACCTGATCAGATTAAAAAACTAAAAGGAAAAGTAAACGTGCGGTTAGGTGCCGCCATGGCTGTAAAAGAAAACGGCGATGTGTGGAACAAAGAGTTTCGGGTTTACATCGGCCAGATGAGTCTGGGTGTCTATTACAACAACACCAACCGGCTGCTGCTCGACGTGGACGCTGTGTACGACGAATCGATGCGATATGCCATGGAGGCTGCCGGCCTGGTGGTGGAAAATTATGAGGATGCTACCAAAGGTGGTATTAGCCTGGGGCACGAGTGGACTTTCGACAGGCTTTCGCTGCTGGCGAATCTGGGCTATTATGTTTACAATGCGGAGTATGCCGACGAGTTGTTTTACAACAAGCTGGGTGTTGCATTCCGCTTCACGCGATATACCTACGCTTCGGTAACTTTGCAGGCGCACTGGGCCAAAGCGGAATTCCTGAGCTTTGGTCTTGGTGTTTTTATTTAATAAAGACGGTTTAAATCTCAAATCTAATTTCTAACCTCTACCCTCTGCCCAGAAATGCCCAAACACAGACATATAATTTTCCTCTCCTGTTTATTAATTATTTTGCTTGTGTCGGCGGGCTGCCACGATACTTTCAACGAGTGCCTCAACGGCAAGGGCGCTATTGTAACGCAGCGTATTGGTTTGTATCCTTTTGGAAATGTGGAAGTGTACGACAATCTGGAACTTACTCTGGTGCAAGGCAGCGATTACATGATGGAGGTTACTGCTGGTGAAAATATTATTCCGATGCTGCGGCTCAACCTAAAGGGAAACACGCTGGTGCTGAGTAACGAGAGTTCGTGTCCCATGCTTAAAGATCCCTGGAAACCCATCAAAGTGGTTTTGACCGCGCCAAAGTTTGATACCCTTATCGTAAAATCACATGCAGATGTTCGTACGCTGCAACCGATTCGGCAAAAGGAGTTTTCGATTCGTGTGAGTCAGAGCGCGGCCAGGGTGCAAATGGGAGTAGATTGTGAAAAATTAACCATCGAAAATAAAGATGGAACTGCCGACGTAACCATCAGTGGGCGGGCTCACCGGACGGTTTGCAACCACGCGGGGTTTGGCAAGCTTGACCTCACCGGTCTTAGTTCTGTTTACCTGAATTTGGGCGCGCAAAGCCGCAATGACTGCCGTGTGCGCGCCGGCGATGATTATTTTTTTGCTGTCCTGCGCGACATCGGAAATGTATATTATACCAACGACCCGCTGCACATCGAGCTTTTCGTCGAGAGCAGCGGGCAGTTGATAAAATCGAACGAATAAAAGTTTTAGTACGCTTTCGCGAAAATGACACGTTGCTCGCTGGGCTGTCCGCTAAAGATGCATTTGCCCGGTTCCTTTTTGTTGTCGAGCGGAATGGCGCGGATGGTCGCTTTGGTTTCTTCTTTAATCTTCAGCTCGGTTTCGGTGGTGCCATCCCAGTGTGCCAGGATAAAGCCGCCTTTTTCAATCTGCACTTTGAAATCTTCCCAGGTATCTATTTTAAAAGTGTTCTCCTCGCGGAAGGCAAGCGCTTTGCGATAGAGGTTGTCCTGAATTTGATCGAGCAGGTGCTGGATTTTATTTTCGATATCAGTGATCTGGTAAGTCTCTTTTTCGAGCGTATCGCGACGTGCTACTTCCACGGTTCCGTTTTCCAGATCGCGCGGCCCAATGGCCAGACGTACGGGTACGCCTTTAAATTCGTACTCCGAAAATTTCCAGCCCGGCTTAAAGAAGGTACGGTCGTCGTACGTTACAGATATACCTTTGGCTTCGAGCGCTTTTTTGATCTCATTGGCCTTTTCAGAAATTGCCGCCAGTTGGTCACTATTTTTATAAATAGGAACAATGGCTACATGAATGGGCGCCAGCTTTGGTGGCAACACCAGACCGTGATCGTCGGAGTGGGCCATAATTAGCGCGCCCATCAGTCGTGTGGAAACGCCCCAAGAGGTGGCCCACACATATTCCAGTTTGTTTTCTTTACTAAGAAATTTAACATCAAAAGCACGGGCAAAATTCTGTCCCAGGAAGTGAGAGGTTCCGGCCTGCAAGGCTTTCCCATCCTGCATCAGCGCTTCGATACAATAAGTATCCACGGCTCCGGCAAATTTCTCGTTGCTCGACTTCAATCCTTTGTGCACCGGCAACGCCATCCACGTCTCGGCAAAATCTGCATACACATTCATCATCTTTATGGTTTCTTCGATGGCTTCCTCTTTGGTTTCGTGGGCGGTATGACCTTCCTGCCAAAGAAATTCGGTAGTACGCAAAAATAGCCGCGTGCGCATTTCCCAGCGAACTACGTTTGCCCACTGATTGATGAGCAGCGGCAGATCGCGGTAAGACTGAATCCAGGTGCGGTAAGTGTCCCAGATGATGGTTTCGCTGGTAGGTCGGATGATCAGCTCTTCCTCAAGTTTCGCGTCTTCATCTACCACCACTCCTTTGCCATCTTCTGAATTTTTGAGCCGGTAATGTGTTACCACGGCACACTCTTTGGCAAAGCCTTCGACGTGATCGGCCTCTTTACTAAAAAATGATTTTGGAATAAATAGTGGGAAATAGGCGTTTTGATGACCGGTAGCCTTAAACATTTTGTCAAGTTGTGCCTGTATCTTTTCCCAGATAGCGTAGCCATGCGGTTTAATAACCATGCAACCGCGGACGGCTGAGTTTTCGGCAAGATCAGCTTTAATCACCAGATCGTTGTACCATTGTGCGTAATTTTCTTCCCGTGTTGGAAAATCTTTTGCCATAGTGCTTTTTGGTATAGTTTTTGGAATTTTTTCGTGTGAAATTCTACGATGCAAAAATATAAAAATATAATACTTAGATTCGTAAAATACATATTACAACTAACCAGCCTTAAGGAGGGACCTAGAATGAAAAATTTAATTTATCTGGCCATTGTGCTTTTTGCCGTCACTTCGTGTACCACAACGTACGACACAGCAGCAGTGTACGACGATGTTTATTACACACCCGACCGCGATAAAAAAGTAGTGACTCAATCCACAACAACAACTACTACCACTCGTACAATTCATAACGGTACTGCTGCCAGCGATAGTTACGCTTACTCGTCGCAGCCCGAATCGAAAACAGTGGAACCTAACAATCAAAAATCGTATCAGTACATCGATGATACCGTTCCGGCTGCTTCTAACAATGAGTACTATTATGCAGATGAATCGGAAGATTATTACGACTATGACTACGCCAACCGCATCAATCGTTTCCAAAACAACTACGGTAATTTTGGATATTATGCTCCGGTTTATGGAGGCTATCCATATTACGGTTCCGGTTTGTCGTTTAGTTATGGCTACGGCTTCCCTTCGTCATACTTTTCGATAGGCTTTGGCTATGGATGGGGCGGCGGATATTACAATCCATGGTACTACGACCCCTGGTATTATAATCCCTGGTATTCTCCGTGGTATGGAGGTGGTTCATATTGGATGGGTTACAACCATGGATACTGGAATGGATACTATGCTGGTGGCGGATACTACCCCGGTGGTGGCTATTATCCCGGTGGTGAAGGTGGAGTCTATCCCGAACGTTATTACGGTCCGCGTGATACACGTGGAAGTTCTGTAATAGGTAGCAATGAGGGTCGTGGCTCGCGCACCGGCAACAGTGGAGATGATGAAATGAAAAGCACTATATCTCCAGGCCGCGAAAGCAGAATTAATGGTGCTGCCGCAGCCAATCCTACTGGAGTCACGCCTTCCAGTGAACGCACTTCACGCAGCATAGCTCCTACAGGAAATGCCAGCGAAACCACACAAAGGGATACCCGTACTGAAAAGATGACAAAACCCGAAAGCGGATCTCTGAGTTCAGAACGTTCAAGCCGTCAGCCGGTGATGGACAATGAGCTGCAGCAGAAATACGCTAAGCCTCAAGATAAGCCTGCTGTTTCACAGCAACGCGATGCCCGCCAGCAGCAAAACATACAGCCAGCCAACCGTGGCAATATGCAGCAACAGCAACCTGCCGAACGCAGTGACGCTCTTTCACGGACCAAACGCTACGCAAAACCTGCAAGCGAATCGCTGTCGAACAGCCGCGATGCCGAACCCAAGCGTTACACGTCGCCAAGTACCACGCGTCCACGCTCGAGCAATGAATACACTGTGCCCAGCTCGCGTCAGGTGAGAACCTATACCACGCCTACGCGTTCTCCTAATAACTTCGAGAGCCAGGGTCGCAGCACGCGTAGCGTTTCACCGACACCCGCGCGTTCTAATACTCCTCAGTCGCCCTCGAACACGCGCAGCTACACCAGTCCGTCGCGTTCGTCGGGAAGCTACAGCCAGCCCAGCAGAAGCTATTCGCCACCAGCGCAATCTTCGGGCAGCAGCGTATCGTCACCATCCCGCTCTTCGGGTAGCAGCTCAGGCAGTAGCTCAGGTGGTTCCTCTTCGGGATCAGGCCGCAGGGGCAGGTAATTTTCTTTTTTATTAAAAAACAGATTTCATCATGAGACATTCACCGCTTATCATACTATTGCTATGCATGCTGATGACCAACGGCGTGATGGCACAAAACGAAGAAGATGTATTGCGTTATTCCATGCCCCAGATAGTTGGCACCGCCCGCTATGTGGGTATGGCCGGTGCTTACGGAGCTATTGGTGCCGACTTTGCGTCGATGAGCACCAACCCTGCCGGCCTGGGATTGTACAAAAAGTCGGAGTTTACCATTACGCCTTCTCTAAATTTTAATAATGTCGAAAGCACCTACAACGGATCGGTGATGGATGATAGTCGTAATCGTTTTGCCTTGGGCAATGTTGGTATTGTGCTCACCGGAGCTCCCGCCAATCGCCTCGATCGCAGCCCGGTTGTCAATTACCAGGCTGCTTTTGGACTTAACAGGCTCAAAGACTTCAACCAACGTATCGTAATAAAGGGTATTAATAACCAAAGCTCGCTGCTCGACACTTACCTGGATTATGCAGGCAATAAAAATCCGCGGGATCTCAATTCTTTCGATACCCGGCCGGCTTTTGATACGTACCTGATTGATACCCTCATTGGTGCCTATCCATTCAGTTATGTAAATGCATACAGTTATCTTGGCGGATTTACCTTCGCATTACAACAAAAATCAATAGAAAATGAAGGCTCGATGAACGAAGTAGTGCTGAGTGGTGGTGTAAACCTGAACGACAGAGTTTATTTGGGTTTAACCTTTGGCTTCCCATATTTCCGCTATCAGCGAACCACGTTGTACCAGGAGTTTAATCAAACCGTTGATCGTGATCTCGACAATTTCAGCGTTCGCGAGAACCTGGAAACCAAAGGCAGCGGCTTTAATATTAAATTCGGAGCCATCATAAAGGCAACTCCGCAATTGCGGTTGGGAGCTGCTTTTCATACGCCGACCTGGTTCAACAACGTCACCGACAAGTGGAACACCGTCACCCGTTCTGCATTTACCAACGGTGACGCTTACTCCTCTCAATCACCTTTTGGCGAATTTGAGTACGACATACAAACGCCGTGGCGTACGTCATTAAGTGCAGCTTATCTTTTGGGACAGGTAGGTTTGGTAAGCGTTGATTATGAATATGTGGATTACACAACCGCCCGACTGCGCCCTTCGATTGACTTTTCGGATAAGAACGAAATCATAAGCAACAGCTTTGACCAGACGCACAACTTCAGATTGGGCGCGGAATTCAATCTTGGATTGATGCAGGTTCGTGGCGGATACGCATATCAAATGAGTCCATTCAAAGGGGATGTGAACGATGGTGGAGTTCAAATGGTTTCGGGTGGATTGGGCTATCGAAATGCCGATTTTTTCATCGATGCTGCACTCTCTTATTCATTCAGCGATATGACTAACTATCTTTACAGCAGCTACAATTATTCGGCAGCAGCCGATGTAAAACACAGCAATTATAACTTTATGGTCACCTTTGGGTTCAGGTTCGATTAACCCCTCAAAAGCCTGCAATCTGTGGGGGTCATATTTTCCCCTCCATTACTTCTGATTTTTGATTACAAAAAAAGCGGTACAAATTTGCACCGCTTTTTTTAAATCTTGTTTAGACCTATTTTTTGAGGCTGTCTGCCAAATCGTTGTCAATAAGGATTCGACCGCAATATTCGCAAACAATAATTTTCTTGTGCATGCGGATGTCGAGATGGTGCTGGGGCGGGATTTTGTTGAAACAGCCACCGCAGGCATCTCTTTCAATCTGAACCACTGCCAGGCCGTTGCGCGCATTAGTGCGGATACGGTTGTAAGCAATCACCAGGCGGTCGTCGAATTTCTTTTTGAGCTCGCCTGATTTGTTAAGCAGATTTTGCTCTTCTTTTTCGGTTTCCTGTACAATATCTTTCAGCTCTGAATTCTTGACGCGCAAGTCTGACTCGCGCTCTTTGAGCAAAGCTTTAGATTCTTTTATCTGCTCATTTTTTAGTTCCAAAGCGGTGGAAAATTCTTTAATACGTTTTTCGGCCAGTTGAACCTCAAGATTTTGGAACTCAATTTCCTTGCTCAGCGAATCGTACTCGCGGTTGTTGCGGACGTTCATCTGCTGTTCTTCGTATTTTTTTACCAGCGAGTTGCTTTCTTTTATCGCATGTTTTTTCTCCGTCACCTGCTTTTCGTAGCTTTTCACCTCTTCCTGAAACTTTTCGACGCGCGTTTGCAAGCCTTCAATTTCGTCTTCAAGATCCTGCACTTCCAGGGGTAACTCGCCGCGGATAATTCTTATTTTATCTATCTGCGAATCAATCTCCTGGAGACGGTACAAGGTAATCAGCTTCTCTTCGATAGAAATTTCGGGAACTTCAATCTTTTCAGGAGTGGGTGTTTGACTTTCTTTTGCCATGTTGTTATGCTCAGTTTTGATTTATCTAATCTATAAATAATTCACCGGATTGGTATTTGCCCCGGAAATTTGGACGGCAAAATTAGAATTTTTTTTCTTTATAATGTTCATTAATAATTCCTTGGTAAACTGTTCGCTCTCGTAGTGGCCAATGTCGGCGATGAGCAAGCGGCCGTCCGCTTCAAAGAAGTCGTGGTATTTCACGTCGCCGGTTACAAATACCTGTGCTCCGGCTTTAATAGCCTGATGTATCAAAAAGCTGCCACTGCCGCCACATACGGCTATCCGCGATACTTTTTCCTCCACAATGGGTGTGTATCTGATGCCGTCGGCGCCAAATATTTTTTTGAGCCTTTTCAGAAATGAGATCGTTTCTTCCGGAGTTTCCAGGTCACCAACCAAACCAGCGCCGGTTCCACCAAATGTGTTTTCGAGCGTGTAAATGTCATAAGCCACCTCTTCGTAGGGATGGGATTTCAGAAGCGCTTCAATAATTTTGGATTGACGGACCATCGGGAAGATGGTCTCGATACGCTCTTCCGCTTCAAAATGCAGCTCATCAATTTTGCCAACATAAGGATTCGTTCCCTCGCCCGCCCGGAAGGAGCCACGGCCTGTGGCAGAAAAGCTGCAACTGTCGTAGTTACCGATATCGCCCGCGCCCGCGGCAAAAAGAGCGGCTCGTACTTCGTCGGCATTGGCAACCGGACAAAAGGTTACCAGCTTGCGCAATTGTTGCGACATCGGTGCAAGAATGCGGGTGTTACGCAAACCGATGCGATCGGCGATGATCCGGTTGACGCCATCCTTCACGTTATCCAGGTTGGTGTGAGCGGCATACACGGCAATATTATTTTGGATACATTTAGTAACCAAACGCCCTACCAGCGTGTCGTTGCTGATGCGTTTGATGCCTTTAAAAATCAAAGGATGATGGGCTATGATTAAATTGCAATTGCGATCGATGGCTTCCTGCACCACAGCATCCGTCACATCGAGCGTGATGAGTGCTGCCTCCACTTCATCATTGGAGTTGCCAATTATCAAACCTGCATTATCGTAGGATTCCTGCAATTGCAACGGTGCAAATTCTTCGATGGCGGCTACAACTTGTGCTATTTTCATTTTTTGCTTTTATTAAAATAAGAATACAATTTCTTTCATGTCGAAAGTTTTGATCTTGCCATCTATCTGCATCATCAAATGACCAAAAATATCGACGCCCGTGATGCGGCCTGTGAATTTTTCCTGACCCGCCTGATAAGTAGCCGATTCCTGGTAGTTCAACAATACACGCAGATATTGTTCATCAATAGCTTCAAAATGGCCTTCGTAGAGCAAACTGTAGAAATGCCCGATTGCTTTGAGCAGTGTTTGCCGAACCAGTTCGAGGTCGCAGTCTTTGCCGCTGGCTATCTTTAACGAAACAGGATTTGGAATTTCCACAGGAAAGTTGGTTTGATTCACATTCAGGCCAACGCCCGCTATGGTGACGTCAAGGGAGCTCCCGGTGATGGTGTTGCGCGTTAGGATTCCGGCAATTTTCTTTTTACCAACATACACGTCGTTGGGCCATTTGATGCGTGTTTCATGATTAGGAAGCTGGCTGGCAACGCAGCGATGAACGGCCAGTGAAAGTACTTTGTTGAGCATGAACTGCTGATGAGCCGGCAAGAAAGTAGGATACAAAATCATACTTAATAGCAAGTTACTGCCCCGCTCGCTTTCCCAGGAGTTTGTGCCAATACCTTTTCCACGCTCCTGATGATCTGCCAATACTACCGATCCTTCGGGGGGGCGTTCCTGGGCGAGCCATTTTTCGGCAGCAGCATTTGTTGAGTCGATCGTCGCGTAATGCCTGATGTTATTGCAATACAATGTTATTTTCATGTGAACATTACTAACCGGAGAAGGGTTAAGAGTACATCTTGCGAAAGTAGTTTTTTAAAAATAAATCGGGCATCGTTTTTGATTTGCTCTCCCTTTTTATGTCGGGAGCTACAAAGTAAAAACAGCAATCGGTAGATGAAAAGTAGTACTTTTGCAATGAAAATTTAAATTTAGTAAATGACTGAAAACAAATCATTAAGCAACATCAGTAGCCTCTTAGAATCCGTTTTTAAAGGTATCCAGGAAAAAAAAGGTCTTCGTATTCTCGACTTGGATCTGAGCGAGATCGAAAATGCCGTTACCACCCACTTTGTAATATGTCACGGCGAGTCGAACCGACAAGTGACAGCAATTGCTGACGCCGTGGAAGAAACAGTACGCAAGGAAACCAGCGAAAAGCCCTGGCACCGAGAAGGAGTTCAAAATGCAGAATGGATTTTGCTGGATTATGCCAACGTAGTAGTGCACATTTTTAACGAAACAACACGTAAGTTTTACAACCTCGAAGGTTTATGGGCCGATGCGCGTATTAGGAAAATTGAAGCATAAACCGATTTTTACACAAAAGAATGGCAGAAGAAAACATCAATAAAAAAACAGCCAAAGCTCCAAAAGATAATAAAGTCGATCCTTTGAGAAGTTTGCGGGCGCCGGGTAAAAAAGACGGTAAGCCCAAATTCAACTTTTACTGGATTTACACCATCATCGCTTTTATATTCATCTCGTTTTTCTTTTTTAATAATGAGACCCCCCAAAAAGAAATCAACTGGGGTGAGCTTCAGGAAATGCTTAAGGAGCAGGATGTGGATAAAATTATTCTGGTCAACAGGGAGTTTGCTGAAGTTTATATCAAACAAGACCGCCTCAACAAGTCGCGATACAAAGACCTGACAGCAGAAAAACCAAAAGGGATGTTTGGCAGTGCGCCACATTTTAAATACACCATTGGCTCGCTGGAGAACTTTGAACATCAGGTGGCGGAGACACAGGTGGATTTGCCCGATCCTATTTTTATTACCAATGAAAACCGCACCAACTGGTTCGACAATGTGAGCTGGCTGATTCCGATGATCATCCTGGTGGTGATATGGATATTCATCATGCGCATGATGGGTCGTGGCGCCGGTGGCGGACAGATTTTTAATATCGGAAAGAGCAAAGCAACACTCTTTGATAAAGACTCCCACGTGAAGACTACTTTCAAAGATGTAGCCGGCCTGGAAGAGGCCAAAGTAGAGGTGATGGAGATTGTTGACTTTTTAAAAAATCCAAATAAATACACCGAGCTTGGCGGGCAGATTCCCAAAGGAGCCTTGCTGGTAGGACCTCCAGGAACCGGTAAAACTTTATTGGCCAAGTCAGTTGCGGGCGAGGCTGATGTTCCGTTTTTCTCTATTTCGGGTTCCGATTTTGTGGAAATGTTTGTGGGCGTGGGAGCTTCGCGTGTGCGCGACTTGTTCCGTCAGGCCAAAGATAAAGCGCCTTGCATTATTTTCATCGACGAAATAGATGCGATCGGACGGGCACGTGGCCGTAACGCAATGACCGGCGCCAACGACGAGCGCGAAAACACACTCAACCAGTTGCTCACCGAGATGGATGGCTTCGGCACCAACGCCGGCGTTATCATCCTGGCAGCTACCAACCGCGCCGATATCCTTGACCGTGCTCTCCTGCGCGCTGGCCGTTTCGACAGACAGATTCATGTAGAACTGCCGGATCTCGAAGAACGCAAAGCCATTTTCCTTGTTCATCTTAAACCCATCAAGTTTGACTATTCGGTGGATGTGGATTTCCTTTCAAAACAAACACCAGGATTTTCCGGTGCCGACATTGCCAACGTTTGTAACGAGGCTGCGCTCATCGGCGCCCGTAAAGGCAAAAAAATAGTTGAAAAACAAGATTTTATTGATGCTATCGACCGAATCATCGGCGGGCTTGAAAAACGTAACAAGATTATTTCGCAGGACGAGAAGCTAACAATTGCTTATCACGAAGCCGGTCATGCTGCGGTAAGCTGGCTATTGGAACATGCAGCGCCCTTGGTAAAAGTTACCATCGTGCCGCGTGGCAAAGCGTTGGGTGCTGCGTGGTACCTTCCCGAAGAACGACAAATTACCACCTTCGAACAAATGTTTGATGAAATGATTGCCGCACTCGGCGGGCGGGCTTCGGAGCAGGTAAATTTTGGACAAATATCTACCGGTGCTCTCAACGACCTCGAGAAAGTTACCAAGCAAGCTTTTGCCATGGTCACCTACTTTGGCCTCAACAAGCGCCTGGGAAATATCAGTTATTACGATTCATCGGGTCAGCAGGAATATTCATTTACAAAACCCTATAGTGAGCGCACTGCCCAGATTATTGATGAAGAGGTACACAAGCTTGCCGAGGAAGCTTATCAGAAGGCAGTGGAGTTGCTTACGCAAAACAAAGACAAAGTAGATCAATTGGCGCAGGTGCTTCTCGAAAAAGAAGTAATCTTCAAGGAGGATCTTGAGAAAATATTCGGCAAACGAACTTTTAAACGCGACATTGAACGCGAAAAAGAAGACGTGATAGATCGCGAAGTCATGCGCAAAAAGCTGAAACAGGTAAAAGAAGAAATACGTTTGGCAGAGGAAGAAGCCGGCAAAAACGGGGACGATAAATCGGAAAAGGATGCCAAGGCTCCTGCCGATAAACCCGTTGACGCCACGACAAAAGAGCCTGGCGACGGAAAGGAAAATAAATCGTCGGAATCATAATATCGCACAAGATCGATGGACGAAACCACCTCAAAAGAAAAAGTCTTCAAAAGCATTCGCAATGCTTTGATCGACAAAACTGACAGCCCTTACACGGATGTCGATTTTGAATCGTCGGTTTTTCAGGATTTTAAAGAATCCGCTGAGGTAACGTTTGCACAGGAATTTACGCGGATTGCAGGCAAATTTGCTTATTGCGAAGACGAAGCCGATATGATTGAGAAGTTGAAGTTCATCATCTACGAGAACAATAACCACGGGATTTTTTGCTTTGACCAGACACTCAAAAGTTTGCTCAGCGAGCACGAGATAGCATTTCAATCTGAGCCTGTTGCGCTGATGAACGCTTGCATTGGCCTCACACTGTGCGAATGTTTGATCGCTCGTACCGGCTCCATTATGGTTTCGTCGCGGCAAATGTCGGGACGTCGGCTCAACGTTTTTCCGGAGGTGCATGTGGTGATAGCATCCACCGATCAATTGGTAAATAACCTACGTGATGCCTTTGAGCTGATGAAGAAAAAATATAGCGGTACCCTGCCATCGGCCATCACCGTTATTTCTGGGCCGAGCCGCACGGCAGATATCGAAAAAACCCTGGTGATGGGCGCCCATGGTCCGCGCCAGTTGTATGTGCTACTCGTTGAAGCAGAAGAAATCAATTAATGCATAAAACCAAATCGGACCAAATTATAAATAGAAACTCGTGATTTGATTTTTAGAGATTTTACGATCATAATTAATTAAAACCTAAATCAATATGGAAAAACTAGACAATTGGGTACTCGTTTTTAGCGCCACCAACATGGCTTCGGCACAAATCACAGCCGGAATGCTCAAAGAAAATGGAATCGAAAGCAGCATCCTCAATAAGCAGGATTCTGAGTTTTTCATTGGCAGCGTTGATTTGTATGTCGAAACACAAAACGAAGCAAAAGCACGTCAGCTCCTAAGCGAGCACCACGATAGTGAGTAATTTCTGGTCGAGAATATTTACGGGGGCGCTTTTTGTTGGCGCAGTGGTTGGTTCGATTATTTATAGCCACTTGCTTTTTTCGTTGCTTTTTATGGCCATCAGCCTGTGGTCGCTCTATGAATTTTATAGGATGATCACCGTTATCGGGCATTATCACATTCGTCATGTTGCCGGTGTTGCTGCGGGCACGGTGGTTTACGCTACGCTGGCGTTGGTTTCGTTGCAATGGATTCATCCATCTGTTATGTTCGTTAATCTGTTGCTGCTGCCGCTATTGCTGATAGCCGAATTGTATTACAAATCGCCCACGCCTTTTCGAAACGTGGCGTTGAATGTCTTTGGCATCCTCTACATTATTTTACCTTTTGCCCTGCTCAATTTTTTCTTCAATCCCACACTTACACCCAATAGCGACCATCCGGCGCTTCTGTTAGGGTTTTTTATCCTTCTTTGGGTTTACGACTCTTTTGCTTATCTCTTTGGCGTGTGGCTTGGCAAACATCGTTTGTTCGAGCGGCATTCACCCAAAAAGTCGTGGGAAGGACTTATCGGTGGTTTTGTTGCAGGGTTTGCCGCGGCGTTTTTCATTGCATATTTTTGGACTGATTACAGTCTATGGCATTGGTTGATCATTGCTGCGCTCGTAATGATTTTTGGTACCTTTGGCGACCTTGCCGAGTCGATGCTCAAGAGAAGCATCAAAGTGAAAGATTCGGGACGCGTACTGCCCGGTCATGGGGGGATGCTCGATCGCTTCGATGCCGCACTGCTGGCGGCTCCGGCAGTTTTTGTTTATCTCATGTTGTTTATCGATTGATTATGAAAATCCATAAAGAAGGATATTCTACGATAGTGATCGTACTTGTGTTGCTTGCGGCGACGCTTTCGATCATCAATTATTTCAATCCCGTGCAAACGCCTGTCCATTGGGTTTTTTATGCAGCATCTGTTGTTTTTTTTCTTTTCATTTTGCGCTTCTTTCGCAATCCTTTCCGCACTGTAACAATCGACAACAATAGCATCATTTCACCTGCCGACGGCAAGGTGGTGGTGCTTGAAGAAACTTTTGAAAACGAATATTTTAAAGACAAGCGCCTGCTGGTCTCAATCTTTATGTCGCCCAACAACGTGCACAAAAACTGGTATCCGCTTAGCGGAATAATAAAATATTACCGCCACCACGCCGGAAAATTCCTGGTAGCCTGGCATCCCAAATCTTCCGAACTCAACGAACGCACCACTGTGGTTATAAAACCCGAAAACCACGGCGAAATATTGGTACGACAGATTGCCGGTGCTGTTGCGCAACGCATTGTGTGCTATGCCGGCGAGGGGCTCAATATCGATCAGGGCGAGGAGTTGGGTTTTATAAAATTTGGCTCACGAGTCGATATTTTCCTGCCGCTGGGAACCAAAGTGTTGGTGGAAAAAAACCAAAAAGTAAAAGGCTGCTGCGACGTTATCGCACAGCTTGGGTAAGCTCTGGTGGATCCAGTGCGAAACACGCAGGACGCGCCCCTTTTTTTCTTCTCTACTTCCGTTATTTTTTTTGAATAGCGAATAGCACAGAATCCCAAATTCATGCTTGTTATAAAATGGCTGTAGTGTTGCGGTGGCTGTGGTGGCTGAGCGTTGGTTGGTGAGCGTTGGTTGGTGAGCGTAGTCGAACCAAGTCGAAGCCAGGAACTTTATTCCGCTTTCGCTACATCATCATTCTTACGGAGCAAATTCTGCTTGCGCAACTCGGAGAATGGAATTTTTATCTCAGCCGACCCGCACACATAAGCGCCCAGGTCGTAGGCTTCATAAAAAAACACAAGATATTCCGGGCGAATTCCCCAAAGTTGATCGGCTAAATCGATCGTGGGCACTTCCGTAAAACAATCTTCCGGGTTTTCAAAATAGCGCGCAAGCAGCTCATTAATCATTTTTATGTTTTCATCGGATGAGAGATCAAGCACCTCACCCAGCGTGATAAAATGCTTGTGGCGTATGTCGTAGTTGTAGGTATGAAACGCTGTAAACCCATGCGCACCCAAAGCATAACTGTAAGTTTCAAACTTTAGGCTGATGGTGTCAGAAGTGCTGAGCAGTATTTCGTAATTGTTCTGCAGTTCGTACCTTCCATGCGCTTGCACCGAATCAATAAATGCCGGAACGTCTTTTACATTTATGCCCCAGTAATAGCTGGCTGCTGTATCAAGAAAGTCTTCCATCCGGTCGTTGAGCGGCTGCAGCAGCGAGTCGTCGGCGGGTTGATCGGATTTAAAAACCGGATACATCAGTTTGATGGAATAATAAGCCGAGTCCCTGGTCATTGTTTCTTGTTCGATGGTGCTGTATTCGATGGGCTTTTCATCGGTTTTATTACGGTTACACGCCCACAGGGCAATTACAACTGCAATCAGAAGGAGTGTTTTTGTTTTCATTTTATTAAAGTATTAATTTTTAAACATTGGTTGATTTTACCATGTACTTATTGATTTTGAAGTTGTTGAATCATCGTCATGGCCCATTTCATAATATTGCTATTAAATCATTTAGGTCACTAATTTCGTGATAAATGTTGCCGTTGTGCCCGATTTTCTTAGGGTTAAAATAAATGGCATCCATGCCGGCCTGCATTGCACCAAGCACATCTACTTCCATATCGTCGCCAATCATCAGGCTTTGGCTCGCTTCGGCGCCGGCTTGTTGGAGCGCATATCTGAAAATGTCCGGATCAGGCTTTTTGCAACCTGCCTGCTCCGAAGTGATCACATGGCTGAAATAACCATCCAGATGGCTGTTTTTCAGCTTATGAAATTGCACCTCTTCAAAGCCGTTGGTTATAATGCTCAGCGTGTATTGCTTTTGCAGATAGGAAAGCGTGGCGTGGGCGTTAGGAAACAACCGGGTCTTGGTTGGGCTGATGATGACATATTCGTGGCCGATCGCCTGCGCCAGAGCCGGATCGTCAATGCCATAATCGAGCAAAGTAAGCTCAAAGCGCTTTGTGCGCAAAAGCTCTTTTTCTATTTCTCCATTGCGATACTGTTCCCACAGCCGGTCGTTGTGTATGAAATATTTGCTGACAAAATCGTTGAGACTGGAGATGCCGCGATCGCTGAGCCTGAAAGTGCGGTAAATATCCTCGTAAGCCTCGCGGGCATTCGATTCAAAATCCCACAAAGTCATATCAAGATCAAAAAAAATGTGACGATACTTTCGGCTTCCGTTGTTCATCCGGCGAAATTAATACTATTCAAACATCACAACCGGACACCAATAGCTTAGAATATTAGAATTCTGAATTTTTGGGATTTGGCTTCTGCGATGTTAAAAATCTTCAAAACCTAACAAGCCTTAAACAATGCCTTGTTAGGTTGGTTATTTAAATAGATTATAAATTACTAACACAAAAAACTTTTAACATGTTAACGACCAAAGTAAAAGATCTGAAATTCCCTGATTTGCCCTACAGCTTTAATGCTTTAGAACCTTACATCGACGCACAGACTATGGAGCTGCACTACACCAAGCACCACCGTGGCTATTACGATAAATTTATGGCTGCAGCCAAAGACAGCGCGTATGCCGACATGGAGTTTGGTAAGTTGCTGGAGCAAATCAGCAAAGCACCGGCAGGCATCCGCAACAATGGCGGCGGTTTTCTTAACCACGATCTGTTTTGGAAAGTGATGACCAAGAATGGTGGCGGCGAGCCTGATGGCGATGTTGGCAAAGCCATAAAATCGACTTTTGGCAGCTTCGATCAGTTCAAGGAGAAATTCGCTGATGCAGCAGCTACCCGGTTTGGAAGCGGCTGGGCGTGGCTCATCAAAGACAGCTCGGGAAATCTGAAGATAACTTCAACCGCCAACCAGGACAGTCCGCTGATGGATGTTGCCGAACACCACGGAACGCCCATCCTCGGCCTCGACGTTTGGGAGCACGCCTATTATTTGAAATATCAAAACAAACGCCCTGATTATATTTCCGCTTGGTTTCATGTGATCAATTGGGACGAGGTGGCCAAAAACTTTAAAAATGGTTAAAGCGTAAACCATTTTTGATGGTATTACGTTCTAAAGACTAAACATTACTTCTGGTTACCCGGACTCTTAAAAAGTAATTTTTTTTTCATAGCTCACTAATTTGGTTAATTGCAAAAGCCGCTCCCGCCCGGGACGGCTTTTGCTTTTTTATACAAATCCGTAGCTCTTTCCTAATTCCCTTTTATCTCATAGCTTATCAGAGGTTCCCGATCGATGGCCTTCAAAAAGGCAGAAGGTTTTACGCGCATTGTAGCCGATTTCATCTCCAGACTTACCCTATCCTGTTCGTCGTAAACCTCAAATTGCACGTGACAATTGCCGGCATTCTTTTTATAAAGGTTAAAAATCTGATCTACCAAAGGGGGCTCCAGATCGTCGATGGCGATGCGGAGCGTAATGTTTTGGGTTTGCCGGTCGAGGATTTCGGGTAGCAGCCGGATGTCGGTGATGCGCAACTGAAGCTCATCTTCGCTACGAAAGCGCTGCTCTACACGCGCGTAGATGAGCAGGAAAAAGCCTTCGGTCAGGAAATATTTGTATTTGAGATATTCTTCCGAAAACAACCGCAATTCGTAGGTGTCGTCGAAATCTTCGATTATAAAAGTTCCCCAGGGCTTGTCGTCTTTGGTAAACCGATGCGTTACCGAGGCCACCATTCCGCCAAACACCAGCGGGCGGCCGGCATATTTTTTCAGATTGTCTTTGAAATCGGAGATGCGTTGTTTGCCAAAATTTTTAAGCTCCGTCCTGAACTCATCCAGCGGATGGCCAGAAATATAAAATCCCGTCACCTCCTTCTCGTTGCGTAGTTTTTCAATGTTCGTCCATGGTTTGCACTCGGGCAATGGTGGATCCTCAGCAACAATTTGTTCGTCGTCGCCAAAAAGCGAGACCTGCTGTGAATTTTTACGCTCCTGATATTTGGCGGCAAAGCGCAGGAGTTTCTCTATAAATATTGTGTCGTCGCTATTTTCCTGAAAGAATAGCTGGGCACGGTGGGTGTTTTCGAACGAATCGAAAGCCCCGGCACGTGCCAACGCCTCAAAGCTCCGCTTATTTACATTCTTTAGATTGATGCGGCGGGCAAAGTCGAACACACTGGTGAAGAGGCCGTTTTCATTACGTTCCTCAATAATGCTCTCGGCCACAGAACTTCCCAGCCCTTTGATGGCGGCCATTCCAAAACGGATGTTTCCTTTTTTATTAACAATAAAAAGCTGCTCCGATTCATTTACGTCCGGACCAAGCACCTCGATGCCCATGCGGCGAACTTCATCGATAAATCCAGTAATTTTGGTCAGATCGTTCAGGTTACGGCTCAACACGGCTGCCATAAACTCACTTGTGTAATGGGCTTTAAGATAGGCCATGCGATAGGAAACGTAGGCGTAGCATGTAGAGTGCGATTTGTTGAAAGCATATTTGGCAAACTCCAGCCATTGGGTCCATATCTTGTCGATGATTTTCATGTCATGACCACGCTTTTTGGCGCCCTCCATGAATTTAGACCTCATTTCATTGGCAATCTCTACCTTTTTCTTTCCCATTGCTTTGCGCAAATTGTCGGCTTCACCTTTGGTAAATCCGGCTAACACCTGCGAAAGCAGCATCACCTGTTCCTGATAAACAGTGACTCCATAGGTTGCCTTTAGGATTTCTTCCTGCTCGGGCAGATCGTATTCTATTTTCTCTTTGCCGTTCTTGCGCCTGATAAAGGTGGGGATGTTGTCCATTGGACCTGGACGATACAAGGCGTTCATGGCTATCAGGTCGTCGAACTTGTTGGGTTTGAGCTGCCGCAGATTTTTTTTCATCCCTTCCGATTCAAACTGGAAGATGCCCACTGTATCGCCACGGCTGTATAGCTCAAGTGTCTTTACGTCGTCGTGAGGTATCACGTCAATGTCGATCTCTATTCCTTTGCTTTTGCGTACATTTTCCACTGCATCTTTAATAATCGACAACGTTTTTAGTCCCAGAAAATCCATCTTGAGCATCCCGGCCTCTTCGATATTACTTCCGTCGAATTGTGTTACCAGCAGATTGGTGTCTTTGGCGGTGGTGAGCGGAATATGTTCTGCCAGGTCGTCGCGGCTAATGATAATGCCGCAGGCGTGGGTGCCAATGTTTCTAACGGTACCTTCTATTTTTTCTGCGCTAAGCAAAGTAGAACGGATGAGCGGGTCGTTCGATCCGTTCTTTTCGCGTAAAAGCTCCGGCACTTCTTTATAAGCTTTGACAAAGTCAGTGTCTGGCTTTGTCGGTATCATCTTGGCCAGCCGGTTGGCTTCGCTCAGTGGGAGTTGTTTTACGCGCGCAATGTCTCGGATGGCCATTTTGGGCGCCATCTTGCCAAAGGTGATGATGTGAGCCACACGCTGATGACCATATTTTTCTTCGACCCAACGCAGCACGCGCTCGCGACCGTCTTCGTCAAAGTCGATGTCGATATCAGGCAACGAAACACGCTCCGGGTTGAGAAAGCGTTCGAAGAGAAGCCCGTATTCGATGGGATCAATATCAATAATTTTGAGACAATATGCAACCACCGAGCCGGCTGCCGAGCCACGCCCCGGACCAACCCAAACGCCCATGCGGCGCGCCTCCTGCAGAAAATCCTGAACAATGAGGAAATAACCGGGATATCCCATTTTGCGAATAACGTTGATCTCAAAGTCGATGCGCTCGCGAAGGGAATCGTTCATGTCGGGATAGCGTTTTTGAGCACCCTGCATGGTGAGAAAATGCAAATAGTCAGCTTCGAGCTGGATTTGCAGCGCCCGTTCATATCCGCCGATGCGGTCGAAATTATCCTTCACTTCTAAATCGTCAAAAAAAGATTTTAGCTCTTTCTCTGAATATTTCGTCCGATAATCTTCGAGCGTTCCAAAATCGGGCGGTATCGGAAACTCGGGCATCATGGCATCACGCCTCAAACTGAAAGCCTCAATGGAATCAGCTATAGCATGGGTGTTAGCGATGGCTTCGGGCAAGTCAGCGAAACATTCCAGCATCTCCTGCTGCGTTTTGAAATAATAATTGTCGCTGCTAAATCCAAAGCGCATCCCGCGGCCTCTGCCGACCGGCGTGCTTTGGTACTCGTTTTCTTTGATGCAAAGCAGACAGTCGTGCAGATCAGAATCTTCCTTTTCGAGATAAAATACTTCGTTGGCCGCAATGATTTTTACATTGTATTTCCGGGCAAATTTTAAAAGTACTGCGTTGGCACGTTCCTCTTCCGGCAGGCCGTGGCGGTTGATCTGTACATAAAAGTCGTCGCCAAACTGCTGGTGCCACCACACAAAAGCCTCTTCGGCCTGCTGTTCGCCCACATTCAGAATCAAATCATTAACCTCCGAGTTCAATCCTCCGGTGGTGGTGATCAGGTTTTCTTTATACTGTTGCAATATCTCTTTGTCGATACGCGGGAATCCGCCATAGCTGCCTTCAATCCATCCGATGGAACTAAGCCGGGAGAGATTGCGGTAACCCTGGATGTTTTTTGCCAGGAAGAGTTGTTGGTAGCTGCGATCGGGATTGTCCTTGGTGAATTTTACCTTTAGACGATCTTCTACCACATACAATTCGCAGCCAATAATTGCCTTGATGTTGTTTTTCTGGGCTACTTTAATAAACTGAAAAACGCCATAGAGATTTCCCAGATCGGTTAGCGCCAGCGCTTTCATGCCCAGGTCGGCAGCTTTTTGCACCAGCCCTTCGATGGAAGGGGTAGCCTGCAAAACGGAAAAATAAGAATGCACGTGCAAATGCACAAAGGATGTATCGGCGGCTGGATCAATGGGTTTTTCGATAGTGGTAGCAACTGTTTCATCAGGAGTGGCCATGGATTTGGCTGCCAGTTCCTCGCTGAGTTGTTTATTGGAAACCACCACCATTTCTACAGCAGCTATCGGTGCCGTATTGTTTTGACGAAATCGTGACAAGATTTGGCTGTCAATTTTCAAATGCTTTTCGTTGATGACGCCCAGTCGGATAAGCTCCAGAAAGCAGCGCGCGGTGGCCATCACATCCGCGACAGCATTGTGTGCTTCACCAAAAGATGTATTAAAAAGCTTGTTGTAAAGTTCGCCCAGACTTGGATATTTGTAGCCGCCGCCGCGTCCTCCGGGCAGTGCACAATATTCGGTCGAAGGTTGCATCGTGTCCACTGTCGTAGGTCTGGCCAGCACGTTTTCGAGTCCGCAGCGCAAAAATTCGGCGCCGGCAATGTTCAGGTCAAAACCTATGTTGTGGCCTGCAACATGGGTAGAGCGTTGCACGGTAGCCGAAAAAACATCAAGCACCTCGCGAAGCGGCTCTCCGTAAGTTGTAGCCATTTGTGTGGAAATGCCGTGGATTTTCTCGGTGTTGTAGGGAATGTCGAATCCATCAGGACGAATAATAAAGCTCTGCGCCTCTACCAGATTGCCGTCGTAATCGTGCAGTTGCCAGGCAATCTGTACCATGCGTGGCCAGTTGTCGAAATCAGTAATCGGCGCGTTGTAATTCCTTGGCTTACCGGTGGTTTCGGTATCAAAAATCAAATACATAATTTCAGCTATTATGGGAATGAAGATACAAGAGCAGCAAAAATAACCTTTCGATGGCTCTTTCGGGGCAGCTTGTTGATAAGTGTGCGAGCTACTTCAAAACTCTTCAAAACAAAAAACCGACCTGAAGCCGGTTTTGATATTTTAAAGAAATTGAAATATTGCAATGGAGCAAAATCCAAACTGATGCAAATTTTTGAAAATTGGATTTTGGAACTTATCTGTTATTTGGATTTTGTTATTTGAAACTTAAAGTTACTCCATCTCCGCCATGATCTCATCGGTGATTTCGAGGTTGTGAAACACATTTTGAACATCGTCATCATCTTCAAAAAGGTCAACAACTCTCATGATTTTTCGGCCGCTTTCGGCGTCAAGGTTCACTGTTTCGTGGGGGATTCGCTCCAACTGGGCACTTTCTACTTCTATTTCAAGCTCTTCAAGTTTTTTTTGCATTCGGCCAAAATCCTCCATTGAGGTGATAACGGTAATGATGCCCTCTTCTTCGGTGATATCTTCGGCGCCTGCATCTATTACTTCCAGCTCAAAGCCGTCCATGTCGAAATCTTCCTTTTTAGGAAATTCAAAAACGCCTTTTCTATCAAACATAAAACTCAGCGAACCAATGGTTCCCATGTTGCCGCCATGTTTGTTAAAGATCGCACGCACGTTACTTACGGTGCGTTGTGTGTTATCGGTGGTGCATTCCACATACACTGCTATGCCGTTGGGCAGGTATCCTTCAAAAGTCTGTTCGCTAAAAGCAGCGGCATCTTTCTCTTTGCCTTTGTTGATGGCGCGTTCGATATTGTCTTTGGGCATACTTGCGCCTTTGGCGTTGGCGATGGCCACGCGCAGGCGCGGGTTGCCCTCAGGATCAAAGCCGCCTTCTTTTACGGCTACGGTAATTTCTTTGATGATCTTAGAAAAGATCTTGGAGCGCTTGGAATCCAGGGCGCCTTTTTTGCGTTTAATGGTTGACCATTTACTGTGTCCTGACATAGTGATTCTGTATTTCTGCTGATTTAAAAATTAGGATGTAAAAGTACACTTTTTTTCCCTTTTTTTTGAGCCATTAATAACAAAAAAAAGCCGCCTCTATTATCGGCGGCTTTTTAGGAGTTATGATTTTCGAAAAAATGTTCTAAAAACTTGCAATCGTTATCCCAATAGTAAACGGATAAAGATCGGGGCCACGGCCATCTTTGAAGAGAGTGTTGAGCGAGTAGCTGGCGTAAAGGTTTACGATTCCCCAGCCGGCGCGCAACGTTGCATCGTAGCGGAAGGGTCGCAGATAAAAGTCGTCGCGTTGTTTGGGTTTTTGACGCCCATTATCGAAATAGAGCATCTTGGTGTGGGTGGCATAGCGCCATCCCATCACCATCCCGGCTGCTACATGAAAACTGTTGCGCCGCGAAAAGCGGTTGCTCTGATATTCGAACAAAACGGGCAGGGTAAGATAGTTGACCACCAGCTTGCTCTTGCTCCAGTTGTGGGTGGTGTCCGCATGACCATAGATGGCGTCCGGACTCTTTTCCAGAACGATGTTGTCGTCGAATCGGTAGTTGTTCCAGCGCAACCCTAAGCCGGTGAGCACGCCAAACTTGTCGTTGATGAGGTTAAAATTCTGCTCGAAGAAGTTCACATTCACTTCTATGGATTTTTCGTATTTCAGATTCAAAAAATCATAGTACCCTTTGATGTCACCTTTGAATTTGTCGGTCACGTAGCCATTCACCCCCAGCTCAAGGCCGGCCCAGTGTCCGTTGAATTTATTTGTATGGTTGCGTTTCCATTTTACGTTGCCATCTTCATCCACAATGAGATTGTGCCCGCCAACAGTAATTTTTGTGGAATCGCTGCCGGTTACTTCCACGATTACGCTACCGGCTTTTACAATGGTTTTGTTATTCTCTTTCCACGACCTCACATCCACATCATTGTCGTCGTTATCTGCCTCGGCAGCCTTTCCGCTGAGGTTGACGTCGCCGGCACCGCTTGTGGTTGTTTTTACTTTGCCCGAAGCATTCACATTAATGTTGGCTGCGCCGCTGGCATCGGCCGTTACATCAATCACCTCTAGTTTGTAGGCTTTTACGTCGGCTGCGCCGCTGGCTTTTGCCACCATTTCTTTGGCAGCGCCTGAAAGTGTAATCACCGAAGCGCCCGAAGCGTTTACTGAAATATTATCCACATTTACGTTGAGCCTTGCATCCGCTGCGCCGCTGGTTTTAATATCCAGCGCTAGTCCCTGGAGCGTATTTTCACCCACGAGGTTGGAGGCGCCGCTCAGTTCGATAAACTCGATGGTGGGAGAGGAGATATAAATGTTGAGCTTGGTGGGGTTTTTTATTGTCCGCGAACTGATCGTAAGCACCTGGTTGTTGACTTCCGTCGTGATTTGATCCATCAGGTTTTCATCGGCTTCCACCGTCAGCGTGGTGGCTGGCTGTTGGGTGAGAAAAACATCGAAAGCTCCGCTCACCACTACGCTGATAAACGGCGTTACGGCGCGTTCCTGTTTCACCACGTTCTTGTTGCCTTTGCTTCCCTGCGCCTGCGCAATACCCGGGGTCAGCATAGCCAGCGCCATTGCGATGTAAATCAATCCCGTTTTGTGTATCGTTTTCATGTCTTTAATTTTAAATGATTAATTCTAAAAGTAATTCCTGATAAAGTTTCTTCGTGAAATTTAGTCCTACGACGCAGCGGCCACAGAAAAAGTTACAATATTTTTTTACGTGCAATAATTTGCTCTATGCGCCTCGCTCTAAACGATAGCGCCCTCGCTCTATGCGCCTTTCTCTACGCACCTTGCTCCAAGTGCCTTGCGTCTATTGTTAAAAATATAAAAAATTGATGATGATATTAATTTATAATGCTATTCTTGCAATATCATAATAATATCAAAAATTTACTTTTAAAAATCCTAACGATGAAAAAAGAAGAAAAAAATTATTCGCCAATATCCGGATACCCGATGGTTGTGTTGGTATTACTGATGTTGGGTGTTCCCATTGTTGTTTTGATTATGCTCGAATTGCCCTGGCTGATCGCTATCGACATTCTTGCGCTGTTGCTGATTCCCGGTTTTACGATCGTTAACCCCAACGAATCGAAAGTTCTTGTGCTTTTTGGCGCCTACCAGGGAACCATCAAGAAAAACGGTTTCTTTTGGGTAAACCCGTTTTTTACAAAAGACAAAATCTCACTTCGTGCCCGTAACCTCGACAGCGAGCCTATCAAGGTTAACGACAAGTTGGGCAACCCAATCATGATCGGCATCGTGCTGGTGTGGAAAGTTGAAGACACTTTCAAGGCAGCCTTCGAGGTAGATCATTACGAGCATTTTGTAGAGATTCAAACTGAGGCTGCGATGCGCAAGCTGGCGGGTCATTATCCTTACGATAATTTTGATGACGCGGGAGCCGACGTGACTTTGCGTTCGGGTGGCGAAGAGGTAAATCATGCCCTCGAAGTGGAGATCACCGAGCGGCTTGCAATCGCCGGCATCCATGTGCACGAGGCGCGCATTAGTTATTTGGCCTACGCCAGCGAAATAGCAAGCGCCATGCTGCGCCGCCAGCAGGCAACCGCTATTGTGGCTGCCCGTTTCAAAATAGTGGAAGGTGCTGTGAGCATGGTGGAGATGGCGCTGGATGAGTTGTCCAAAAAAGAAATTGTAGAACTCGACGAAGACAAAAAAGCTGCCATGGAGAGCAACCTGATGGTGGTGCTTTGCTCCGACCGCGATGCCGCACCGGTGATCAATACCGGTACGCTGCATCAATAGAAGTTAGAAGAATAGAGCTATTCGGGTTGTAATGGCTTCTTAAAAAACAAATCAAAAAAAATGGCCAAAAAGAAAACATTTGTGTTGCGAATTTCACCGGATATGTACGATCGGCTTGAGAAATGGGCTGCCGATGAATTTCGCAGCGCAAACGGTCAGATAGAATATATTCTCGATCAGGCTTTGAAGAAAGCAGGGAGAGGACGCTCCGCCCAGGATCCTGAGCCGGAGGAGGAAGAAAGCTGATAGTAGTCAACGGCTTTTCGTCAATAGTCCATCGTAAATTGTTAATTGTTAATCGTTTTTCGTTAATGGTTCATTGCGAGCACAGCGAAGCAATCTGTCATCATTCCTAATTCGCCCTTCGTAAATTCTCCTTCAAAAATCGTCCTTCGTAAATCGTCCTTCGTAAATCGTCCTTCGTAAATCGTCCTTCG